>NZ_JACKZS010000174.1 GCF_014222285.1 Nostoc sp. UCD121
CAATGAAATTCCGGCAGCGTGTGACGCAGCGAGGTAGAAGGGCAGGGGAGCAGGCGAGCAGAGGGGTAGGGGGAGCAGGCGAAGCAGGCGAAGTAAATTCACCCCCATCTTTCTCTCACCGAGCTATCAATGAACTAGAGTTAAGGGTAGCAGAGCGAACTGCCGAGTTAATAAGTGTGAATCAGCAGTTGCAGTCACAACTTGATGAACGTCAGCAAACGCAGGAAGAATTACGGTTTTCTCAAGCCCGATTTGCCCGAATTTTAGATATTGCTGATGACGCAATTATTTCTATCAACGGGTTCCACAATATCACCTTGTTTAATCAAGGAGCAGAGAAGATTTTTGGTTACTCTGCCCAGGAAGTGATTGGCCAAGGTCTTGATTTACTCTTACCGCAGCGCTTTTTCCAAGCACATCGTCAACATGTAGCTGACTTTGGGCAATCTCCCAATGTTGCGCGGCGGATGGGAGAACGACGTGAAATTTATGGTCGTCGAAAGGATGGAAGTGAGTTTCCAGCAGAAGCTTCTATCTCTAAAATAGATATGGGTGATGAGATATTTTATACGGTTATCTTACGAGATGTCACAGAGCGCAAGCAAATCGAACGGATGAAGGATGAGTTTGTCTCTGTTGTTAGTCATGAACTCCGTACACCTTTAACTTCGATTTACGGCTCTCTCGGAATGCTAGCCAGTGGTTTGCTGCCGACAGACTCAGAGCAGGGAAAACGTCTGTTGCAAATTGCTGCTGATAGCACCGAACGCCTAGTACGCTTAATCAACGACATCCTAGACATTGAGCGCATTGAGTCGGGTAAGGCGAAGATGGAAGCAGAAATCTGCAATATCGTTGATTTGATTACTCAAGCAGTAAATGTCATCCAGCCTTTGGCTGACAAAGCCGGAGTGACACTATCCATTTCTGCTCTATCCGCTCAAGTATTGGCAGATTGCGATCGCATTGTCCAAACCTTAACTAACCTATTGAGTAACGCCATTAAATTTTCGTCTGCTGGATCTACGATTTGGTTGGGGGTGCAACAAGAAGGCGATGAAGTTTTGTTGACCATCAAAGACACCGGACGCGGCATCCCAACTGACAAACTTGAGAGTATATTTGAGCGCTTTCAACAAGTTGACTCTTCAGATTCGCGTAACCATGATGGTACTGGTTTAGGTTTAGCAATTTGTAGAAGCATTATGCAACAGCACGGCGGACGCATCTGGGCTGAAAGTACATTGGGGGAAGGTAGTACTTTTTACGTCACTCTGCCGTTGTTTGGGACTTTCCCACATACTGATTTACAAAACTCTTCCAATATTCCTGTAATTTATGGTCGTCAGGAGCAAATTATAAAGGATAAGTAGGTAGACATAATTAAATATAAAATAAACTTTTAGTTTGTAGTGAGCGATTTATCGCTCAGAGCAAGGATTATCAGGACTAAAGTCCTTACTACAAACTTTAAATTTATTTATGCCTAGATACAATGATGGCAACAAAGCAAATTCTAGTGGTTGATAACGAGCAGTATATTCAAGAAGTTGCCAAGATTTGCTTGGAAACGGTTGCAGGCTGGAAAGTTGAAACAGCGAGTTCAGGTGAAGAGGGGATAATGAAAGCTGAGATTTACCAACCAGATGCGATTTTACTAGATGTAATGATGCCAGAGATGGATGGGATTGCCACTTTTGAAAAGTTACAAGCTAATCCGATAACTAAAAAGATTCCCGTAATTTTGTTAACTGCCAAAATCCAGGCTTCCGATCGCCGTCGTTATAATCAGATGGGAATGATTGGTGCGATCGCTAAACCATTTAATCCGCTAGAATTAGCTGCTGAGGTAGCTGTAGCACTGGGTTGGAGTCTGGAAAAGTAAGCTGAAGTGAAAACGGTAGAATGCGCCCAAATAACTAATTGATGCTGCGTTAACTCAACCTGATTGCCGCCAATCTGTCGGTGCTTCGATATAATCAGGTAAGCGAGTAGTGCGATCGCCAAGTGCCTTTCTAATCTGATGCAACTCTAAGTTTTTAGCCCCTGTTAAAATTGTCCCTTCCAGTTTGACATCACTGAGGTCAGCTTCTAAAAAGTTAGCTCCCATCAGGTTTGCCTGAGTCAGGTTAGCTTGATAAAGGGTCGCCCTATGCAGGTTGGCTCCAATCAGGTTTGCCTGATGCAGGTCAGCTTCCGTTAAACTGGCTTCTGAGAGATTGGCAAAATAGACTTCTGTTTGGTGGAGTTTGGCTGCATTCAAGTTAGCCCCTGAAAGGTTGGCTCCATTCAGGTTAGCCCCTGAAAGGTTAGCACCAATCAAACCCGTTAGATTTAGGTTGGCTTTACCTAGTTTTGCACCTTGCAAGTTAGCTAAAAACAGCTTTGCTCCAGATAGATTAGCGACTTTCAAAGTTGCTTGTTGCAAGTTGGCTTTATAAAGGTTTGCTCCTTGGAGATTCGCTACACGCAGACTTGCTCCCGAAAGGTTGGCTGAACGCAGGTTAGCCCCTGAGAGATTAGCACGATTAAGATTAGCCCAACATAGATTAGCTCCACAGAGGCTAGCTTTTAATAATTTGGTTTCATAGAGAATAGACCTAATGAGTTTAGCGCCGTTCAGGTCAGCCTCACTCAAGTCTGCTCCACGCAGGTCAGACCCACTCAGGTCAGAACCACGTAAATCTGCTTGTTGTAGGTTAACTCCTAGCAAGTCTGCTCGTCTGATGTCGATATGACGTAAATCAAGTTTCTGATCTTTTGGGTCTTCGAGTAAATTACGCCTGCCGATAACAGTTAGGGCTGCTTGAATATCAGTGCGGATTGTTGGAAATTCTTCATGGAGGTTTTGCTCTAACTGTTGTGTCGGACGCGGCCCAACTCTACGCCTACCTGAATAAGCATCTGGTGTATATTCCGGCTTTTGTTGCTCAACCTTCACCTGCTGGATAGGTGCATTTTCTCGCACAAAGGCAGTGAGGATTTCCATGATTGTCCAGTGTTCTTTAGGAAAATCCTGAGCAACTCTTTCTAAGGCATAAATTGCACCTGTTCGGGTTTCAACTTTATCATGACCAAGCTGGGCAATTGCACCCATAAACCGTTCTGAAATCAATCTATCTTGATTGAGTTTGGCATTTTGCAGGCCAATTTCTAGGTTTTTCTCAGCTGCGATCGCATTTTTCTGCATCGCTTGGGCCCGCTTTGCTGCGTAATAGGTATTAAACATTGCCGCCGATGCCAGAAAAACTATTGCAGTAGTTGTTAACGCTTGGTTTCTATACTGAATTTTTTCCTGAATTGACAATTCTTTAATACTGGATAAAGCAAAGAAAATTACAATCAATGAGCAGCCAAATATAACTGTTATAGTTATCAACCAATTCAACAGAGTGTCTGTCTTTTTAGAAGACATGGTAAAGATTTTCCTTACAACCTAGAATTATTACTTAGATGCTTGGAAAAAATAGTATAGCATTTAACAGAAAATTATAATAGGTGTCAGAAGACCTCTTTAACTAAGTAATAATATTGAATATATTTGTAGATTAGGGCGAAAATAGAACAATTACTGAAAATTGGTGAAAATCCTACCCTATAAACTTTTTAATTTTAACTTTCGCCTTCAGGGCTGGTGTTTTACTCAGAAAATTTAGCTTCTCTAAGGTTTGCTCCATCAAGAATGGCATCATTGAGAATTGCCCCATGTAAATCAGCTAGATATAAGCTTGCATAATGCAGGTTAGCTCCTTTTAAGTTAGCTCCTTTAAGGTTTGCTGCACTAAGAATTGCGCCTTCTAGGTTAGCTCCTTTTAAGTTAGCACCTTCGAGGTTAGCCGCACTGAGAATTGCTCCTGCAAGATTAGCTTCTCTAAGGTTTGCCCCAGCAAGATTAGCTTGATAAAGGTTTGTCTGTTGTAGATTCGCCTTATGCAGGTTGGCTCCTCTCATGTCGATATAACTCAAATCAAGCTGCTCATTTTTTGGGTCTTTATCTATATCTCTTTTAGCGATAACGGTAAGGGCTGCTTGAATATCTAGACGAACTTTTTCTAACAGATTAATCTTTACTTCTTCTTGGGGTCTATAAAGAGTATTTTTTCGGATAAAACTAGTAAGAATATTCATAATTATCCAGTGGTAATGGGGATGATTTTTGGCAATTTGCTCTAAATCATTAATTACAGCTAAACTGTTTTCTATTGTGTTATTTTCTAGTTGTTCAATTGCGATTATTAAATGTTCTTTTGGGGACTTATGCTGAGTTTGGTTAATTTTTTCTTGGAAAGCCTGTATCCCCAGACATATTTTTGCTAATTGACTGTTATTGATTGATGAAATATTTTTTACAACATGAAAATAATTAATAATTACTGTCAACATACTATGATTAAAAACTTAGTGCTAATTGGTGGCGGACACAGCCATGCAATTGCCCTGAAAATGTTTGGAATAAAGCCGTTACCCGGAGTGCGTTTGACGTTGATTAGTGCAAATCAAAAGACAGCCTACTCTGGAATGTTACCAGGACACATTGCTGGATTTTACACCCATGATGAATGTCATATTGATTTGAAACCATTGGCTAACTTTGCTCAAGCAAATTTGTATATTGACAGAGTAGTTGCCCTAGACTTGCAAAACAACAAAGTTCTCTGTGCTAACGGATTGGCGGTAGATTTTGATGTGCTGTCTATTGATATTGGCAGCACTCCGGCCAGAGTGTCTGTATCAGGAGCAGCAGAATATACGATCGCAGCTAAACCAGTATCCCAGCTATTGGAACATTGGTATGAACTAATTGCAGCTATAGGCAAAAATCCTCAAGAACCAATTCGCATTGCGATCGCAGGTGGAGGTGCTGGCGGTGTAGAATTGGCGTTGGCGATGCAATCTCATTTACATCAGATTTTCCATCAAAATCAACAACCTATTGAAAATCTGGAAATTCATTTATTTCAGCGCAACATACAACTGATGCCCAATTATCATCAATCAGTACGGCATCAACTTCAGCAAATTCTCACCCAACGGGGTATTAAGCTACATCTTGGAGAAAATGTGTGTAATATCGCACCTAAAAACTCCAAGGAAACTAGAGAAACATTTGAGATTAAGTGCGACTCTGGTTTGAGAGTAGAGTGTAATAAAATTTTTTGGGTAACACAAGCTTCAGCACCTGAATGGTTAAAAATTGCGGGACTAGGAACTGATGAGCAAGGTTTTATTCTGGTAGAAGACACATTGCAATCTCAAACGCACCCGCAGGTATTTGCATCTGGTGACATCGCCACAATGGTAAATTATCCGCGTCCAAAAGCTGGGGTATTTGCTGTTAGACAAGGTAAACCTTTATTTAATAATTTGCAGCGAATTATATTAGGTAAGTCACTCAAACCCTACAAGCCACAGAAACAATATTTAAGTCTAATTGGTACAGGAGATGGAAGAGCAATTACAACAAAAGGCATCTTTACTTTACCACCTCATAAACTCTTGTGGCATTACAAAGATTGCATTGACCGCCGCTTCATGGAACGCTTTTACTTTGAATAAATAAGGCAGTAGGGAGTTAGGAGTTAGAAGAATTCTTTCCCCAATTCCCAATTCCCAATGCCCAATTCCCAATTACGAATTTATTGAAGCTGTTGAATTAGCTCCATAATTTGTTGATAATACTGAACATTTCCCTCTTGGTAATACAAATCTGCGGATTTTTGGAAATCCGCAATTGCTCCTTGAGAATCACCCAGATTTTGGTAGACATCTGCTCGCAGGATGTAGGCTGAAGCCCAATGAGGCTGAAGTTGTAAGGCTTGGTTTAAGTCTGTGAGCGCTCCCTGTAAATCTCCCAATAGAGAACGACTACGACCCCGATTGTACCAGTCTTCAGCAAAGCTGGAGTCGATCGCGATCGCCCGGCTGTAATCTTCGATTGCTCCTTGATAATCTTCTAGAGCATAGCGAGCATTAGCGCGATCGCTGTAAAATGCAGCAGATTGAGGATTTATTTGTAAAGCTTGGGTGTAATCTGCGATCGCATTTTCATAAGCTTCTAAAGCATAATGCGTTGAACCGCGATTGTAATATGCTTCAATTAAATCAGGATTAATTTCTAATGCTTGATTATAATCTGCGATCGCTCCTTGTTCATCCCCCAAAAGACGACGAGCATTTCCTCGATTGCAGTACGCTTGCGAAAATTCAGGAACCAACTCTATCGCTTGGGTATTATCATCAATTGCTCCCTGTAAATCTTGCAGAGCTTCACGGGCAATCCCTCGACCATAATAAGCTGCGGCTAATTTATCATTAATCTGTAATGCCCGATCGTAATCTTTAATTGCTCCTTTATGATCTCCTAAAGAACGACGAGCCGCCGCGCGATCGCAATATCCTTCAGCTAAACTAGGATTGAGTTGTAATAACCGATTGCTATCTTCAATTGCGCCTTGATAATCTCCCAGTCGGCGCAGAGCATTAGCCCGAAAGCCATATACTAAAGCCAGAGTCGGATTTTCTTGTAAAGCTCGGTCATAATCTGCGATCGCACCCTCATAGTCTTCAAGGGTACTACGGACAAGCCCCCGCTCACAATAAGCTTGCACATCATCAGGATTGAACTTTAGCGCTTGATTAAAATCCTCAATTGCTCGGTGATATTCTTTGAGATGAGCTAGAACCAAACCCCGGTTGTAATATGCTCCAGCAAACCTGGGATTTATTTCTAGGGCGCGGTTGTAATCTGCGATCGCATTTTGATAATTTTCTAAAGAGTAGTAGGCATTACCTCGATTATGATAAGCCTCCGCCAACTTAGGATCTAATTTTAATGCTCGGTCATGATCGGCGATCGCTTCCTTGAAATTTCCTAAGATATGATGAATATTACCCCGATTGCTGTAGGCTGCGGCAAAATTGGGATACCACTGTAAAGCTTGTTGAAAATCTGCGATCGCTCCTTGATGATCGCCCCGTTCAAAACAAACTACACCCCGATTATGATAAGCATTGGCAATATCAGTATTGATATTATCAGCTAACTGGGTGCTAGTTTCTATTGTTTGGATATAGTCAGCGATCGCTTTGTCGTATTTTTCTAAGGCAAAGTAGGCATTACCCCGGCTGTGGTAAGATTGGCCGAGGTTTGGATCGATTTCTAATGCTTGGTTATAATCTGCGATCGCTTCTTGATAATCGCCTAAAGAGTAACGTGCATTACCCCGGTGATAATAGGCTGTGGCAGAATTGGGATTTATTTCTATAGCCCGATTAAAATCTGCGATCGCACCACGATAATCTTTGAGTTGACCACCTAGATTAATCCCTCGATTATGGTAAGCTTCGGCGAAGTTAGGGTTGAGCTTGATTGCCTGGGTGTAAGCTGTGTTCGCTCCTTGATAATCGCCTTGCGAACTGTGGTTCAATCCTTGGTTTAAAAATTCTTCAGCATTCATATAATAATTTTCTTGGATTTCGACATTCCCTAGCTTAAAGGCAATGTGATTCTTAGCTATATATTTTGATAATCATTCTAGTTTAATATCCCCCCAACCCCTTAAAAATAAGGAGGGCAAAAATCTCTCAAATTCCTCCAATTTATCGGAGAATTTAGGAGGATCTATAACATTTTGTTTTTGTAGAGGATGTGTGTACACCGTAGCTCCACTTTGCAGAGGGACAGGTTTTGGGTAGTAAAACCAGGGAGAGGTCTTTTATGGACAAAAGCGAGAAACTTTTTTAGCTTTCTCCCAATTCTCGCAATAAATTATTGTGGCAATTCTATACAAAAATAATGTGTGTATGCTGTAAATAAATCAGCTTTTTGAAGTTTGGCAGAACGTAAAGTTTAGACCCTACTATTGCTACTTGTAAAAAAAATCGAAGCCAGATGATAAATATTATTCTATATACCCTATAATCTTTAATACGGTATCTGCTTAGAAATACCGTAGATTTAGGGGTGAATTCTGATGAGCGAGTCGCAACAAACGACAGATTTCAGTAAATTGCTAACTGAGAGAATACAGTCTTATGTCATTAAAGCATTACAGACTATACAACTCTCATATCAACACACAATTAGAAATTGGTTGAATAGACACACAGTACAAAGCTTTGTGAGTCTGTTTCTAGTAGGTGCTTTTTTGAGTATAGCAGTTGCCTCCTGTTCGGGAAGCAGTTCAGCTAGCAAAAATGATGTTAAGTTAAAACTAGTTTCATTCTCTGTCACCAAAGCCGCTCATGACCAGATAATCCCTAAATTTGTCGAAAAGTGGAAGCAGGAACATAAACAGAACGTAACTTTTGAGCAAAGTTATGGAGGTTCTGGCGCTCAAGCGGCTGCTGTCATTGCCGGTTCGCAAGAAGCAGATATAGTACATTTAGCACTTCCCCTGGATGTCAACAAAATTCAGCAAGCGGGTTTGATTAAATCAGGTTGGGAAATCAAAGCTCCTAGAAGTGGTATTGTTAGTAGATCGGTTGCTGCGATCGTTACCCGTGAAGGTAATCCCAAAGATATAAATACTTGGGCAGACTTAGCAAAAGATGGCGTGAAAGTGATTGCGGCTAACCCAAAAACTTCTGGTATTGCTATTTGGGAATTCCTGGCTTTTTGGGGTTCGGTGAGTCTAACAGGCGGTGATGAGGCGACTGCGCTAGATTATGTCACTAAAGTTTATAAAAATACCCCTATTCTGACAAAAGATGCCCGTGAAGCTAGCGATTTATTCTTCCAAAAAGGTCAGGGAGATGTTTTAATTAACTACGAAAATGAGGTAATTTTGGCGGGTAAAAATGGGGCTAAGTTGCCTTATGTTGTACCACAAGTGAATATCTCCATTGATAATCCTGTAGCAATAGTCGATAAAAACGTTGATAAGCACGGTACAAGAGAAGTTGCACAAGCATTTGTTGATTTTCTTTACTCAACAGAAGCTCAACGGGAATTTGGAAAATTACAATATCGTCCTGTTAACCCCACTGTTAGTCAAGAAGTAGCCTCACAACATCCGCCAATTAAAACTTTATTCACATCTCAAGATTTAGGTGGCTGGGATATTATCCAGAATAAGTTTTTTGGAAATGGGGCAATTTTTGATAAAGTTCAAGCTGCAAGCAAAGCATAATATATTTTTTTAATGCTGCATGAGCTACTTAACAGATAGCCAAGCATAATAAATTCTGATCACTTTATCTCAAATTGATAAATTATGAGCTTTCGTAGCCGATTTAAGGATAGCTTTTTTCTGACATCTTTAATGCTTATTGCCAGCAGTATAAGTGCTTGCAACAGTGGACAGGAATTGAAAAATCAGGTGAGTATTGATGGTGCCGCAGTAGGTTTCCCTGTTTCTTTAGCAGTTGCAGAAGAATATGGTAAAGTGAAACCTGAAGCAAAAGTTAGTGTTGCCTCAAGTGGTACTGGTGGCGGTTTTAGTAAATTTTGTAATGGCGATATTGATATAGCTGGTGCTTCCCGTACCATTAGAGATGAAGAAATTAAAAAATGTAAAAGTAAGAATATTGAATTTGTCGAGTTGCCTGTAGCTTTAGACGGCATCGCTGTAATTACTAATCGTCAAAATAACTTTGCCAAATGTCTAACTATTAAAGAATTGGGTAAGATTTGGGGCGCTAAATCAGACAGCAAAATCTTGACATGGAATCAAGTTAATCCCAAGTTTCCTAACCAAAAACTGAAACTGTATGCTCCGGCTTCTGATACTGGAACGTTTGATTATATGACTCAAGCTGTTACTGGCAAAGCTAAAAATGGTCGTACAGATTATACTCCCAGTCATAATCAAAACTTACTTGTGCAAGGAGTCTCAGGTGAAGCATCAGCTTTAGGTTATGTAGGCATATCTTACTATATTCAAAACCAAGATAAGCTAAATCTAGTTGCTGTAGAAAGCCCCACAGGGAAATGTGAAAAACCAGTTCCGATAGATAATGTAGTCAAAAATCTCTATACACCATTGTCTCGTCCTCTGTTTATCTATGTTAGTAAAAAATCCCTAGATAGCAAGCCAGCAGTCAAAGAATTTGTAGATTTTTATCTAGAAAATTCTTGGAAGTGGGTAGATAGCGTTGGTTATGTAGCATTACCTGATGAAGCTTACGTCAAGGTAAAACAAAAATTGGCTACTGGTGAAACTGGGACAAAATTCAAAACAGCAAAACCAGGTGAACCAATCACCAACTTTATTTAAATAAAGACCAGTTTTTGTAGTATGAATTTAGTAAATGCTTAACTAATTTATGCAAAATCCTAATTTTCAAGACGATCCTTCTCTCCAGTTCAGACAGTCATTGGAGAAAAACGCATTTGAAGATATCTCAGAAAAGATTATTGCGGTAATTTTATTTAGTTGTGCTTTAGTTTCGGTTCTAACTACCTTTGGGATTGTCGTAATTATCTTTCAGGAAGCGTTTGGTTTTTTCCAAAAAGTTTCCTTTGCCGAATTCTTTCTTGATACTAAATGGACACCTCTATTTGCAGAGAGACATTTTGGCGTTTGGCCCTTGATAGCTGGCACTTTCTTAACTACAGCTATTGCTATGGCGGTTGCTATTCCTTTGGGTTTATCTTCTGCAATTTACTTGAGTGAATATGCTCAACCAAAAGTAGCAGCAATTTTACGTCCAGCAGTGGAACTTTTAGCGGGAATACCTACAGTAGTATATGGTTACTTTGCACTGTTATTCCTCACACCATTGCTGCGGAATATTATTCCTCTAGAAATATTTAATGCCTTGAGCGCAGGGCTAATGATGGGGGTAATGATTACTCCTACTGTTGGTTCTATTAGCTTAGATGCGATTCAAGCTGTTCCACGTTCTTTGCGGGAAGGAGCTTATGCTTTAGGTATTACTAAACTAGAAAGTATTTTTAGAATAGTTCTCCCAGCAGCACTTTCTGGAATTATAGCCTCAATTATTTTGGGTATTTCTCGTGCGGTGGGTGAAACGATGACTGTCCTTATCGCCGCAGGCCAACAACCAAAACTGACAATTAACTTTGCGGAATCAGTAGAAACAATGACAGCTTACATGGCGCAAATTTCTGGTGGGGATAGTCCGCGTGGTAGCCTCAATTTCCAGACTTTATATGCTGTGGGCGCTCTTTTATTTCTAATGACCCTAGCTTTAAATATTGTTAGTTACTGGATTGCTAATCGCTTTAAAGAAAAGTACGAGTAAAAGGCATGACGACAAGTTATCAACGAGATGATTCTTTGGATTCGGCGGCAGAATTTACTGATAATGTTGAGAGTAGGGAAACATTAGGAAAAGTATTTGAAATAATTTTTTTGTTAGGGTTGCTGATTGGTATATTTGTTCTGGCTTTGCTACTTTTCGATATTTTTCGAGATGGATTAGCCAGATTTTTAACACCCGGCTTTCTAACAGAAACTCCTTCTCGTTTTCCTGACCAAGGTGGAATCCGTCCGGCTATTGTCAGTAGTATTCTTTTAGGAATTATTGTAATTTTAGTCACTGTACCAGTTGGTGTTGGAGCAGCTTTATATCTAGAAGAGTATGCACCTAAAGCTTGGTGGACAGTGATTATTGAGATTAATATCAGCAATCTAGCAGGTGTACCTTCCATTGTCTACGGATTGCTGGGTTTAGGAGTTTTCAATTATTTGCTTGGGTTTGGCCCCGCTTTGATTTCTGGTGCGTTAACTTTATCTTTGTTGTCTTTACCAGTAATTATTGTGACGGCTAGAGAAGCAATCCGCGCTGTTCCAGATTCTCTGAGAAATGCTTCTTATGGATTAGGTGTCACTAAATGGCGAACTATCAGCAGTCACGTTTTACCTTATGCTATTCCTGGTATTTTGACAGGGGTAATTATCTCTGTATCGCGTGCTATTGGTGATGCAGCGTCTCTAATTGTTGTAGGTGCTGTTGGTTTTCTCACCTTTAACCCTGGTTTGTTCCAGAGATTTATGGCATTACCCATTCAAATTTACAGTTACATTACTCGTCCTGAACCAGGTTTTGCTAGTGCAGCAGCAGCAACAATTATTGCGTTGTTACTCTTGATTTTAGTTTTAAATGGTGTAGCAATTTATATCCGTCAACGCTTTTCAATACGTTAGGTAATTAAATATCTAATTGGATATATTCACGGTTATTAGGAGATACGCTTTCATGACTTATAGCAACAGTAGAAGTAAATTAGATAGTGCCACAATCGACCATGAGAATAACGTCTTCAATGTTGAAGGTGTAAAGGTCTATTATGGAGGACTTTTGGCACTTTTAGATGTCTATTTAAAGATTCCTGCAAAACAAATTATTGCTTTTATTGGCCCTTCAGGATGTGGTAAAAGTACCTTACTGCGTTGCTTCAACCGGATGAATGATTTAATCCCTGGAGCTAAAGTTGAGGGTAGATTGAATTATCGCGATCGCAATATTTACGATCCTAAGATAAATTCTGTCAAATTACGCCGCCAAATCGGAATGGTTTTTCAAAGACCGAATCCTTTCCCCAAGTCTATATACGAAAATATTTCCTTTGGGCCGCGTGCTAACGGTTATAAAGGTAACATCGATGAATTGGTAGAAGATTCCCTCAGACGCGCTGCTATCTGGGATGAAGTCAAAGATAAACTCAAAGAGAAGGGTACTGCATTATCTGGTGGACAACAGCAACGACTTTGTATTGCTCGTGCGATCGCTATGAAGCCAGATGTATTATTAATGGATGAACCATGTTCTGCTCTCGACCCCATTTCTAGCCGCCAAGTAGAAGAACTCTGCTTAGAACTCAAGCAGCAATATACCATCATCATGGTGACTCACAATATGCAGCAAGCTTCTAGAGTCGCAGATTACACGGCTTTCTTCAATACAGAAATTGACGAGCATGGTAAACGTCGCGGAAAATTAGTTGAGTTTAATCCTACAGCCCAAATGTTCAGTTCTCCTCAAACTAAAGAAGCTGAGGACTATATCAGTGGACGGTTTGGTTAAAAACTCATCACAGTTCTAATTCTGGAAAATATGCTGAGGCTTAATATTACTAAATTGAAGTAATATTTCAGTTTAGTACTTATACTGTGTATTATGTTTAAGCCTCTGTCATTTGCTTTAGTTGCAGCTACCGTTCTAGTTGCATCAATCAATAATCCCAGTGCTACTTTAGCTAGAACTTGTGCCTCTAAGTGCGGGTCGCATCCAATTCAGTTTACACCTGGGCAACACATCCGGGTTGAAGTTATAAATAGCACACCCAACCTGATAAAAATTCAAAAACCCTCCGGGACTGATGCAATATCCTTGAGTCCAGGACAGAAACTAAGTTTAGAACAAATAGAGGGTACAGAGCCAAATACATCACTGATATTTTGGAGCGAAAAGGGTTTATCACTACAAGCAATTGTCTCGAAACCTAACTTTGGCACATTGCGGCTGGAACTCCGTCCGACTTGGCGCTCTCCGGGCGATCGCTCGTTATATATTATGGATGATGGTAGGATAAACGTGTTTTAGATAGCAAATTAATGTTATTAGTTATGAGTTAAGAAATAACTTTAAATTCAATACTCATAACTTCTAACTCCTAACTTGTCTTGTGCTAGACCGACCTGTATCTGAACTCTCAAAACCTCACCGACGCTTACCTGATCAGCGCTGGCAAATTTATCCACAAAAACCAGAATTTGCCCAAAATCTGGCATATTTGACAAAAATTTCACCCATTGTCAGCCAGTTGTTGATTAATCGGGGTATGGAAACACCAGAACAGGTACAAGCATTTTTAAATCCAGAGTCTTTAGTCTTACCTTCGCCGTTAGAAGATTTCCCAGATTTGGCGATTAGTTTGGAGTTGTTGCAAAATGCGATCGCTTCTCAAACAAAAATTGCTATTTGTGGTGACTACGATGCTGATGGAATGACCAGCACGGCTCTACTTTTGCGTAGCCTCCGCACTTTGGGCGCACAAGTAGATTATGCTATTCCCAGCCGGATGCATGAAGGCTACGGTATTAATAAACGCATAGTTGAAGAATTCTACAGTGAAGGTGTAGGACTAATTCTGACTGTAGATAATGGCATCTCTGCATTTGAACCAGTCGCTAGAGCTAGAGAACTTGGTTTAGCAGTGATTATCACAGATCACCATGATATACCCCAAAAATTACCGCCAGCTAATGCTATCCTCAACCCCAAACTAATAGCTGAATCCTCACCTTATCGGGGTGTTGCTGGTGTTGGTGTTGCCTACATCTTGGCAGTGTCTCTCGCACAACAGCTAGGAGAGACTAAGGGTTTGATCCAGCCGATGCTAGCATTATTTACACTAGGAACGATCGCAGATTTAGCTCCCTTAACTGGCGTGAATCGTCGTTGGGTGAAACGTGGTTTACAGCATTTACCCAAATCCAACTTAGCTGGAATACAAGCGTTAATTCAGGTAGGCGGCGTACAGGCGAGAGGAGATGAGAAAGTAGGGGAGCAGGGGAGCAGGGGAGCAGGGGAGGAAATTTCTAATACTTCTCTGCGAGAGGCTGCGCCAACGACTTCGCTCAGTACAAGTCCAAAATCCAAAGTCCAAAATCCAAAATCGCTCAAGCCTGAAGATATTGGGTTTCGCTTGGGGCCCCGAATTAATGCTATTGGTCGGATTGGTAATCCCCAAACTGTGATTGAATTGCTGACTACAGATGATATGGGAGTAGCGCTGGAAAGAGCAATGCAATGCGAACAAATCAATGCTTCTCGCCAGGAGATGTGTCAGCAAATTGAACAAGAAGCGATCGCTTATGTAGAAGCAGAATTTGTTACATCTCTACAACAAGATCGTGTATTAATTGTTGTTCAACCCAATTGGCATCACGGCGTTATTGGCATTGTCGCCTCACGCTTGGTAGAACGCTACGGCGTTCCTGTATTTATCGGTACTTATGAGGATGGGGAACATATACGCGGTTCTGCACGCTCAATTCCAGAGTTTAATGTGTTTGAAGCTTTGGAATATTGTCACGATTTACTAGGCAAATATGGCGGACACAAAGCCGCAGGGGGATTCTCTCTACCAGCAGAGAATTTACAAATGGTGCGATCGCGTTTGATTGAGTTTGCTAACCAGTGTCTTGAACCCCAGCATCTCAAGCCTCTGCTCAAAATTGATGCCGAAGTCAACCTGGATCAGATCAATCAGCAGCTTTACCAACAGCTTAATGCTCTACATCCCTGCGGTATGGACAACCCCGATCCAGTTTTTTGGACACCTAATGTTCAGGTGGTTGAGCAAAAAATCGTAGGCAAAGGTCACATCAAACTGACAATTGCCCAAATTATTGATAATCAGGAGTACAGAATTAAAGCGATCGCTTGGCGTTGGGGCGACTACTTCCGCTTACCGCCGCGAGTGGATGTAGCTTACAAACTGCGAGAAAATTATTTTAACGGCAACACCACCATCGAGCTAGAGTTAGTCGGTGTTAGATTGCCAATTCAGATTCAACAATTTTTTGCTTCGCCACCTATTTCGTCAAGTACCAACTTTGAGTACAATCAGCGAAACTATACTTGTGGTTTCTATAAAAACGGCATTGAAGCAGAATTAAGAATTAAAAACCCTGAAGGTAAGGTATTAGTCATGCAGCCAGGACATATAATCGGTTTACTTGGTACTAATCGTCAAAACGCTAAAGAAGTTGATATTTCTCAGCCACAGTATGACAGTATTATTCAAGCTGCACTTCAAGCGTTATCAGTTAAAAGTTAGGAGTTCTTAATTAACCTATCACTTGTGACTGTAACATTATGAGTGCTGATTTATGAGTTATGAGTTGAGAATAAAATTTAATTACTCACTCCTAACCCTTTGGCAGGCTCAGGGCATCGCTCCTCACCCCTAACTCTTAATCAGCACTCAGAAATCTTATAGGTTGCCGTTGCGAAATGCCAACAAAAAGATTACTACTGGGCCAGCAATTACAATTAGCGCCACGGACAGCAATTGGAAAATAACTTCCCAATTGATACTGGTAAAAGCGTTAAACAAGTCAGATACAGCGTCAAACATTTTCCCCTTTCTCCTTCCAATTGTCTTAAAAAATTCAATAACTTAATTACAAAACCCGCAATCGATCATATCTGTCTATGGCCTGTTGGATTTAATTTACTTAACAAAATTATAAGAAAAGACATAAAAACGTAAAATAAGGGCATTGGTTATTCTCCTTGTCTGCCTCCTATATCC
>NZ_JACKZS010000175.1 GCF_014222285.1 Nostoc sp. UCD121
CCCTTATATCCTTCCCACTCTTGTAGTTCATAGCTCTGGGTTTCCTCTTGCCTATAGGGACTACTTTCGATTGCTTGGGTGCTTGTGGTGGACGGCATTTCTCACAATAGAGCGGTCGGACTCCAAAAGTTTCTCTTTGTGTGGGTTGTTCACACTGCTTACATACGAAGTTGAAAACGCGAGTATGAATTTCCCGCTTGTGCGCTCTGACAGTGTACTCTCTGACTTGGATTTCTTTGCTTGCCATTGCTTATTGCAATTAGTGACTTTTTGGATCTTAGCCTTTGCTAAGAAGATTTCAATGGTCTAGGTAAACATAATCACCCGTTTTCTGAATGGGAATTTTCATGGCTACGCCAAAGCCAGAGTGAGAGTTGCAACGACCAAACACACGCTTCAAACCCAGATGCAACGCCTCACCACATTGAAAAATCACAAACATTTGGAATTAATTATGGATATCCAAGCTATTCTTACCCTCACGATCCAAGCAGTCGTTATGAGCTTTGTTGCGCTGATGGTTTTCGATTTCATAGATGGTTTGTGGGTTGTACCCTTACCGCCAATCGAATGGGAGCCATCGTTTATTGAACAACCCACAGTTTCCGCAACTTCCCCACAACCTACTCCACAACAGGAAATCCAACAAGCCACTCCAAGGGCGATCGCATTTGAGAAGATTTCCGACCCCTGGACTCTAGAACCACAATCTCCTCACCATTTTGTTCCCACGCCAGCAGTTATCATCCCTTTCCCCAGACTCCGACTACTCCCACCTAACCCGTCTTAGCTCAAACGGCTACGCCAAAGCGAAAGTGATGTATTCATATATATAGATATGGTCAGCCTTATAGCCACCCAAGGAACTCTGTTTGACCTAGAAACAGTTCTGGATTATGGGCAATCAATCCTCAACGTTGCTCAAGAACTCACCAAATCACTGATTGAGCAACGGACTATCTCCACCAGGACAATCCAAGCCCAGATGAATCGCTACTTTCTCGGCACTGCCGCGTCTGGTGCATGGCAATGGAAAGATGCTTACGAAGCTGTGGAAGTGGCGCAAATATTATATCTGCGTCATCTGGGAATTAAGATTTTATCACAACAACCTCAAGTGGTTGTGCAACAATTAGAAGAATTAACAGCCCTCTGCCCAACCCAAACACGGCGTAGTGAAGAGTCAGTACAGCTTCAGCAATTCTCCACCCCTCTGCCGCTTGCTTATCTAGTAGCCAAAGCAGGATTTATACAAGCTACTGATTTGGTGCTGGAGCCAAGTGCCGGAACTGGCCTATTGGCACAAATGGCTAAACTGCACAGTGCAAGTCTGATGCTCAACGAGCTTGCACCCGATAGAAGTAAGATTCTGCGGCGATTATTCCCAGGTACACCACTATTCTCAGTAAACGCGGAACAGATTAACGACTATCTGGTTGGCAAGACTCAGCCCTCAGTTGTGCTGATGAATCCGCCTTTCTCCGCATCTCCCAAAATCAACAGTCGCAACCCGGACGCAACTAAGAGCCACATCAACTCGGCATTGCAAAGACTAGCTGACGGTGGACGACTGGTAACAATCACAGCCAACTGGTTTTCTCCGGCTAACCCAAGCTGGCGAGAGACTTTTGTTAAGTGGCAGGATTTTGCGCGAGTTCTACTGTCTGTTGGGGGCAACGGCAAAGTGTACTCGAAACATGGTACACAAATCGACACCAGAATTACGGTAATTGATAAAGTCCCGGCTGATAATCCCGACGACATCCCCTGTATTCCCGAAACCTTGGACTTGCCCGAACTGCTGGCGTTGATTGAGCAATTACCACAGCGATCTCCGTGGCAGCATTCAACTGCTAAAGCTGCGGCTGCGAAGGCAAAAGTTGTTCAATTGCCAAAACGCTCTGTGGTAGCTCAAGCAGAAACACTTTCTTCAATTCCAGATGTGGTTATTCTGGAATACGAAGTCGTCGAATGGTCTGCTACAGAAGGACTCAAAGATACTTTATATGAAACCTATCGCCCACAGCGAATCAGAATTAAAGATGCTTTACCTCATCCCTCACTGCTTTGTGAGAGTGCAGCCCTAGCGCTTGTCTCGCCACCACCACCCACTTACAAACCGCATCTCCCGCGAAACATTGTCTCACAAGGATTGTTATCTGAAGCACAACTTGAAAGCGTTATTTACGCAGGTCAGGCGCACTGTGAATTTTTGTCTGGGTCTTATATTGTCGATTATTCGTGGGATAATGTGACTTTTGCGGCTCAGGGCGAAGAAAATGCCGTGAAATTTCGTCGTGGCTGGTTCTTAGGCGATGGTACGGGTGCTGGTAAGGGTAGACAATGTGCAGGAATCATCCTCGACAACTGGTGTCAGGAACGAAGAAAAGCAATCTGGGTATCAAAAAGTTCTGCATTAATTGAAGATGCCCGTAGAGACTGGTGTGCTTTAGGAGGTGCTGAAAAAGATATCATCGACCTGAGCAACATCAAACTTGGCGACCCAATCCCGTTCACCCAAGGGATTCTGTTCTGCACGTACTCTACTCTACGTTCTCAAAAGAATGGTAAAAGTCGGCTCAAGCAAATTGTTGACTGGGCAGGTAAGGATTTTGAGGGTACTATCTCCTTTGACGAGTGCCACAGCATGGGCAATGCAATGGCACAAGAGGGCAAACTTGGTATGGTTGCAGCATCCCAGCAAGGTATTGTTGGGCTGCGGTTGCAAAACGCACTGCCATCAGCACGGGTTATCTATGTTTCTGCTACTGGAGCGACGAAGGTTTCCAACCTATCTTATGCAAATCGTCTGGGGCTTTGGCAGACGGGCGACTTTCCGTTTACCTCCCGTGAGGATTTTGTGGAATCCATTGAGGGCGGTGGTATCGCTGCAATGGAAGTGGTCGCCAGGGATCTCAAGGCTTTGGGACTGTATCTGGCGCGGAGCCTTTCCTTCGAGGGAGTTGAATATCAAACTCTCGAAATTGAGTTAACGCCGACTCAGGAACGGATTTATAACAGCTACTCCGATGCTTTTGGTGTTATTCATAATAATTTAGACAAAGCCTTAGAAGCTTGCAATATAACTGGCGCAAAAACGTACAATCGTGCTGCTAAGATGTCTGCCAACTCGCAGTTTGAATCGCACAAGCAAAGATTCTTCAATCATCTTCTCACAGGGATGAAATGTCCGCAGTTGATCAAAGCGATTGAGCAGGATCTAGCCCAAGGTCTTGCTGTTGTCATTCAAATAGTTTCGACTAATGAAGAACTTTTGAAACGACGACTTGATGAAGTTCCTGCTTCCGAATGGAAGGATCTTAATCTTGACCTAACTCCACGGGAATATGTTATGGATTACCTGATGAGTGCTTTCCCTGTTCATCTTCATTCCATTCATTCAGGTGTTGATGGAGAAGAAAGATCCGAGCCGGTCTTTGACGCTGATGGCTCTCCAGTTATTTCACAAGAAGCTGTAGCTTTGAGAGATGCGTTAGTCGATAAGTTAGCAAGTCTTGATCCAATCCCTGGTGCATTAGAACAATTGCTATGGCACTTTGGTGACAAACAAATTGCTGAAGTAACTGGTCGTAGCAAACGGGTATTAAAAGATGAATCTGGACGTTTATTTGTAGATTCACGCGGGGCTGGTGCAAATATTGCTGAGACTGCTGCCTTTATGCAGGGTGACAAACAAATCCTCATCTTCAGTGACGCTGGCGGGACAGGCAGAAGTTATCATGCCGATTTAAACGCTGTTAATCGGCGGCGGCGATCGCATTATTTGTTGGAAGCAGGCTGGAGGGCAGACAATGCAATTCAAGGGCTTGGGCGATCGCATCGCACAAACCAAGCATCAGCACCCGTGTTCAGACCTGTTACCACTAACGTTATAGGTGAACGCCGCTTTATCTCAACCATTGCCCGAAGGCTGGATAGCTTGGGCGCTCTTACTCGCGGTCAACGGCAGACGGGTAGCAATGGGATATTTGAGGCTAAGGATAATCTTGAATCTCAGTATGCAGAACACGCTTTGTATGAGTTATTTAAGCAAATCTTCCAAGGTCGATTTTATGAAGTGTCACTCGGCACTTTCGAGCAAATGACAGGTTTATCGCTGACTTCCCACGAAGGTGGGATGAAGCTCGATCTCCCACCACTACGGCAATTCCTTAATCGGCTGCTGGCTTTGAGGATTAATATGCAAAACGTGATTTTCGAGAGGTTTGAATTACTCTTGAGCCAGCAGATTGAAGCAGCGATCGCGGCAGGGGTCTATGAAATGGGGGTGGAGACTTTACGGGCTGAACGCTTTACTGTATTGAGCCAGGAAGCTGTATATACTCATGCTCAAACTGGTAGCGTCACCAACTACTTGAAAATTGAGCGCGTTCAGAGGAACAACATCAGAACTGCTAATGAGATGCTTGAGTTTGCCACTCAATATCAAGGACGGTTCATGATCAACTCCAAGTCAGGCAATGCTAGTGTGTCAATTTCGACACATAGTATCTATGACGCTGATGGTGGTGTTGTACCAAGAGTGTTGCTCGTCCGTCCACAAAAAGAAACCCGTGTGCCAGTCAAAGATTTTGAATCGTCCACTTGGCGGCAGGTTTCGGCTGATACCTTTGTTGCGGCATGGTCTACTGAAGTAGACACACTGCCCAAGTTCACCACCGATTACCTGCATTTAGTGACTGGTATTCTATTGCCTATCTGGAAAATACTACCACAGCAGAATAGTCGAGTATTCCGGCTACAAACCAGCGATGGACAAAAGATTCTCGGTCGGGTGGTGAATGCTCACGACATTCAAACCGTGCGCGAACAACTTGGACTCAGGAACCAGCTGCTTTCTCCAGAAGAACTTGTGAAGCTGGTACTCAACGAGAGATATACACAGCAGTTGCCAGGTGGTGTAACCTTGCGACGTTCTTTCGTTGCTAATGAACCTCGCATAGAACTGGTTAATGCTATCTCACTGGCAGAGCGACTCTTAGCTGTTGGATGTTTCACCGAGATCATCAACTGGAAAAAGCGGGTATTCATTCCGGTTTCAGACAAAGCACCAGATATTCTAGCGGCTGTGATTGAAATCTTAGGATAAATTAAGCAAAATCGGTGCATCGGATGTTACTTACCTGTCCACCGTTGAAATTAACTACGACTGGGAGTGACTTTGGCTATTCAAATCTGAACTGTTTTAAAAGCGATCACCTTGCAGGTCGAGTTATAGTTTATAACTGCTAAAATGCTTATTGTATATACATTTTAGCAGTTTTTCACTCTGCTTCTTTCTGAGTTTGTAAGAAATCCGCATTTACACTTTCCCTTACCTTGTATTAGGATAAGTGCTTACCAGAATCCTATCTAAATGAAGCTGTATAAGCTTTACAGTGCATTAATTCCTCTTCTAGCTTTTTAAATCAGCGAACCGACCCTCCTAGAAGGTGTCTGAATACATTTAGTCCATACCTGTCAACTAGCCGAATTGGTCGGAGCAGAAAATAGAGGAAATATAGAGGGCGGGGTAGAAGCATAAACTGCTGGTCTCTTACATTGGGAGCGATCGCCAAGCGCAGAAAGTACCAGACAAGATATCTTTTTGATAGAACTTTGTGCGGCGGGCATTTCATCAGCATCAGGTTTTTTAGAAAGGTATCAAACACTCCCATCGGTTTATCAACTTCACAGAAAAACCTTTGATACATCAGAGTACTGTATAATTTTAATCCTTGGTCAAGCTGGATTTTTTGCCTGACTTCATCAGGAAGTACTGTTCCAAAAATCTCACTTGTCAGCCAAAGACCAAAAAATACTAGTCGCTCACTGCCCAATTGACTAGCTTGTTCCATAACTAATTCCCAGTTCAAAGTCGGATGAGTACCAAGCAGTTGAGCAATGTCGCAAATCTTAGACAGTTGTTGTAGCTGTTCGTCGCAGTCTTTGGCAATCTGTACACAAAGAATCATCAGCAAATCCTCTGGCGAGAGGTTGACTACCGTAGTGCCAGCCAGGGATAAGGGTTCAAGATGCAACCATAAACGGTCAAAATCTAAGCGGAAGGGGAATTTCTGTCGTGTAATTCCTTGATGGAGATCCACCGTGTAGGTGCTATCAGCAGATACAAAAGTATGCTCCCAATCAAATTCGCGTCCTGACTGATATCCCCCCAAGATAAGCAAGTCTTTGGCTTTCAGGAAGTCCTGCTCATGAACTAGAATATCTAGGTCACTAAACTGTCGGAGTGAAAGATTGCCGTAGACCGAAGCTGCCAGGACAGGCCCTTTATATGCAATAGCGCGGATGTTATTTTCTTGAAATAACTCCAGAAGCTTGAGCAGCTCTTGGGTTAAAAACAGGTTATGGAGAGCGTTGGCGTGGAAGTAGCTGCGTAGTTGACCCAGGATAGTCTTAGGAACAACTTCTGGGCAAGTATTAAGACTCTGGTATAGAAGCGGCATTACCCCATGACGAGATGCTAAGTGAATGAGGTAAGTCCAGTCAATTTCTTGCTGGAGTAACGTTTTGATTCGCTCTGCTGTCTTAGAGTCTATGCAGGTTCGGACACAGCACACAAGCAAGTCTATTTCTGGGTTAGTTGCTACTGATTCTTTGGTATGTGATGGAATTAAAGTTGTCATCGGTAGTTTTTGGCTTGGGTTTCAAACAAGTGGGCATAGCTACCACCCATCTGTATCAATTCTTCATGAGTGCCGCTTTCTACAATTCGCCCATGCTCCATTACGTAAATGCGATCAGCCATTTTCACTGTGGAGAGGCGATGACTGATGAGAATAGCTGCTTGTCCTTTGATGAGTTGGCGAAATTTTTGAAAAACTTCTTCCTCGGCTTTGGGGTCTAGGGCGCTGGTTGGTTCATCTAGGACAATAATCTGAGAGTCTCGCACAAATGCCCTAGCTAGCGCTATTTTCTGCCATTGACCAATGCTGAGTTCTTCACCTGCTTCTACCCATTTACCCAAGATTGTATTGTAATTGTATGGTAATTGATTAATGAGTTGCTCAATATTGGCATCACGAGCGGCATCTGCAATTTTTTCCGGATCATAAGGAAGGTCAATGTTACCAAACCAGATGTTGTCCAAAACTGACAGATTATACTGTCCATAATCCTGAAACAAAACACTGATTTGACGACGCAAATCTTTGGTAGCAAACTGTTTTAAATCGATGCCATCAATGGTGATGCTTCCTTCCGCAGGGTCGTACAAGCGGCATAAGAGTTTGATTAGGCTGGTTTTGCCAGCGCCGTTTTCTCCTACTAAGGCAACTACTTCTCCAGGGAAGATAGTTAGATTAATATCCTCTAGGCTGTTCCGAGTACTATTAGGATACTGAAAACTGACATGGTTGAGAACGATGCCAGTCTGCATAGGATTAGGTACAGTCTGAGGATCTAATGGCTCAATAACTTTTGGTTGAAGTCGAAGAAAATCGTAGAGATTAGAAATAAACAGACTATCTTCATAAAGACCGCCAAGACTGATTAAAATGTTTTGGAGATAGTCTTGTCCCAATCGAAATGCTTGCTGATAGATAGCTAAATCACCAAAAGTAATTTGCCCTTTCACTGCTTGATAAGCGATGAATCCATAGGAACCATACATAATTATTGTTCCACTAGCTTGAGCAGCTAGCTCTGGAACAGAACGTCTAGTGGAAATGTCCAAGCTTTCTTGGTGGAGTTGCTTACGAAAACTACGAAACCTACGCCTAAATACAGAACCGAGATTAAATAACCGTATTTCCTTACTATAGATATTACTAGTTAATATCCAATCTAAATACCATGCTTGCCGTTCTATTTGTGTGCGCTTAGTTTTCCATATATACATCATGCTGGCATATTTAAATCGTGCAATAACTTTAGGAATCGCAGTAATAAATAGCAGAAATGCTACGCTCCAATGCAAAGATAATAGCAAGCCAGACATTGCTAATAGAGAAATACTGCTTTGAGCAAATGTCACTAAACGATTCAATATGTTTGTAGGCTGAGAAGAAGCTTGTTGTTGAGCGCGGAACAACATATCATAATAATTTACGTCTTCATAATACTCTAGGTCTAATTCGATAGCTTTAGCATGAATATTATCTTGAACGTGGTTAGTTACTAACTGTGACTGGGCTTGGTTAACTATTGTTGCTGCTGAGGTGCATAGGTTAATCAACAGAGCTACTAATCCGGCAAGACAAATCAGTATTCCTACTTGACGAAAGCTAGAAAATTTGTTTGTGTGGTTAACGCTATTAAATACTGCATCCACCATCAGTTTAGTCAAATAGATTGATACTAATGGCAGAGTACCTTGAGCAAACAGGAGTACTGCACTGCCTATTGTCCAACCAGGACAGCTTTGCCAAATAAGGTTTAGTCCTAGTTTAAGACTAATAATAATACGCTTTATCTTGGGTGATATGACTTGCATTTAAACAATAATTACCAATAGAGATACCAAGTATCTTGACACAGTAGTCCGTGTCCTTGAAGAGTAATTCTTTCTTCCCCAAGTTGGATATGTGGCATAGCAGCAACTTCATGAAAAATATTGCCAGAACGGATTAAAAGATCACCTAATTTATAGGGGTAAATTTTTACTAAGTCTGAATTAAAAATTTGTTTCTGTTCTTTTGGTGATAATTTTATATATTCCTCATATCTCATGTCTAACACATCTAGTCCACCACCACATTCTGGTAATTTAATCGCTAGAGTAAATGATATTGGTTCATGAAAATTAATGCTTTCTGAGGAGTCCCATTTGAGAAATTTACCTTGGAAATCTACATGCAATGATTTTTCTCTATCAATACTTTTTGGGCCAGATATAAAAATATGAAATCCAGGTAAAGCTAAGTTGTCTTGGTAACAAATGTTATTTTTAAGTTCTTTAGATAAAATGTCGCCTAATCTCTGGTATAACCAGCCGAAATGCTCTTGTAGTATAGGATTAAAAAGCTTTGCCTTTCCATAGTAAGAGACATAAGGATATATATTAGTATTAGCATCTATATAACTAGCTGCTCCTAGCGTATATTTGTTTTCATGGCGACGACTCCACATTTTTTTTAGTTCATAAATTGCCGTATAAATTGTTAGACATTCCTCTTCTGTCATAAAAGGAACATTAGTTATTTTGCCAAACGGTAACAGACTCTCCATTTCTTTCACCAATAAAGTTGCCAAGTATCTTGATCTAAAAGTCCATGCCCTTGCAGGCTAATTCTATCGTTATCCAGTTGCTGATTACGCATAGGGGCAATCCCATGCCAAATCAGTCCTTGATGAATAGCAATGTGACCAACCGCATATGCATGAAATCTTGTTTGATTTTTCAGAGCTTCCTGCCTTTTTTCTAGGGTTAATTTAGTTAACTCCTTAGAGGGTAAATCACTGAAATTTATACCACCACCAAACTCTGGTAATGTAATTGCCAGAGTGAATGAAATTGGATTTTCAAAGTTAATTCCTGTTGATGGTTCCCAATTTAGTAATTTATACTGTAAATCCAAATGCATTCCTCCGCCTGTTCGGGAAGACCCTTTTGACATAGGGAAAATATGAAATCCTGGTAAAGCCAGTGTTTCTAAGTAAGCAGTAGGTTTACCGAGTTCTTTAGTTAGGCTTTGAGAAATTCTTTCATAAAGCCAATTAAACCGCTCTCTTAATATAGGATTAAGCAGTTTTGCCTTACCGTAATAAAACTGCTTGGCTTTGTCTGCATTTGCAGCATCTATGTAACTGGCTGCTCCTAAAATGTAGAAATGACCTGAAGTAATTTGACACCAAAATTTTTTCAGGTCATAAATTACAGAGCTAACCTCTTGGCATTCCTCTTCTGTAAGACAAGGGACATTAGTTATCATCAAACGGACTTTTACTGAGCTAGATGTTTGCCAGAAGAGTGTCAATTAATTGCGGAAATTCGAGAACATCTTCACCAAAATGTAGTCGGTAACATTCGGACTTTTCTACCAAGTGAGATAAGAAATGGAAGTGCTTTCTAGCAATATCTTGGTCAAAAACTAGTAAACTCTGGGGAAGCAGTTCCTCAAGCGCCCTACTCTTTGGTAAATGCTCCAAATAGCTTTTTGGATAATCCAAGATTTTGGGAAAAATAATGTAATTAACTTGACTAGAATCTACTGGAAGATAAGGCGATATATCTTCTACAAAGAAAAATCGCTTATCCTCTTCTTGATAAGGATATCCTTTGGCAGCAGTTAGCTGAGGAAAAAATGAAATGGTCTTTTTTGTAGCATTGAGAGTCGCAATTTCTGTACGATTGTGATTTTCTTGAAAAAAAGATTCCAAGAAAATCCGATTATCCAGCCTTATGGGAAAAGTGAGGATATCAAACCCAGCATTATTTTCTCGCAACAATACATGGTCATCAGAGATGTAGCGATAGCCATTATTGAGTAGAGAAATGCAGCAGGTTGTCTTTCCACTACCACTAAACCCGGGAAACAAAAAACCATGACCATCTTTTTCTACAGCAGCTGCATGGAGTCCGTAAAGTCCTTCCTTTTTGAGAAGTTCATTCAGAGCAAGATAGAAAAAAGTAGCTAGGACTTCTGGATGCCTGATATCAGGATTGACTAAATACCCTTCTACTTGACCGCGCTGATGATCTATGAGCATGATGCCATCTTCACCAAGATCGGCTATTTTAATGGTCATCAAGCGATAAAAGTCACATTTCCAGGTTACCCGGAGTGAATCCCCAAAGAACCTGCCACTACAAGAGGAAATCATTTGAGCAGAAGATGAAACCATAAAAGGGATTTCTGAGCGATTATGAACCTCTTTGAATACAAATTCTAAGGCGATTGGTTCAGATAGATTCTCCTGCTCAAAAGGGGAAAGCAACATCTTAACTGCTGAGGATAAGGCAGGACTATCTGTACTAAATCGGAGATTAACTTTGTGAATGCAATATATTTGGTCTTGCATATTTACTAAAATTCAATTCCAGGTTTATCTGCGATATCCTTTTGAGTCTTGAATGACTCAGTTAACCCCTTATCCGTTGCATTTTTGCTTTGAGTATCCCTTGCATTTTTCATCTCATCTCGTTCCATTTTAGCGTCCGCATCGAATTTCTCTTCTGCCAAAGGTCCTTTCTCGGTATTTTTATCCGAATTTTCCTTTTCCTTACCTTTATCTCCAGATTTCTGGGCTGTTACATCTGTAAGAAGTCCATGCTTTATCAGAAGTGGTTGGTAGTAGTCTTGTTTCTGATTAGGTTTGAGTTCTTCATTTGTTGACATTTTTGATTAATCCTTCTTGGCTAAGTTTAGTAACTAACGCTATTAAGTCGGCACGAGCAACATCCTCTGCAACTTCAAATTGCTTACAAATAACAAGGAGAATGCTCTCCAATGATTGCTCACCTGTGAATAATTCCCAAATTCCTTTACCTACGCGGTTTAAGGTAAAATAAACACCGGTTTCTAAATTAAGGAGAACGGCTTCCTGCTCCAGTATTGTCCATTCAGCTTGAGGACTTTTTTTGAAAAACTCTTTCCATACTTCGGGTGAAATTTGACTGTCAGCTATCCCCAATTTTTCCCGCTGTTTTTTCCCGATCATCTCTTGGATGCGCCTGTGTATTTCATCTTTCGATACATCTGGAGCTAAAGGTGGATACTGCTCAAGATCAGACCCAACCTTTGGTCTTAGTTCATCTGAAATAAAAGGTCTTTTATCAATGCTTTGAGATCCATCTAAGATAAACGACATCTTCTCTTTTAATGATTCACCTTGATGAAGTAGCTTTGTCAAAGCATCACCTATTTTGTGCTGTGTATAAGATTCAAAAAAAGTAAAAGCTGGTGAGGGATTGACTTCAAAGCAGTAATAATCTCCGGATGGACTTCTGCGTAAATCAATACCTCCCATAACCAAACCCAACCCTTTAGTTAAGTCTAAACAGCGCTGGGCAATATCTGCGGGAAGTTCAATACCTCTGATGATTCTATTGTCGTCCTCACTTGCATAACGGTAATCACTAGCTTCTGAGGTAATTTCAGCAGCAAAAAGTCGGTTTCCCACAGTATGAACTCGAATATCTACCCCTGGAACATATTCTTGAAACTGAACTGGACAGTTACGTACTTGCTCCATCTGTTTCAAATCTGCTGGAGTCAGTTTTTTGACAATTGAACGCACAGAACTAACTGATTTGTAAATGACTCTTCCATCGTATTCTTCATAAAAACAACGCGCTTCTTCAGGTACAGTTGTTACTAATGTACAGGGTACTTTAAACCCATACTTGCTAATAATTTGCTGTTGATAAGGTTTGGAAGCATTAGAGGCACTGGCACTTGGTCGGTTGACAACTAGAGATGGCAGTGTATCAGCAAGTGCTAACAGCGGCCAAGACGGTTTAGTTATATAACGCACATAAATAGAACGAATATCGCTTAGAGCTAATTTCTGGGAGCCATATCGAATAAAACCTTCTATGACACCATCTTTGAGGTAATAGTCTAAGTCGAACTGGTGGGGATACTGACGCGCATCTAGTAAGAGAAAGTCAATATTTTTAGATAACAAACGCTCACAGACGTATGCTTCTACGGAATCGACTAAACCACCAAAAATAATAATCACTTAACACCTCCATTACCTTTTTCAAGTAATTCAGCCAAGGCAGATATGATCTCCTTTTGGAGTTCTTCATCGCACTGAAAGTAGGAGGGAAAATCATTGATGTCGTAGCAGTAAGCTTCGCTTTGCTCTGTTTGCACTAAACGGACTTGCATGAAATCCAAATCTAAAGCTTGAGCCAGCTTGCAACACTGCTCTTGCACTTCTGGCAATAGTTCAGCCTTGGGAAAATTAACTCCAATCTGGGAATTAAACCAGAATGACGAACCAAAAACTCTATTACCAACGACAAATACCTGAAGCCACTGACCTTGTGGAATTTCCTGCAAATATATCGGCTGTTGCTGATTCAGGACAAGTTCTAGTTTTGAAACTCCCTCCTCACCCTTGATTAGGTCTAGGAAAAATGGAGTTGATGGCGAACCGATAATAGCAATTTGGTTATGAGAATTATAAAAAGACAAGGCACGCTCATGACTTGCGGTCACAAGCATATTGGGCAATTTCAACCCACATTGTTTGACGGCTTCAACTTGCTCCCCATTTACAAGTATGGGAGCGCGAACCATCCCTGGTTTCGGGCGGTTAACTACCAGACAATCCAGAGAGTTTAATAGACCTATCAAAGTAGCATAAGACTCACTACTAATGTAATCCTGGTCTTTTTGACTCAATTGAGGCTCTTTATAACTGGAATATATCATTCGAGCAAGTACACTAGTGATATTTTCCAGTGGAATTTTCTGAGAATTAACTGTGATAAAACCTTCTTTATCTGAACAAGCAAGCGACCAATTTATTCCTGAAGTACTGAGGTAATCAGATGCCATATCAATAAAAACGACATCTAGCTCTTGCTGTTTTAAGTATTCATAAGTTTGCCAGGAACATATATCGCCCTGATTGCCAAAAATTACAATCATTTTTTTATTAACTTGAATGTATCGCCAGCTTAGTTCATTACTTACTAAAAGACGGTAATGGCGTAAATCGCACAAGGTCGCTGAGATGACCAATCACGATTTCTCCTTGATTTTCCACCCAAGCATGAGCCTCAAACTTTCCTTTGTCCCCCTTCGCAACACCAATTCGGAGTTCTGGCGAGTAACCGCACCGATTCAGTAGTACCTGCGTTGTCAAAGCACGAGCTAGGCACTTTACATGGCCAGGCGTATAGCAACTAGCAACATTAACAGCCCAGACAATTTTGTCTACAGATGATTGCTCCAATATTTGCGGTTCAAGTTTTGCCTGACTTAATCTTGTTAAAATCTGCTGCAACATCTTAAACGATAGCAACCACATTCCTGATCTGATTGCTCCTAATATGAATGCCGCACTCAATAAAAGATAGCGATCGCTATTTGTCAGGTTAAGAAACTTACGCAGCCGATCGCTTGATGTCAAACTCAAAAACTTACTTAGTCTTTTCACACCTAACCTCGATAAAAGTGTATTGCTAGTTTATGGCGTAAAACTACAACGTCTAAATCAGATACATCTCACGCTCAAGACGACGTTTAATCCGATTTTGTAGTAGCCAGACTAGAGCCATCCCAGTCACTGCACTATATGCCAACGAACCTGCAATGTCTGCAATAATAGGGTCTACCACTGGTTGAAGAACCACGCTTACAAATCCTCTACCAACTCCACCCATAGAACTAGCAAGTATCCACCAGCCTGCACACTGGATGTGATTTCGCATCACAAGCCATTGGCAAACTCCGATTACAGATGACCCTAGAAGCGCAACTAAGATAGAAGTCCAAAGCACCTGTATATTGACAGACACTCCTATAACTAACAGTTCTCCTTTTGGAACAGCTTCTAAAATCTTAGCCCCTACCTCGAACAGGATAATGATGAAGTAGGTTGTAATCCAAGTGTAAGCACTGACAAGTACCCACCAACCTAAACGTCGGCTGTATTTTCTCAGAACTAGCCATTGGAAAAAACCAAACAAAGGTGCAATCCAGGGCAAGAATTGTCTTAGGAGGCCGCTACCAACATTAGCCAGTACCCACCAAAACCACAGACTACAATAGTACGACAAGTAGATTCGTCTCAGAAGATTATGATCACTATTTATAAGTTTTAGAAACTTATGCAGCCGTTTCATCACTGACCTCGATTAGCCCTTCAGCTTCGAGTTGGTGGAGCATTGAAAACAGATCGCGATCGCACTGCTCAGACTCAACCTCATATTGTGCCAAAAGTGCATCCTGAATTTCGCTGATAGTCTTGGGCTGCTGGATTAGACTCCAGATGCTGGCACCCACAGGATTTAAACCGTAATAAACCCCAGACTTGAGATTGAGGATAACCGCCTCTCCATCCAAATCAGAAGATATCTGTTCTTTTGCTACTACTACTCTTGAATGCCCTGTCACCATACCCTACAAACTCCTCGATGTTAATTTTGCTCTCTCCTTCTTCAATTGCAGCTAGGCATAGAAAGCTGTATTTCCTGCACTACCAATCACAATGTATGTTTATGAAACGGTAGCAATTTCAGTCCTAACCTGATGATTGCAAGTAGAATTGCAACCTTAACCAGAAGCAAGCGATCGCTTACAGTCAGACTGAAAAATTTACGCAACTTTTTCATTAATTTGTCAAAGCTTACCTACAAATTTCATCAGTAATAATGGACGAAATTAGAGAAAAATAGCTCGTAAAACTTGGTTTTACTGCTGTTTTGTTTGGTTTATTTAGCATGATTATTTATCTACCACTATTCCTAGATCGCATAAACATCTTTACCAAATCTTAAATTTTATAAGTAATGTAAATACTTATACCCGTTAAAAATTACATAAACTTAATTTTAATCTTCGTCCAGAGGTATTTTGTTGGCTTATGAAAAATTCAATATCTTGTTAAATTTCGTTTGTTTAGTGCAAAAAACGCATTTATTTCTTCACAAAAATGCAATCACTTGTTGTACCAGAAATAATTTTGTGGTAGTGCAGCGTGCTTAAAAAAAAATACATAAGTAAATTTTATATTTAAGCAGAGAACATCTTTGTTGAAGCAACAATCAAGTTCATGGAAGCTTTATACAATGGTGTTAAGCGTGGTAAATCTACTTATGACCTACATGAACACGTTTTAAGCATTTAACTCCTGAACTCGACCCAGTAATGGGAATCTACTTCGATGATTTTCTGGGGCGATCACATATCCTAAGTTTACTGTTACTGTGGCTTTAATGCACTGAGTTCAACACCCCCAACACCTGCAATATCTCGCTAACAGGGGCTTTCTCTTGCTCCAACTCCTGAATTTGATTCAGTAATCGCTTGGGAATATGCTTCTACGGCTTGACCAAGCGATCACTCTGGTTGCTCCCATGCTTGACTGTATATACAGATGAAGCTATATGTATCTATCAACTGGCATAACTTGCAAGTAGAAAATCTGAGAATTTTCATCAATTTCTTCTGGAGACTCCCAAGAACTAATCGCCTGACTACAAGCAGTTACTTGCTAGGCTGTTGACTTTGTGCATTTTTCGGGAATTTTCGGGAAAATTATTCGTGTTATTTTTGTTTGACTTAAAGTGC
>NZ_JACKZS010000176.1 GCF_014222285.1 Nostoc sp. UCD121
ATAGACATAAAGTCTAAGGTATTGGAAATGTTGGCTCTACTAATAATGGAAGTTTGACCGGATAAAGATATCGAACTATGGGTAATATTAGCGATGGTTTCTAGGGAATTAAAGTTGAGTTGTTGTTGATGTAGGATGGGTTGGAGTAATTCAGAATAGCGTTTTTCTAAGTCATCGATTTTAGCTTTGGCTCCCCACAGAGCATAGCAGTAGTATGCTTCTTGCATATATCCTTGGGCTGCTTTTTCTTTATCCAGCTCCAGGTAAAATTTGGCAGTGAGTTCGTTGGCGATCGCTTCTTCTTGCAGATAACCGTTGGCTTTAGCTTCGGCAATGGCGCGATCGTAAAGGTTCATGGCTTCCAGGTATTTTTCGGCAATTCGCGATCGCTCTGCTTCGACCAGCAAATATTTATGCAAGAAGTTTTCTGAACAGCTTTCTGACCAGATTTTGAGTTGTGCTTGATTGGTTTCGATCTGCTGTAAGACATCGCTACGCTCTGCTTCTGGCAAACTTGGATAGTATTTGCACATAATCAGAGAACCGTAGTAATAGTAACCAGCAGAGGTGGTAAATCCTGCACAACCATTCAGAAATTTACCCGCCTCCGTAACATAATGAATGTCTGGCTTGAACCCCTGAATTAGGCAAGCTCGATGCATTTGTAAAATGTAATACGTACCAAGTGCTGTGTGAGACTGTAATGCTTCAGAACGCTCAACCCAAGCCTGCTCTGCTGTTGCGATTTGTTCTTGCTCATCTATAGATTGCGAGAGTTGATTGACAAAGAAACGGCAGGCTGAAAGGATACTCAGCAAAAAATCATGCTTTAGTTTCTCTCCAATTAGCCAATATTTATCGATGTCGATCGCAATATCTGCTAGATTTTCACCTTGAAAGAGTCGATTACAAATATTACTGTAGAGGTTGTATCCAGCATGGGGGATTTCTCCAGACTCCAGTCCCGCAAGAAACCCTTCATAATTAATCTCAGCTGCCCCCTGTATCGGCTTTGCCCACACCTGAATACAGCAACCTAACATAAAGCAGGCCCCTGATTGCTGAAATTTACTATTAAGCTTATAGCTCAGTTGTAGGGAAACGTCAGCAAATTCAAGTCCTTGCTGGTACTGACTATGCATCAGTCCAATTAGAAAACCGTAGGTGGCATAAGCTTTGATTGATTCAGCAGTATTACCCCGCTCAATCGATAAACGGACTGCTCTGAAGGTAGCGAAACTGTACAGATCGAAGTCAGAGACAATATAGGCTGGTGGTTGCAGAATAATCAATAATTCGATCGCGGCTCGAACTTCTGGATTAGTTGCAGCAGGCAAATTCAGTAAAGTGGCAATCGGGCGATTTTTTAAGCGTTCTTGAACAACAGCAAACTCTTCTTGAGCTAATTGTTTCAAGCTATATCTGTCAACAGTAATACCAAGACTTTGTAAACCTTCCAAACCCGCCTGGATTGATTCGGAAAACTGCCCTTGTAAAGAATATTGAGTAACCTTTAAAACATAAATTTTGGCTCTATCGATATTTGAGTTGGCAAATTCGAGTAAGATTAATACCGTTTCCTCTAATAACTGAAAATCTCCACTCATCAACGCGGCTTCTGCTAAATTTAAATAGAGATCAAATGCCAGACGATACCCAGCAGTCTCAGCATCTTTTGTCAGCAAGTTTATCCCGACTTGTAAATAAGTCTTTGCCGCTTCATAGGCTGTGGAAGCTTTCGCTTTCTGACCCGCGCTTAAATTGAGTTCCGCAAGCTGTTTTTTCTCGCTTTCATCTTGAAGTAGAAATTTCCCTATGTTGATTTGGTTAACTACATCAAAAATTCTGTCCTCTAGTTCTGCGGTTGATAGGTTTCCTAACAGTAGTTTGCCGATCTGGTAGTGAGTTGCTTGCTTTTGGCTTTCAGGAATCAAAGAATAGGCTGCTTGTTGAATGCGATCGTGCAAAAATTTATATACAATAATTTCAGAATCATGTTGAAGAACAGCTTGATTTTCTGACCCAACAAAAAACTTATAAACCTCACTTTGGGGTAAAATTAAACCATCCTGTAAGGCACTCCATAAACAGGCTGCTGTTTCTATTTTTGATTGTTGAGAAACAATTGCTAAGGTTTCTAAATCAAACTGATTACCTATACATGCAGCTAATTTTAAAACATCTTGAGTTGATTCTGGCAATTTTTGTAATTGTAATGCCATGAATTCAACCACATCATTGACTAGCGATCGCTGATTAATTTCTGCTATATCACATTGCCAATAACCTTGCTCATAATTAAAATAAATCAAGGCATCTTGATGTAATGCTTTGATAAATTGTATAGAAAAAAATGGATTGCCTTGAGTTTTTTGATAAATTAACTTTGACAGTGGCAAAGCTAGATTTACTGTACAATCTAAACTGTCAGCCACTAACTGATTTAATTTGGATTCATTTAGCGGCTTGAGAGTAATAGTATTAATTTCCGCGCCATTTTTTTGGATGTCATCCAATGTCAACATTAAAGGATGAGTAGCAGAAACTTCATTATCTCGATAGGCACCAATGAGTAGTAAAGAGGCATAATTTACCTCACTCATTAAAGATTGCAAGAGTTTCAATGAGGCAGAATCAATCCATTGTAAATCATCTAAAAATATCACCAGTGGATGTTCTTTATCAGTAAATAATTCAATAAATTTTTGCAATAGTAAATTAAATCGATTCTGGGCTGCAATGCCTGATACTTCTGGCACAGGAGCTTGTTTGCCAATAACTAGTTCTAACTCCGGAATCACTTCAATAATTACCTGGGCGTTATCACCTAATGCTCCAGTAATTTTATTTTGCCATTGTTTGATTTGTTGATCGCTTTCAGTAAGTAATTGCCCTATTAAATCGCGGAAAGCTTGCACAAACGCCGAAAAGGGAATATTTCGGTTAAATTGGTCAAATTTGCCCTTAATAAAATAACCGCGTTGTTTGACAATCGGTTTATGAACTTCATTAACTATCGCAGTTTTACCAATACCGGAAAACCCTGCAACTAAGATCATTTCGCTGTTTCCAACGGATACTCTCTCAAACGCTTTTAGTAGTTTCTCGACTTCCGTTTCTCGACCATATAATTTTTCTGGAATAATAAATCTGTCACAAATATCTCTTTTGGCAATTTCAAAATATGTAATTGTTCCGGTTTCTTGAATTTGATATAAACATTCTTCTAAATCATGCTTTAATCCTAAAGCACTCTGATATCTATTCTCAGCATTTTTTGCCATTAATTTCATGACGATATTAGAGAATACCTGGGGAATATCTTCTCTGTTACTTAATAGGGTCGGCATTTTCGCAATGTGACAATGCACCAACTCCATTGGATCATCTGATTGAAAGGGTAATTCTCCAGTCAGCAATTCGTAAAAACTCACACCCAAAGAATAGAAATCACTGCGATAATCTACCCCTCGGTTCATCCGCCCAGTTTGTTCGGGAGATAAATAAGCTAGAGTTCCTTCTAATAAATTAGGATTAATTATTGTTTGAGTTTCTCTGGGAAGAAGAGAAGCAATACTAAAATCGATTAATTTTACTTGTCTTGTTTCGGGATGAAGTAGAATATTTGCGAGTTTAATATCTTTATGAATAATATTATGATGATAGAGATAATTTAAGGTATTGCACAAAGATATTGCAATTTGTAAAAACTTAATTAGATTTTGTGGTTCTCCCCCTATCTTCCCTTCTTTACCCCTCCATTCAGAAAGGGATATTCCCCCAAAATCTTCCATTACCAACACATAGCCGTTTTGATAGGGTTCCAAGCTGTAAGTTTGGATAATTCCGGGATAGTTAAGGTTTTTCGTAATGCTGTACTGATTGCGAAATTGTACGAGTTCGCTAAAGCTAGGATAAGGATTTTTCAGCAGTTTAATCACCACTGGCAAGGAGTCAGTTTTGCGATATCCCCGATAAACTAGAGTTCGAGAACCGTTGTAAAGTTCTTCGCTAACTTTATAACCGAGAATATTGGCTTCGGTGCTAAACATACTATGTTTTTCCTTTCAGATTTCTTCATGCCTTCTCTATTATCAATCATTTTAACTCTGACTACATTGGGATAACTAATGATATTTTCATCAAGGAGTAATGAAGAATACTCTATAATTTTAGCTAGCAATGAAAGTTAAGACAGATTAGTAACTATAAAATTAATTTATTTCATAAAGATGAATTATTAAGCAGGAATAAGATTATTTATTTTATAATCTTGAGTCTTCCATTCTGCTGCGTCCAAACAAGCCAAGCTACGTGTAACCTCCCGGAACTTGTCTTTGAAAATTTTATATCTACCGCCATGAAATTCGATAACTATTGCCATCACTTATGATAGATGCATTCTTGATTTGCTACGCTGTTCTCCTGTTTATCGATGGCAATTATAGTACTTCCTATGACGATAGGAAGGTTTTTATTAACCTTTTCGGACAATTTAACTAAATCTTCTGTGAAACCCATACTGTAACGTGTGATACTTTTGATCTAATAAAAGTATTCCCAGGTTTCCCCAGTAACTATCACCGCAGCCTCTGTATTGTTCATGGCACTGGCAAGGTTTTTCAATTCCATGCCCATGAGCCGCAGACATTCTTGTGGATTCTCTTTTGGGGGTTCAACTGCTAGTGATGGCGTACCCGCCCGCCGTAGGCGATCGCAGATCAATAGTTTTCTCCAGTGCTTGCTTGACCTGCTTGTTTAACGCTTTAGTCGCCTTTTGGGTCATGGTATTTCCCCACTGTTGAACCGGATGCTGTTGTACGGCGTGTTCTAGTTCCTGAATGCGTTGCTTGAGTTGTTGATTCTCAGTTTCCAACTGCCGTAGTGATTCCATTTCATCAAGCCGTTGCTGCAACTGGATATTTTCTTCTTTCTGTTGTTTAAAGAGTTGTTGCAAGGATTGGATTTGCTCTTGCACCTGGGCTTCGGCTCTAGCCCCTGCTTCTGCTTGTAGCCCAATTCTCAATTCCTGCTCTAGGCGCTCTAACTCTTTCTGGTATTGCTCTTTGATTTTGGCGATCGCTTCGGCGTATTCTTTTGGATATGTGCGCTCTACTGAGAATGACACAATTGCGTTTTAGGGTTTTCGCTTTTTGTGGCGCGTTTAATTGTTGGTGCGACTTACTGCACTGCTTTGGCGAAATCGGCGGCAGTAGGGAAGGGTTTTTCCTGGGCTGCGATGCCTACGGCGGGCGGTTACGCCATCGCAACAGCTTGTTCTAACTTATCGAGAAGTTTTGACCAGGCGGAGTAAGGGGCGAGTTTGAGAGGGTTTAGTGATTTTTCCCCTCAGTTCCTCTGCCAGGGTATCAACGTAGGGCTTTCTACAAAAGAGATTGCAGACTTATTAAACATCAGTCCTAAAACAGTTGAAGTACAGCGATTGCAACTGATGAAACGACTGAATATTTACGATTTTGTAGGTTTAGTACACTATGCAGTTTGGAACAAAATAGTAGCTTTTGATACTACTAAAAAACGCATTAGTGAAAAAGGTGAATATGGAACTAAGGAAAATCCTTAGTTAAAATAAGGATTTTCCTAATTAGTGGAATTGTCTATTTCAACAGAAGTTATTTTTATTTTCACAGAGTAAAAAACCATCAAATATACGGCTAAAAAGGTGTAGTATTTTCTGGAATCGATAGTTGTTGATTTGTAGCTTTATAAAGATTGTAAATAGTACAATTCATCAAACCCTTCTCTTTAGTAATAGGGAAACTTGAGTATTATGGATGGAAAAAAAAGAAACGCTTTTATATATCTTGTGTTTTATAAGAACCGAAGATGAGTCAGGCAAAGGAATTATATTCAGTTCATTGTGAAATTGAAGCTTAACCGCATGATGCAGTTAGGTAAGCCGGGCATTTACAAAATAGCAGACTAACATACCGCTCCAATCAAGTATTGGTGTATCTTTTTTCGATTGATGCAAAAAAGCCTCTTATAACACATAGATTGTGTCAATAAACAAACCGATCATTTTTCTAAAATCTGCATAAATAGCTAAAAATCAGCAGATAAGACAGTTAAAGGGAACCCTAATTTTGAGTCTTTAATTCGAGCAAAGCGACTTGACGTATTGAACGTAGATTCTCATCCCTTGGATATATTTCAATATGAAATCAGGCTCAAAATTTATTCCAACAAACGTGTCTATTGTGTTACTCAGAATCAAAAAATGGAGGTAGATAACATCGTAGGTTTTCTCATAAAGACTGCTTTCATAGATTTCAAGTTGTCAATCTAATAATCAATATGCCATTACAAAAATTAGCTAAATTCCTTAATCCATCAGGTGAACCTGTAATAGCACCAGGTGGTATTCAGGATACATCATTCAATCGTGATGCCCTTTCCAGATTTGTTTGCAATACCCTAGATGAAGCTTTAGCAGCCGTACCAGGTGGCTTCGACGTTATTGTAGTTGGAGCGGGAATGTATGGCGCATATTTTGCAACCGATATATATAACAAAACAAAGAATTTTGGGTCTGGTCGTCCTCGCCCTAAAATTTTAGTTCTTCAAGAAGGGCCATTTCTGATTCACGAACATTTCCAAAACCTACCTTTGGGATTAGGAGGACTTTATGAATTACCCCTTGCCAGTCTTCTACCTGAAGGACAATATCGCATCATTAACGCAAATGGTACACCAGAGGGGCAAGGAGTTCCATTTGGACGCGATTTTGCCGGAAAATTCCGACCTCATCATCGTTGTGTTGGCGGGAAAGGTCTTTTTTGGGGTGGTTGGTCTCCTTCCTTGACTACTGCTGATTTGGTTCAGTGGCCAAACTCAGTCTCTGCATTCTTGAAGAGCGAACAGGGCTATAATTTTATCACTCAAGAAATTGGCGCAGATTACGATATTGATCGGCGTGGCAAAGAAGAGGACTTTATCTATGGCGGACTTTACGAAGCTTTACTCAAACGCTCTCGTAAATTAACTCCATTCAACATCCCAGCAGATAGTTATTCAATTGATCGTGTGCTTCAACCGCCGATCGCAGTCAAAGTTGAATCTGAATTATCTGGATTGTTTAGCCCAGATAAATATAGCAGTCTACCTGGTCTGTTGAGTGCGATTCGGGATGATGTAGGAAGGTCAAACAATAATGATCAAAATCGCTATCTATTTTTAGTACCAAACGTTACTGTCCTAAATTTAGAAACACAAGAGGGAGTTGTCCGAGGGATAAGAGTTGCTGTTAATGACCCAGTTGGTGCAGGCGAGATAGTTCAAAACATTACAGTTCCTGAGCAAGGGATGGTAGTTTTAGCCGCTAATTGTGTCAATTCAACCCGCATAGCCAGAAACTCTTTCCCTCGCCCAGCGTTACTTACAAAAGAACGTATGGGAGCTAACCTGATGGTTCATATCCGAGGTAATTATCTTTGGAAGATACGCCGCACCCACCTCGAAAGTTTACCTATCCTAGAAGAAGAAGGATTGTTAAAAGATATCTTCAACAAAGATAAAGTTTTACAGCAGGCAGCTTTACAGATTGAGGGTACAGCAACAGATTTAAACTCCAATAACCTCACTGGACGCTTTCACTTCCAATTTTACGCAGCACCCAATGCTGGCAATAACGCCGAGTACTCTCTTTATCAGATGATACCCGATCGTGATGACCTACTTGAGAAAGCCCAACAACTAAAAGGTGAGCCAGATGCCAATGAATGGATCACCGTAGGGATAAGAACTTGTGGGGAAGATTTCGGCAACAAAGAAGCGCCAGTAGAATATAGCGGGGTACGTAGTGCCAACACTAATTGGATGGATACCAGCCCCTCAGCTAAAGACCGTTTTGGCAACCCAGAAGGCTATGTTCAACTTGTAGAAACAGACGAGGCATTAAAACTTCGTAATGCACAGAGGTCAGCAGCTTTCCAATTCATTGCTCGGTTAGCTAATGTTACTGTTGAAGAAGCTGGCACAAGACAGGGTGAACCTAATGCTAATCCCAATATCGTACTTGTTGATGCTGTTGAAGACGGCTTAGGAACTACTTATCATGAGTGCGGTACTCTTTGGATGGGAGAAAATCCAGAGACATCTGTAACTGATGTGCATGGACGCTTTCATCATGTTGCCAATGCTTATTGTGCTGATCAGTCCTTGTTCCCCACAGCAGGCTCGGCGAATCCCGTGCCGACAGGGTTAGCGCTGGCTCGTAAAGTAGCTTTAGGTATTACTGAGCGATATCAAGAAGAAAAGCCTTTTGAAGACAAAGATGGTGACTTTCAATCTCTCTTCAACGGTAATTTTCCTGGTGTATGGCGTTCTGTTGGGGCTGCCAACTTTACACCCTTACAGCCTTTAGGACAGCCTCCTATTATTGAAGCAGGGAAAGCTGGCGCAGATAGTGTTTTAGGGTTGCTCTATTATCAACCGAAGCAATTCAAAGATTTTGTTCTGCGTCTAGAGTGGAAAGCCTTTTCTATACGTGCGAACTCTGGAATATTTCTACGTATTCCTGACCCTACAGGAAGATCCCTTGACAACTCCTTCTATGAAGCTTGTACAGAAATTCAGATAGATGAAACTGGAAAGAATTATCGAGATAATAGAAACCCTCAATCAATCTTTGGGGGATTCCGTGAGAAGACAGGCGCAATTTATACTCTTGCTCCTGCCACACAGGGGATGAGTAAGGTAATCCGTCCCAGATTTACACCTGATGGCCCTTGGAATGTTTACGAGATTACTGTTCAAGGTGATTCGATTGTCGTAGTTCTTAATGGTGAGAAGGTATCTAACACTACTATTGCTGCACCAAAGCAGAGGGAAGGTTACATAGCCCTACAATGCCACACCGAAATTGTTCAGTTCCGCAATATTCGGATTAAGGAATTGTAATTTAGTTGGCGTTGCTGAATTGAGTAATGATTTCGCTCTATTTTGAACTAATTATTCATACTTTTAGACGCTATTTCATCCCGCATTTATGCAACGCCACGCCATTTATTTCAGATCGTTCGCATAGTAAGCAAAAAAGCTATGCAGAGATACCGCAGCAATTTAATTATCATAGGAATAGATAATGCCATTAGATTTGAAGTCAAATAAAGAGTCAATAGACCATACTGACAAACAGTATCAAGATTTTCTTCAAGATTTGCAGGGCAACATTCTCAAACCACATGGTAGAGAAGAGTCTGTACATATTTTCTTAACTTTTCCTAACCCCAGCAAAGAGCTGCAAAAAACAATCGCACTCAGGCAATTGATTGCTCAACTTGCCACCCAAGACATTACATCAGCCAAGAAGCAATTAGATGAGGCCGATGCCTACAGAGAGAATAATGTTGATGGTGGTATATTTGTACACTTCTCTTTGTCTTCATCAGGGTACAAAAAACTAGGTTTTCCGGAAGAGATTCAGCCCAAGGGTGTCAATCTTCAAAACCGACAAGAAGCTACCCCTCAAAAACTTAACATTGACTACGCTCAAGTTTTTCAACTGGGTATGAAACGTCGGCAGTACGCACTTTTAGACACTCCATTGAGTGCTTGGGAACCTGCATATCAAAGTGATATTGATGCATTGATAATCATTGCAGCAGATAACTTGACAGATGTTAAGAACAAAGAATCAGAAATTACTGACAAGCTAAGGGGTATTGCTACAATTGCCACTGTTGAGCGAGGTAAAAAAATATATCGCGAATTTAACAATCAAGAGAAAAAAGCTGTTGTTGAGCATTTTGGCTTCACAGATGGTGTCGGCGATCCACGTTTTACCAAGCAAGATTTAGAGAAAAAGGAAAAAGGCGACACTGCTAAAAGACTTTTCAGCGCCCCTCTCAATCTTGTTCTTGTTCCCGATCCGTTAGGAACTCCCAATGTCAGCTTTGGCAGTTTTTTAATCTTTCGCAAACTTGAGCAAAATGTTCAAGGGTTTAAGAAGGCGGAACTTGAGTTGAGTAAAAAATTGGGAGTTTCTGGTGAACTTGCTGGGGCAATGGCAGTAGGACGTTTTGAAGACGGCACGCCACTTGTGCTTCAGGGCAATGGTGGGAGTAAAAACTTAAATGACTTTGATTATTCTGGCGACCCTGTGGGGCTAAAATGCCCATTCCAGGCGCATCTTCGCAAGACGAATCCTCGACTGGAATCAGTAGGTTCTTTTGCTGAAAACAATGAACAGGAGCTTGGACACCGCATTGCACGGCGCGCAGTCACTTATGGTGGATCACTCAGCGACTTTAGTAACCTCGATAAACTACCTACAGGTGGTGTTGGGTTGCTATTCATGTGCTACCAGTCCGATATTTGGGAACAATTTGAGTTTATTCAGCGTCTTTGGTCTAACAATCCGCTATTCCTGAAATCAGATAGCCCCAATTCGCCCAATAAAAATTACGACAGAACAGGATTGGATGCAGTGAGTGGTCAAAGCCTACTTGAGCAGAGCGATCCGGTGATTCCAGAAGTACCACAACCACCGGAAAACTGGTTAAAAGAGCGCGATCAACAAACTGTCAAAGCCGATGTAAAATTTGCAAACTTTGTCAAACTCAAAGGGGGAGAGTACTTTTTCTCGCCGAGTATCAGTTCTCTTAAGAACTTACCCAACCAACCTCAAAATTTCCCTACTCCTTCAATTGAAGAACCTGTACCTAGCAAAACATATATTGTGCGACAAGGTGACGATTTATCAAAGATATCTGAGAGAGCTTACGGAGATGGCAGTCTCTTGACATTGATCTATGACGCTAACAAAAATGTGATTGGATCTAACCCTAGCTCACTCTTACCTGGGCAGATACTTTACATTCCAATACTTCCAGCAAACACTAGCCCCATACCTGGTGAAGAATATACTGTGCTACCAGGAGACTTTCTATTTTTGATAGCCGAGAGAGCTTACAGAGATGGCAATAGGTTTATGGAAATTTACGAGGCCAATCGAGATATAATTGGACCCGACCCAACTGTGCTTCGCCCTGGGCAGCGAATTCGCATTCCAAAATAATAGAGCAAAATACAAGCATAAGTTTCATACCTGAACAAGTAAGGGACTTGCGAAAAAATAAAGTACGAGCCATTCTAGAATATTTAGGAAGCGCGGATCTACCAGCCCCTACTAAATATTTAGAATGGAAATCCCTCAATTCATGCTGACTGACACCATCAAATCTACCTTTAAAGATGCAGCCAAAAAACTAACTGGCAGTCGCTGTTCATAGACTTCATGGCAAAAGTCACCGAAGATTACTTCGATAGTTCAGCACGCATTGCAGAAATAGTGTTGGGGTGGAATCGCTTTTATTGCAAGTCCCTAATTGTTCGGCTCGATATGCGATCGCCTTCGGTGTCGGCTCACTCCCCAGAATTATCGCTGCGGCTTCGAGTCTACTAGTTGCTTTGTTGGTTGCGCCGCTCCTTGTGCTAGTTGGGCAAGTAATTGGACAACCAATGGATTTAAACTTTAACTTGTTTGAGGTTGTTGCAGTGATCATTGCAGTTGTCATTGCCAACTTAATTAGTTTGGATGGCCGCTCTAACTGGTTAGAGGGGATGTTGCTGCTAGCAACCTATGCTGTACTGGGTGCTGCCTTCTACTACCATCCAGTTTGAGCGCTAATCAGGCAATGCCGCTGTTATGCCATTAATTGCGAAATCAAACTCTATTGACGCGTATAACGATGTTTCACCCCAATGGGAAAATATTCTGCATCCCCCATAGACGCTAATGTAACTTGTGGTGTTTGATATTCTGCGGGAACATAATTAGCAAACTCGCTATTTAGGCGGAGCAGTTGTGCAAGAATAGAAGATGCGATCGCAAGTCTTCGCTCTTCACTACCCTCTACCCCTGGTGCTAACTCCACAACCACAGATAAAAATCGGTTCTTATCTGCATCTTCCTTCACCTGCAACACGAATTTACCCGTTACCCATTTTTGAATTCCTGGTTGTTCTAATCCCACCGTCACATTTTCGGGATAGATATTTGCGCCAAAGTAGGAAACTGTAAAGTTAGAACGACCGAATACATAAACAAAAGGTAGCTGATGAATACCTCTAGGCGAGTGCTGAGTGTCAGAACGGAGATTTTCAAGCGGGTTAAATCCCCATTCAGCCAAAAATTGCAGCATGCCATCATAACTAATTATTCCGCCAGTATCCAAGATGTCATAACGCACTAAGGGAATACCATTATCTCCCGAAAATAACAATCCGCCATCGTGAACTTCAAAAAAGCGAGTAAAGGGATCATATTGTACTAGCGTAGGTAAACGCGATTCGCCAAATAAAGCTCTAGCGGCATCGGGATTTTCTGCCAAAAAACGGCGAATGCAGATACTTAAAGGTGTTTCATTACCCAAAACACCTGCATCCGCAGTTCCGTAAAGTGATGCAAAATCATAGAAAGGATTTTGTGAACCAACTCTTTCACCAACTAAACTCCGCCATTCTTCACTAAATACTTCTCCCGCCATCACCAATTTAATCTGATATTGCTGCCACTCCACGCCACGGGCGATACCAGTATCAATGACATCTTTTAAAAATGGCGGGTATCCCAACAGCACCACTTGTTCAAATTCTGAACCTAGTTCTTGGACAACTCGCAAGATTTCTTCTTTGTTGTTACCAGGAGTAATTACAGTGATGAGATAACCTTTGCTAGCAAGATAACGACAGCAATTAGTAGTGAACATCCCACCTACCCAAGTGCCTAAAGTGAAACAAATCACTGCTAGGGTACGTCTGCTATCTGAATGAAAACTATCGTGAAAAATTTGTTCAAAACGTGTGGCGATTTGGAGTTCATCTGTGAAAAAACGAGGCCAAAATGTCGGTTTACCACTAGAACCTGATGAAGCTGCGATCATATCGCACCCTTCTAGTTGTCCGTTGCGGCACAAGTCAGCTAAGGGATAACTCAGTATATAATTTTGTTTAGCGATCGCTGGGAGTTTCTGAAACTCCTCCAAGGTTTGAATAGTCGCGGGATTAATTTCCCTTTCTGCTAAAAAAGCTTTGTAGGCAGGTACATTAGCCGCCACATCATGAAATAAAGTTAAAGCTGCCGAAGTTTGAGTGTTGAGATGCCGTTGCAATATCGTTTCTAGGGGAGTAGACAAAAAATCTTCAAATGCTTTAATTACTCGCTGCTGTCGTGGTTTGCAGTTCATGACGCTTGTTGTTTATCCTGAAAATAGAACCAACACTATTATTTGCTGTGAGTATTCTAGCCGTTATCTGATACCCGCAAAACTCCAGTGATTCTCACCAACATAGATTTACTATAGGAACACCCATCTCCTAATGTTTGGTAGGATATCCGAAAATGAGGATATGCGCGTTGTAGTCATCCAATAAAACATTAATTTATCCTTCAGCACCATGCAACTCTATTGCAGTAGACAACACACAAATAATGGTAGTAACCGCTTTTGTACCCATTGTGGTGAACCATTACCTCTTGCTGTGGGACAGGTTGTGGATAATCGCTATCAAATTATCCGTCATTTAGGGCAGGGCGGCTTTGGACGCACCTATTTGGCAGAGGATATAAGTCAATCCCATCGAACCTGTGTGCTGAAGGAATTTGCACCCCAAGTACAAGAACATCAAGATTTACAAAAAGCTAAAGAGTTATTTGAACGAGAAGCCAATGTTCTGAAAAAACTCCAGCATCCACAGATTCCGCGTTTTCACGCCTCGCTACAAGTTAAAATAGGCACTAAAGATTTTTTCTTTCTAGTACAAGACTATGTGGATGGTGACAATTACTACCAACTATTAGAACAACGCGAGAGCCAAGGAAAAACTTTCAGTGAAGAGGAAGTAATCACCCTACTGCAACAGATTTTACCTGTATTAGCCTACATCCACTCACAAGATGTTGTTCACCGTGATATCTCTCCTGATAATTTAATTTGGCGGCGTTCTGATAATCTACCCGTGCTGATTGATTTTGGTGGTGTCAAGCAATTGCCAGCTTCTCAAGGTTTTTGGCAGACGAAGTTGGTGGGAAATAATACTTTGCTGGGTAAAAAAGGCTATGCTCCCGAAGAGCAGCTACGGCAAGGAAAAGCATTTTTTAGTAGTGATTTATACTCTTTAGCCGTTACATCACTGGTATTGCTTACAGGCCAAGAACCGCAAAAATTATACGACAGCTACCAGGGAATTTGGGGTTGGGGAAAACAAATCCGAGTTAGTCCCAAACTGGAAGCAGTGTTAAAAAAGATGGTAGCTTATAAACCGAGCGATCGCTATCAACGAGCCGAGCAAATCCTCAAAGATTTACCATCATCAAGTGCGACTAAATCAACTGGCAATTATATTACCAGCAAGATTAAGACGATGGTAGTTGCTCCGGGAAGACAACGCGCCAGCGCTATTGTGAGTAGATTCCAGAACAGAACGCAAGCGATCGCTAAACCGATATCTTTCCCTCTTTGGATTCGTCCTTTTATGATGAGTTTAGGGGGAACAGCTTTAGTTGTCTTAACCGGTGCAGGTGCTTGGGGAGTAGTAAATGCCGTCATCCGCAGCGTATCTTCTATTACCATTCCATCAATTTCATTACCGCAAATTCCCCAGTTCCCAAGCGGTAAACCAGGTAGCGACAAAGGAAAAAATCCTAATCTCCAAGAAATTATCAGTCGTCGTCAACAGCTAGAAATTACTGAAGGATTTTTTATTCCCTTCGTAGATGATTTATTTTATACAAAAAAGCCAGAATTAAAGGGACGTAGCCTGACATCTAAACCTGAAGACGCTGGTTTACGAGATGAATGGTCTGGTATCGCTGACGATTTATTGAATAAAATAGAACAGGCTAACCTCAGTACCGAAGCTCGGCGAAAATTAGGTAAGTACAGTCAAAAAGATTACGATACATGGAGGCGACAAGCGAGATCGGGCCAGTTTGAGGATTATACATTTAATCAACTAACCAAAGACACAAATGAAAAATTTGATCGGTTGTTTCCTGGTCAGGAGCGTGGGAAACTGAATCAAAAGACCTTCGGTCAAATTTGGTATGCGATCGCTGCCGATCAAGTCAGTAAAGTACAATCTGGCAAGTAAGGAGACTGGCGACTAGGGAAGAATAACAAATGACCAATGACAAATGACCAATGACCAATGACCAAAATATATTGTTCTAAAGGACATGAAAATTCCCCAGGTAGTCGCTTTTGTCTCCAGTGTGGTGAAAAATTGTCGGGTGTGCCCATGAGTTATAGTATCCAACCGGGACTAACTTTAGGCGATCGCTATGTAATTGTGCGTCAAATTGGCCAAGGTGGCTTTGGACGCACTTATTTAGCTGAAGATGTCAACCGTTTCCGCGAACTTTGTGTTTTGAAAGAATTTTCCCCCCAAGTTCAAACCGCTTACGTTGTTCAAAAAGCAGAAGAACTGTTTGAGAGAGAAGCGAGTGTTCTCTATAAACTGCAACATCCGCAAATTCCCCGCTTCCGGGAACTGCTGCGGCTAAACTTAGGCGGCAAAGAATATCTGTTTTTGGTGCAAGATTATGTAGAAGGGGAAACTTACAATTCTTTGTTAAATGCGCGGTTACAACAGGGTTTGCGCTTTACAGAGGCAGAAGTACGCCAATTGTTGCAGCAAATTTTGCCAGTATTGGAATACATCCACTCACTGGGAGTAATTCATCGAGATATTTCTCCAGATAACTTAATGCTTCGTACTGTTGACAAACTGCCAGTTTTAATTGATTTTGGCGGTGTCAAACAAGTAGTAGCAACCGTAGCTTCCGAATATTACCAACCCGGTATGGTTGCATCTTCCCCATCACCAACCCTATTAGGTAAGGTTGGATTTGCACCCCCAGAACAGATGCAAACTGGGTTAGTATCTCCCCACAGCGACTTATATGCTTTGGCCGCATCAATGTTGGTTTTACTGACAGGGAAACAGCCCCAAGAATTAATTGATACCTATAATCTAACCTGGCAGTGGCGACGGGAAGTAAACGTGAGTCCGATTTTGGCACAGGTATTAGATAAAATGCTATCTACCAGACCAAGCGATCGC
>NZ_JACKZS010000177.1 GCF_014222285.1 Nostoc sp. UCD121
TTAAGGGAGAAGTCGGATTTTCTTGGCTCTGTTCAATATAACAGAATGTAACAATACTATCTTTGGCAACTTGGTATAATCCATATTATCCAAACTTGATATTACCTATGCGGGAACCGTTATAAGTAATGCTTAAGCCGTAGTTAATACAACTTAAACAGTACTTATTAATGCTCAAGCTGTAGTTACAGACGCTCATTATATGATAAGTAAACTTGAAGCTATAGTTAACACAACTTCTTCTGTAATTATGAATGCTCAAGCTGTAGTTAACACAGCTTCTTCTGTAGTTATAAATGCTCAAGCTATAGTTAACACAGCTTCTTTTGTGGTTATAAATGCTCAAGCTATAGTTAACACAGCTTCTTCTGTAGTTATAAATGCTCAAGCTGTAATTAAGATTAGATGAACACTTTAGAGAAATTAAGAGAATTTACCAGTATTTATCTCATAAAAAGTATAATTATTTTTGTGGATTTTGCTGAACCAGAATGTATTTTCAGTAGGACATAGTAACTGTATAAATGTTACGAGTAACTAAATTTATGTCTTTGAGAAAACGTACATCCCGCGTTCTAGAAAATGCTGAGTTAAGATTTGCTGGACTCAAAGCAATTGATGCCAATCTGGATCTTGGAAATACTTGTAATTTAAAAATCCTGACAGAAGTAATTGAGGAATTACGCAGCAAGTTAGAAGCTCATAATACTGCTCTCAGCACGATTGACTCTTCCAAAGTAGAAATTGAAGAATTAGAACAAACCTTGGGTACTTTCTCCGAAAAAATGCTCATGGGAATCGGCTTTAAATACGGCAAAGATAGCCGTGAATATGAGATGGCTGGTGGAGTTCGCAAAAGTGAACGTATCCGTAAAAGCAGAGCGACTCGCTTAAAAACTATTGCACAAAAAGCATCTATGCAAGGCACTCAACCCTTGTAGATGTGTAAGTAAGTCGGTGAGAAAAATTCAATGTATATGAAGAAATATAAATTAGCTGTAGGGTGTGTTATGCCGTAGGCTAACGCACCTGGGATTGTTGACGGTGCGTTGCGCTCTGCGACAATACACCCTACATTAAAACTTAACATAGCTGGAAATATTAGCACCGACTTACTTACACACAAAAGGCCCTTACTAATGATTAGTATAATTACGCCAGTTTATAACGGTGAAAAATTTATAGATTCTTGCCTTCAAGTTGTCATTGACCAAAATTGTTTGGAAGTGGAGCATATCATTGTTGATGGAGGTTCAAGTGACAAGACAGTAGACATTATTAAAGATAAAGCCAATCAATATCCCCACATACGTTGGATTAGTGAAAAGGACAAAGGGCAGTCTGACGCTATGAACAAAGGAATTGCGATGGCACAAGGAGAGATTATTGGTGTTTTAAATGTTGATGATTTTTATGAAGTAAATCTTCTTAACCGCATCTGTGAGATTTTTCAAACCTTACCAGAACCTAGCTTTATTGTTGGTAACTGTAATATCATTAATCAGAAAGAGCAGCTAATATTTATTAATAAACCTAGCCAATTACGAACAATAGATTTACTCTTAGGAAGACGACTTAATGATGATAAAATGATCGATGCTTCTTTTCCAGTGAATCCATCTGCTTACTTTTATCATAAATCATTACATCAAAAAATTGGACTCTATAAAGTAGAAGATCATTATTCAATGGATATAGATTTCCTTTTGAAAGCTGTTTGTTCATCTCATGTTAAGTATTTCAATGAAACTTGGGGTAACTTTAGATATTATCCAGGAACTAAAACATTTGATGATTCTGCAACTGGAAGCAGTTTAGTGCGAATTGAAAAATTATTTAATGATTATATTAAAACCCTATCTTTGATGGAACAATGGCAGATTTGGTTAGCTAGGAATATAAATTTTACCTTCTTAAAAATCTTTTATTTTTCCAAGCATCCAGAACGATTGCCTGAATCTATTAAGCAGCGATTAGCCAAACAGGACTTACGCAAAAAATAGCCCAAAGCTTGATTTTTTTCTTAGAGGTTGTTTGAAAAGTATTTTGCTGGGACTTTAGACACTTTGAGATCCCCGCTAACCTATGCCAGTCGTTCCACTTCTACCTTTGGGAGAAGGCCTCGCTGGCTCCCCTTAAAAAGAGGAGGGTTTAGTCGTGCGGTTTTGTTTGGTATCACCTACAACACGCTCATTCAATGTATTTTAGAATCCTGATGCAGAATTGAGGTTAAGTCATAGTATAATCGCTTCCAAATGGTTTTTGTATAAAAGTTACTTTCTGTATTACAGCGTAATTGTTGTTTTTACAGAGTTTTATCCCCAGTTACAGAGAGCTTTGCCTTAACTTGACACACCTATACTCTACGGTGAAGTATGGTGGTAAGCAACGATCATGATATTTACAATCTTATAATAAGGTTTTGCTTTCTGATTTCATGTTCAGTTTGATTCAACAATTTATTCCTGATTGAAAATTAGCTTTAGTTACTGATATGGATGCTCAAAAAATCAGAATTTTATTAGTTGATGATAAGCTAGAAAATTTGCATTTTTTATCAGACATCCTTCACAACCAATCTTATCAGGTACAAAGTGCCCTTTCTGGAGAATTGGCAATCAATACTGCGCTGGCTTTTCATCCTGATCTGATTTTACTAAACTTTCTCATTTCCAAAATGAATGGTTATGAGGTTTATCAACATTTAAAATCTCATCAGAAAACTCAAGAGATTCCGATAATTTTTTTTGGTGTTTTAGATGAATTATCGGCAGAAGTAAATATTTGTGATCTAGGGAATGTTGAATATATTAGTCAACCATTTCAAGCTAAAGAAGTTTTATTACGCATACAAAATCAACTAACTCTCCAAAGGCTGAAAAAACAGTTAAAAGAACAAAATACCCAACTGCAAGAGGAGATTAAAGAACGTCAACGGGTTGCTGTTGAGTTAAATCTTCGGAACCAACAGATAGAAGAAATTTTCACAGAAATTCCTGTTAGCCTTAGCAAAGCCTTTTGTAGAGAAGTTTACCAAAACGAACGCCTTTTAGTCGAAGCTGCTCTCAAGAAAAGTGAAAGTCAATATCGCCACCTAGTGGAGACATCCCAGGATATGATCTGGTCGGTAGATATTGATGGACTAATTACTTTTGTTAATCCGGCAGTCAAGCAGATTTATGGCTATGAACCCCAGGAGATGATCGGGCGTACCTTGACTGATTTTATCTCGCCTCAGCAAGTTGCTAAAGATAAAGTAGCCTTTGAGCGTGTTTTCCGGGGAAAGCCGATATTTCAACATGAAACTACCTGTGTAGCTAAAGATGGTACTTTACTTTATTTAATGTTTAATGCGATCGCATTACGCAACGAAGAGGGTTTAGTCATAGGTATGACAGGCGCTGCTAGTAATATTACACAGCGCAGAGGTATAGAAAAATTACTCCAAGAAAGCGCGATTAAGCTCCGCAATCATAACCTAGTCCTAACCCAACTGGCACAAAATCAAATCCTTTATCAAGGTGACTTGAAATTAGCTTTGGGTAAAATTACAGAAACTGCTGTCAAAAATATTGGAATGGAACGAGCCAGTGTTTGGTTGTATGACGAAACAGGCTTGAAAATCGAGTGTTTTGACCTATTTGAGGGCAGTCGTAATCAACATAGCGAAGGATTTTCTTTATCAGAGGCAGACTATCCAGCTTATTTTGCAGCTTTGCAACAAGATCAACCAATCGCCGCAGATGATGCCCATACTGATCCCAGAATTAGAGAATTTTCTCCATCTTACTCAAGATTAAATATTACCTCTATACTCGATACACCCATTAGGCAGGAAGGAAAAACCGTAGGAGTTTTATGTTTGGAGGCAGTGGGAGTTGCTCATCATTGGACGCTAGAAGACCAAAATTTCGCTCGTTCTCTGGGCAATTTAGTATCCTTGGTGCTGGAAGCAAAAGAACGTCAACGCGCTGAAGCCGCACGGAGGGCTTCTGAAGAAAAGTTAGCATCAGCTTTTCGGTCATCTCCTGATCCCATTGCCTTAATTACTGTTTCTAACAAAAGCTTTGTCGAAGTTAACGATAGTTTTTGCCGGTTTTTTGGTTATTCTCGTTCTCAGGTTATCGATCGCACCGATCAAGAATTGAATATTTGGGCGAATCCAGAAGAATATAGTTTTCTCACTCGGATGCTGCAAAAAACGAAAGCTATCCGTAATTATGAGGTTGATGTCTGCACGTCCACAGGGGAAATCAGGACAACCTTGTTGAGTGCGGAAATGATCGAGATTGATGGGAAATGGTACGTACTGGGCACAGCGAAAGATATTACTGAACGCAAGCAGGCAGAAAATGAAAGCCGTTTGTTACTGTTGACAACCCAAGCCATCACTCGCGCCAATGATGTCAATAGCTCTTTAGCATTGGTCTTGCGCTTAATTTGTCATACTATTGGCTGGGATTTTGGTGAAGCATGGATACCTAATGAAGATAGTGCCGCTTTAGAACACAGCCTGGGCTGGTATGGTGAACAAAGCAATTTAGAAGAATTTTGCAGTCACAGTCAAATTGTGAAATTTCCTCTGGGAGTGGGACTACCAGGAAGAGTTTGGCAAAGTCAGGAACCAGAATGGATAGAAGATGTTTCGGAAGTTACAGAGCCGATTTTTTTGCGATCGCAACAAGCAGCAAAGGTAGGATTAAAAGCTGGTTTTGGTGTTCCCATACTGGCTGGAAACGAAGTATTAGCTGTTTTAGTGTTTTTTAAACGTAGTTCAGTATTGGTAGATAGACGTTTGCTTTTGCTAGTAAATGCTGTTGCTGCTCAGTTAGGTGGGTTGATTGAGCGCAAAACCCTAGAACAAGAATTAGCACTCAGAGAAGCTCGTCTCAATGCCTTTTTTACGGGGGCTCCCGTTGGTATGAATATTGTAGATAACCAACTGCGGTTTGTGCAAATCAACCAAGTGCTAGCGGAAATTAATGGAATATCCCAGGAAGCTCATATTGGTAAGACCATCCATGAAGCCTTACCCAAAATGGCCAGTGTCGTAGAACCATTTTATCAACAGGTTCTGTTGACAGGTGAACCCATCCTCAATCAAGAATTAAGCGCCGCATCAATTAAACAACCAGATATTATCCGCCACTTCTTAGTTTCTTATTTTCCGATTCCTGGTGAGGATGATCGCCTCTCTGGTGTGGGCGCGGTTTTAGTAGAAATTAGCGAACTGCAAGCAGCACTACGCGAACGCAAATATGTCGAACAAGAACTACGTTTAGCTAACGAGCGCCTTCAATATCTGCTTACTTCTAGCCCTGTGGTGATTTATAGTAGCAAAAAAACATTAGGCAATTTTAGCACTACCTTTATTAGTAAGAACGTTAAGGCAATGGTTGGTTACGAAGCGCAGGAATTTGTCGAAAATCCTAATTTCTGGCTGCATCATGTCCACCCAGAAGATATTGAACTGATTTCAGAAAAATTTTCCCAGCTGGTTGAGCAAGAATACACTTCCTACCAATATCGGTGGTTACACGCTGACGGAACTTATCACTGGTTTTACGAAAAGATGAGGTTAATTCGTGACGAAGCTGGAAACTCTATAGAATGTGTCGGTTATTGGACAGACATCAACGATGCTAAACTGGCAGAATTAGCTTTACAAGCAGGTCGGCAACGATATCAACTGCTAGCAGAAACCTCACCAGCTTGTATATTCCACACTGATGTGGATGGTAATGTCTTATATTTTAATCAACGCTGGAGTGAGATTAGTGGATGCAGTTTAGAAGAGTCTCTGGGAACAGGTTGGACAAAAGCTGTACATCCAGACGATCGCGATCAGTTATTGTTGACATGGAATCAAGCAAGAATTGCTAAAACAATGTATAAGTACGAACATCGCTTTTTGCGTGATGATAGTACAGTTGTCTGGGTAATTTGTCAGGCTTTGCCAGAATTTCGAGATGATGGAGAAATAAAAGGTTATATCGGTACGATTACAGATATTACCGAGAGAAAATTGGCAGAAGAAGCGCTGCGTGAGAGTGCAGAACGGGAAAGAGCGATCGCCCAAGTGATTCAAAGGATGCGCCAAACATTGGATTTAGAGACTATATTTGCGGCTACAACCCAAGAATTACGGCAAGTACTCAATTGCGATCGGGTTGTTGTCTATCGTTTCAATCCCCAATGGAGTGGCGAATTTGTCTCTGAGTCTGTCGGTAATGGTTGGATTTCTCTGATAGAAGAACATAACAACGATCCTAATCTTACAGAAGGTGTCTTACAAGAAGGACGTTGCCTAGCAAAAATTTTGGATAGCGAGGATAATCAAGCGGAAGATGCTGATATGCAAGCAATTCAAGATGGCATTTACACACAAGGCGCAACTTTTCGCTGCGTCCCAGACATTTACAATGCTGAGTTTCATCCCGCTTACATCAGCCTTTTAGAACGCTTTCAGGCAAAAGCTTACATCATTGTCCCCATTTTATATGGTAGTCAAATTTGGGGGCTACTAGCGAGTTATCAAAATTCTGATTCTCGCCAATGGAAACCAGGAGAAATCAACATCGTAGTTCAAATTGGCAATCAGTTGGGTGTGGCTTTACAGCAGGCACAATTACTAGCGCAGACTCAAAGGCAGTCACAAGCATTGCAAGAAGCTGTGATCACAGCTGATGCTGCCAACCGCGCCAAAAGCGAATTCCTCGCCAACATGAGCCACGAACTGCGTACCCCACTCAACGCCATCTTGGGTTTTACCCAAATCATGAGCCACGATCATGCTTTATCTACTGAACATCAGCAAAATCTAGCAATCATCAATCGTGCTGGCGAACATCTTCTCAACTTAATCAATGACATTCTGGAAATGTCTAAAATTGAAGCCGGCAGAATAACATTAAATCTCAACAGTTTTGACTTAATTCGCCTCTTAGAAAACCTGGAAGAGATGTTGCGTTTCCGCGCCACTTCCAAAGGCTTAGAACTAAGTTTTGAATATACATCTTACCTTCCGCAGTATATCCAAGCTGATGAAAGTAAACTGCGTCAAGTATTGCTTAATCTCTTGGGAAATGCAATCAAATTTACTGATACAGGAAGAGTCATGTTACGCGTGGCGATGGAGGATATGGGGGATAAAATTTTACCTCAACCTCCTCATCTCTTCTTCGAGGTTACAGATACTGGTCGCGGTATTGCGCCACAGGAAATTAACTTGCTGTTTGAAGCATTTGGGCAAACTGAAACCGGTAGAAAATCGCAACAGGGAACTGGACTAGGTTTAGCAATTAGCCGCAAATATGTGGAACTAATGGGAGGAAACATTAGCGTCACCAGCATTATTGGTGAGGGAAGTACATTTGCCTTTGATATTCAAATTGATCTAGCCGCAGCCAGCGAAATCCAGATTCAACAAATTAGACGGCAAGTTCTGAGTTTAGCACCTGCTCAAAACGAATACCGCATCTTGGTGGTTGATGACTCCACAGACAGCCGTTTAGTGCTAGTAAAAATTCTTACATCTATCGGTTTTGCAGTCCAGGAAGCGGCAAATGGCACAGAAGCGATCGCACTTTGGCAACAATGGCAACCACACCTAATTTTTATGGATATGCGGATGCCAATTATGGACGGCTACGAAGCCACCAAAATTATTAAAGCTAGAGAAGAAACTTCAATCCCAAATCGCAAGACGATTATTATCGCCTTAACCGCCAACGCCTTTGAAGAACAGCGAGAGGCAACAATTAAAGCTGGTTGTGATGATTATATTAATAAGCCTTTCCGTGAGGAAGAATTATTAGAAAAATTGAGCGAATATTTAGAAGTTCAATATATTTATCAAGAAGATAACTATCAGATAAAGAATGCAAACCAACAATTAACAGAATCAATCTTGAAGCTTACAGATTTAGTTCCTCTGTTATCTGAAATGCCGCCTGAATGGGTAAAACAGGTGTACACTGCCGCAGCCCAATGTAGTGATGACTTAATTTTAGAATTGATTGAACAAATTCCTTCAGAAAATGCTATATTGAGCAATTTTATCCAGAATTTAGCTCATAATTTCCAGTTTGAGAAAATTATGGAATTGACGAGTATTATAGGAGTATTATCTGGTTAATAAGTAAGTGGGCGTAAATAATTGTAGTTGAGATAAGGCAATAGGCAATAGATACAAGGGTTTTAGCCTAGTTCATTCTTTACATAGTTTTATTTTATTGTGCCAAATTACCTAAACAAGTATTAACTGAGTAAGTAGGTAGGTAGACATAATTAAATCTAAAATAAACTCTTAGTTTGTAGTGAGCGATTTATCGCTCAGAGCAAGGATTATCAGGACTAAAGTCCTTACTACAAACTTTAAATTTATTTATGCCTAGATACTTAGTAATAAGATCCACCCTAACTTTCCTACAAATCTCTCTACAAAATCAAAATGTAGTAGAGCCTCCTAAATCCTCCTTAAAAAGGAGGACTTTGAGAGGTTTTTGCACCCAAATATATCGATGTTGGGGGGATCTCTTATCGATAATCTTGCTTTTGAATACTCCCTAAACGAGCAGCATCACGAATATTATAGTCGGGTCGAGTAAAGCGATTTAGCTGCATTTCAAAAAACTCTCGATTGGCTTGTAAATGTTTGGGATTTTGGTCATCTAAAGGATATAAAAGTGCAGTTCGCAAGGCTTGAATTACCGCAGAAGTAACACAGTACATTGACCGTTGAAAACTAACTCCCAATTGAATCAACATATCTTCTTCACCCCGGCAATGTTGGCTGTAGTAATCAACAAGATACGGGGGCAAAAAATGCAACATATCTTGCATTAATAATGTCGGGGGAATGCCAGCAGTTCCGACTGGAAATACATCAGCGTAAAGAATACCAAAGTGAAAGTCTTTCTGGTCTTCTGGTACTTGACGCGCTTGAGCATTATAAGATTTTGTCCCTCGGAAGGGTGCGGTGCGGTAGAAAACTGCTTCTACATAAGGTAATGCGGCTTCGTATAGCCACATGAAACCCTTTGATTTGGGGATAATTTCGTAGCGTTCACCACGAATATAAACGTGATGGTAAATGGGACGACCTGCGATCGCAAATATACCATTAACTAAGAAGCTCATAGCCTCTGGGACGGTGCTAATCTTGCCTTCGTCATAGAGGTCGGACATCTCAAAGAACACTGGGGCCATGACTTCCCAGAATAAGCCCAGATTTGCGTAGTATGACATCTGGCGGCACTGTTCCAAAAACATATCGGGGAACAGCTTGTAAAGCCCCAACATTACAGGGTTTCCTTGGAAATAAGCTTTAATTGCTCGGTCAGCGTTGGCTTTGTATTCGTCTGAATCGAGGTAAGGGTCAAATTGTCCACCCATCCCTCTATGCCATAACATCGCCCGCATACAAGCTTCAGCAAACTCCATGTTAATGCGATCGTGGAACAAGTGATGCAATAACTTCGGCATTTTGAAAGTTTCACCCTTCTCCATAAATGCCAAAAGTTCTGGATGTGCAGTAGCTTCGCCGCGCCAAATTCGTAAATCGGCATCATCACCAGCATAATGATTATGCAGTTCTAAATACTCTTTGGGTAAAAAGTATTTAAAGAAAGGAACCGGGTTTAAAAACTCGTTTTCAGCAATATAAAGTAGGTCACGCCAGTAAAAATCCATCGGCACAGCATAAGCTTTATATAAACCGATGATTTGCATCAAATTTTCTGGAGTATCGGGTAACATTGCACCGCCTGCTTCTAAGCGATGAATTACATCAGCAAATTCGTGCGTTGAAGGAGGTAATTTAATTGCTGTTTTAATTGCTGTCATATTATTTAGTAATTGGTGTTAAGTGGGTCGGCGAAATTAAAGCTAACTGGCTAAGGCTGTCATTTGTCCTTTGTCATTGGTCATTAGTAAAGGTTTTAAGTCTATTTACGTTTCGTAAGATACTTAGTTTTTTTCACGCCAACTTACTTAGTGATTCTTGGCGAATATTCAGGGCATGAAAAATGCTTAAAACATCATGTGTCCAAACTGGCAATATTAGCGTCATAGCAATTTCTTCAAGGCTATGAATTGTACCAGCAATACAAGTTAGCCATAAGGTAACTCCGGCGTAATCAAAGCCAAACAGGGCAATAATGGCAATAAAAAGAGTGATTCCCCAAAATTTTGCAGAGTAGGTGTGATAGCTAGCGGGTTTACCATATTTCACTAAATTCACCACCCACCACAGCAATTGAGCAAAAACAATCATTAGCAAAGGTACGCTATAAGTAACGAGAATATCTTGATGAACTATCCACGCACTCACAAAGATACAGCTAAAAAGGCAGACATCAGCCCAACTATCAGCTTGGCGCAATTTGGCAGTACTGACACCTAGTTTTCGCGCAATAATGCCATCAAAAATATCTGAGAGAAAGGCTGCAACAAAACCGACTATGAACCAAATACTGGTTTTGCCATCCCAGGCATCTAATAGGAGGAATGGAGATATCAAAAAGCGAAATAGAACAAGACCACTGGGAATTAATGTCAGATTCATCTTTCCATCCTCACTTTATCAATACGTAAATCTCTTATTTATTGCTTCAGCGCAACTTCAGAGATTACGGTTTTTTCTAAAGCGGGAATTGCAGCTACCATTGTTGTAGTTGTAGATTCACTCCAACGCACTAACCAAGTGGGTTGTACTCCCAAAAAGATGATAAAAGCTGCCAAAATTAAAGCTGGTATTTTCTCAGACCAAAGAACTTTGGGATAGTAGGCAAAGTTATCGAGTCTGCCAAAACAGGTGCGGTTGAGGAGGATGAGAAAATAAACTGCGGTTAATCCACTAGCCACTATACACAAAATGGTTGGAATAGGAAAGGCAGAGAAACTACCTTGAAAGACAATAAATTCCGCGATAAATCCTGTTAAACCGGGAATACCTGCGCTAGCCATCCCACTTAAAACTAGTAAGGCGCTAATTAGGGGTAAACCGCGTATGGGACTCATTAAACCATTGAGTTTATCTAATTCGCGAGTGCCAACTTTGGCTTCCACGACTCCCACCAAGTGAAAGAGAATTGCCAAGATGATACCGTGGCTAAACATTTGGGCGACTGCACCAACGAGTGCTAAGGGAGTACTAGCAGCACCAGCTAGCAAAATATAGCCCATGTGACCGACGGAACTGTATGCTACCATGCGCTTGATATCTGTTTGAGCGATCGCAATTACTGCCCCATAGATAGCGCTGACTGCTCCCCAAATTGCTAAAGTCGGTGCAATAATGCTCCAAGCATGGGGAAACATACCCAACCCAAATCGCAACAATCCATAAGTTCCCAGCTTTGCTAATACGCCACCGAGAAGAATGGCAATTGGTGCTGAAGCCTCAACATAAGCATCGGGTAGCCAAGTATGAAAGGGGACTAAGGGAATCTTAATCCCAAAACCTAAGACTATTCCTGCTAGTAAAAGGATTTGTTTTGCTGTTGACAGATTTTCTGTAGAGACTGAATCAAAAGCAAAATTGGTAGAACCACTCAGCCATACCATACCCAAGAATGTTGCCAGAATTAATGCTCCTGAAACCGCAGTATAAATCAGGAATTTCATCCCAGCATAACCCCGTTTTGCCCCTCCCCAAATGGAAATTAATAAGTAGAAAGGGATTAATTCTAGTTCGTAGAATAAGAAGAATAGCAGCAAATTCTCCGCGAGAAAAGCACCTGCAACCCCGCCACTCACTAATAAAATCATGGAGTAGAACAGTCGGGGGCGTTCAGTTTCTTTATTGCTGCTATAAATCGAAATCCAGGTGAGCAGGCTATTTAGCACCAACATTAATATAGAAAGCCCATCAACACCTATTTGATAGTTCAATCCCAGGGTTTCATTCCAGGGCAAATACTCTTTAAATTGCATTCCTGGATTGCTAATATCAAATTTTAGCAGGATAAATATGTTCCAAGCAAGAACTATACCTGATAAAATTAATGCTGTTAAACGAATACGATGATTAGGGAAACTTACAGGTAATATTGCTATTAGAGCGGCGGCTAAAATAGGGAGCAAAATTAAAACACTTAACATTATATTTTTCCTTTTTTATTTCTCCTTTTTTATTTGTCCTTTGTACATTAGTAATGACCAATGACTCATGACAAAGGACAAAAGAGCTAACTTACTAAACTGATTCTGCCAGTATCTAAATCGTAATATCCACCAACTATTTTCAGCTTTTCTGCTTTGATTAATTCAGATAAAACTGACGATGACTTCAATTTTTCAACTTGTGCCAAAACATTTGCTTTACAAGCGTTTTCTAACTTATCTCCTGATGCTGCTTTGGAGCTTTCTACACTTGGTTTAATTGCTTCAAGCAAACTTCCAATTTGCCCTGGTACTTGAGCGCCTTTGATTGCAGCATCTACAGCACCACATCTTTCATGTCCCACTACCATGATGACTTTAGTGCCTAATACTAAGCTGCCAAATTCTAAACTACCAATTTCTTCTGTTGTAGCAATATTCCCAGCTACACGGCAGACGAATAAATCTCCAAGTCCTTGGTCAAAAACAATCTCTGAAGGTACTCGTGAATCTGCACAGCCTAGAATAGAAGCAAAGGGCTTTTGACCTTTGGCAACTTCGACTAAACGTGATCGAGTTTGGTGAGGATTGCGCCGTTTTGCTTTGACAAATCTATCATTCCCATCTAGTAATTCTTGCAATGCCTTATCGGGAGTAATATCATCTTCTGCTGGCGCTACTGGGGCTTTTTTTTCGGCTGCAAGTAAGTTTGAGCTAAGTCCAACTGTCAGTACACCTGTACCGATCGCACCTGCACCAAACTTCAATAAACCTCTTCTGGAAAGATTGATTTGAATATTTCGTATACTCATAGAATTCTCCTGCAAATTTTATACTAAACTGTCTGCTTGTTTGTAATCAAAGGGTGTTTAACTACCCAACTGTCGAAATTGGAAAAATCAAATTTAAAAACTGCACTCCCCAAAATGGCCAAGCTACCCACATTCCTAAAACGCTCACTCCTAGTAAGACAGTTAAGGCGTAAAATTGGGTTTGTCCAGAGGTGCTGTATTTTAAACTTTCGCCACCTAATAGCGAAAATAAACCAACCAAATTAACGATACCATCGACAACAAAGCGGTCAATCATATCGGCAAGTTGGGAAATTTTGGCAACGCCAAAAATAATGGTTATCCGATAGAGTTTAGGGGTATAGAAGTCGTATGCAAATAAGTCTTGTAGAGCTTTCCAAGGGAGACGAATTGGTTTAGGAATATTGCCTAAATAAACCACACCAGTAATGCTGCAACCGGAAATACTTGACCAAATTAAAAGTAGTACGACATCTTTATTTAAAGCTGCCCAATCGGGTAAAAGTGATAAGCTTTGTAATACTAAAGGAAGATGTAGACTAAAGGCAAGTAAAATTACCATTGGCAAAATCATTGGCCAGTGTGCTTCAGGCGATCGCTGACTCATTTGGCTAGCTTTACCACCAAAAATTAAACCGAATTCTCTGGTTAAACTCACGGCTGTTAAAGCGTTTACTGTTATCACTACTCCCACTAACAAAGGTTGCGTTTCCCACAACCCATCTGCTAGTTTCACTAACGCCCAAAAACTACCCAATGGTGGAAAACCAATTAATCCCAAAGTGCCGACAATAAAAGCTATTGCTGAAATTGGCCGACGTGTCCACAATCCGCCTAATTGGGTGACATCTTGGGTGATGCTATTCCAAATAATTCCGCCGGTACTCATCACCAATAGGGCTGCGGATATAGCATGGGTAAGTACTAACAACAGCGCTGCTTCATCTTGTTGCGTTCCCACAGCAATGAATACTAAACCCATGTATGCGCTGACAGAATAGGATTGGCAGCGTTTAAGATCAATTTGAGCGATCGCAATTAAAGAAGCACCAATCGCCGTCACTACCCCAATGGCCACCATAGCGGAGGAAACTATGGGCGACAGGCTTAACACAGGTTGCAGTTTAATCAGCACCCATGCACCACTAGCAACTACTACGGAATTCCGTAAAATTGTACTGGGAACTGGGCCTTCCATTGCTTCATCCAGCCACAAATGTAGTGGGAACTGGGCACATTTACCCATTGGCCCGGCAATTAAGGCTAAACCTACCAGTGCCATTGTTGTCGGGTTAACGTTAGCAGTCGCCGCCCACTTAGCTAGTTCTGGATAACTCCAAGTTCCAGCTAGGGGCCATAATGCCAACACGCCCATCAGCAAGAATAAGTCTCCTACCCGCTTGGTTAAGAAAGCATCTCTGGCACCTGAGACTACCAACGGCTGGCTAAACCATAAGCCAACTAGTAGATAGGTTCCCAGTGTGAGGACTTCCAAAATTACATAGCTGAAGAACAAGTTATTACACAGAACCAGGGCACATAGTCCAGCTTCAAATAATCCTAATAAAGAATAGAAGCGTCCCCAACCCCAATCCATCTCCATGTAACCGATGGCATAAATCTGCGCCAGCAAATTCAAACCAGTAATCACAACTAAAGCGCCGACACTCACTGAGGATATTTCTAAAGCAATAGTGAGGTCTAAACCAGCTGTAGATAACCAAGGAATAAATACTTCTTGGGCTGGATGATTCCAAGTTGCTTGTAAGGCGATCGCACTATGTACAAACGCCAAAAATGTCATCACCAAGTTTATATAACCCGCTGGTCTTGGCCCCGTTTTCCGAATAATTCCCGGCGACCAAGGTACGGCTAACAAGCCACCTATTAAGGCATAGCAAGGAACTAGCCAAACAGTCTCAAGTAGAAACTGAGCCATCAACTTACCTCTAGATTTGCATCAAAAGTTTGGGGTTTTGAATCAACTTACGTTGATCCCTATTAACCCAGCGATGTCTACTACGGGCTACGCCTACGCAGGTAAGACAATTTTATCTTTATTTAATCTTGTTAAAATAGCTTACCGTTATATCCGTCAAAATGGAATTACTTTATATAAACAAATGTAAGATAAATACTCTAAGGAAATCTTATATAATCAACCATCTAAATAATGAATAATAGCTATTGCTTTTTATCTATGAACATGAGTTTTTACTTATTGACGTAAATGACAAAAGACGCAATTAGTTGCGTCTCTAATAAGTCAACTAAATTTAATTCATATTATTGTAATTTTGTCAATCTGCCAAAAAACAGAAATAATTGCAGGCGCTTGGTCAATTTGGCTGATGGGGGCGGGTTTCATGTCTCGGTAGTCCAGCAGTTGGACTAAGATCAGGTAAGCGATCGCTAAAATCACCGAAATAGCACCTGTAAGAATAGCAATTAATTTTGAACGTTCCATCAGTATTTCCTATATTTAAAGTTATTGTGCTGTGTCTATATCTTAATAAGTTTTAGTTAAGGCTTGATCGTCCTAACCCTCCTTAAAAAAAGCAGACGCTGAGAGTGTTAGTCTACGAGGTCAGAGGTTACTCCAATTCAAGCAAGTGAGTGGTCTGGGCTGCATAAAATATCACGAACCCAAGCGTATCAGCCTATATCTACATTAATACTTCACATACACACCACATAGTTACCGATATACTCATACTTGTTCAAAGCAATAGTTTAGTACGTTGCACCTACCTATTTACAGCAGTTTTCTTTTGTATAAAGTACAAAGAGTTACGGGTTTTGAGGTAGGATCGTGCAGCGTTACGGCAGCAGACAGATCGCTTTTAGCGTCTCCCGTTGGGAGAAGGCAAGAGGTAGAAACTCTATTTGATGCGTGAGTTCTGCATTTGTACCTAAATTTTTTGCAAAATACTGTATCTTTACATAGTTCAATTGTTTCATACCCACCTACTTATTGCAATCATATATGAAGATAGAGTTTTGCTTGCACTGCAAACATTTGCAAACTCTAAAAGGTATGAAAAAACATAGCAAACTTAAGCATAAAGTTAAGTACCAATAGACTCATAATCTTTCTTTATTACAGTTTTTAGTAATTATGAGTAATAAAAAAAAGACATAATTTCTGTTATCTTATTAGGATATTAACT
>NZ_JACKZS010000178.1 GCF_014222285.1 Nostoc sp. UCD121
GTCAGTGGGGGTGAGGATAAAGCTATCAAACTATGGAACCTAAAAACCGGACAATTCCTTCAAGACCTGCCTGGACATCAAGGTGCAGTAACATCAGTTGCCATTAGTCCAGATGGTCAAACTCTTGTCAGTGGGGGTGAGGATAAAGCTATCAAACTATGGAACCTAAAAACCGGACAATTCCTTCAAGACCTGCCTGGACAATCAAGCTCAGTCACTGCTGTTGCTATAAGTTCTGATGGACAGGCTGTTGTGAGTGGCAGTAGGAATGGGACAATTAACTTATGGAACTTGCAGACTCGGCAAAAGATCCCCACAGAAAAGCGTTCTGCTGCTTTAGCAGTCTATATTGCTATCAATCCAGATAACAAAACTTTTGTCAGTAGCGGTTGTAACCAAGAAATTGATATACGGGATTTGCAAACTGCGAGAAATGTTGATCCTTTGATTGATCCAAATGGTAGTAATGTTTGTACTGTTGCTATTAGTGCAGATGGACAAACTCTGGCTAGTGGCTCCGTAGATGGTCAAATTAAGCTCTGGGATCTGAAAACAAAGACAGTGCTTTCCACTCTATCAGGGCATTCAGATGCTATTTCATCTTTAAAGTTCAGTGCTGATGGACATACTCTCGTGAGTGTTAGTCAGGATAAGACACTCAAAATTTGGCGCGTTCCTATACCTTCAAAACCGTGGTATTGCTTTCCCTGAATTAAGCTAATGTTCACAGTTGCGTTAATTGACAGTTTAAGGGATTGAGCCAAGATATGTATCTCGGCTCAATCCCTTAAATCTCTCTTGATAGGGAGTTTTAACAGGAAAAACGAAGATCAATTTGAACACTTTTACTGAAGTTTTAGATGCTTTTAGAAGGGCTATGTCTTATAGATTTTTGATTGGTTGACCCTAAATCGTGACCTGTTTGCTTCTTATAAAGCCAGTTCGGGTTTTGATGGGCAAACTCTTACTAGCGTTAGTGAGGATAATACAATTAAAATTTTGCCGTTACTGCAAAAAAATTGATTTATAACTAATTAGTAACGAACTTTTCCATCGGGCATTATAGCCCCTTGAAGATTAGCGCCCTGGAGATTGGCATCTTGAAGATTAGCACCTTCCAGATTAGCTCTTTGCAGGTTAGCACCTTGCAGGTTAGCACCTTCTAGATTGGCTCCTCTTAAATCTGCCTTCCTCAAATCTGCATAGACTAAGTTAGCAGCACTAAAATTAGTATTTCTTAGATCCGCCCCGGACAGTCTAGTAGCAGCTAGAACAGCACCTAATAAATCAGCGCCAGAAAGCCTAGCTGTATTTAAATTACACCATACACATTGTTTAGTTTCTAGTAAAACTTTTAGTGATGCGGGATTTCCATATTCAGGTGTAATGCCGTAATTTAGAGTGTTTATTGTCCGTGGAAGAACTTCCGGTAGTTTTTGCTCTAAGCTTGGAACAGGAGAGCGTGGGAGAAAAGTTATCGGCTGTTGTATAGTAGGTGTTTCTTCTTGTGCAATAGTTGAGGGAGTTAATGTCAAGCCTACTTTAGGAGTTTCATTAAAAATACTTTTAATTAAAACGCCTATTTTTACTGCCGGCTTAAATTTATTATTTCCCGTGTGAATTGCTACTAAAAGTCCACTCTCATCAAATATTGGACTTCCACTGATTCCGTGAGTATCCTCATCTGACTCATATAAATATGAAAAATTAGCACCGTCAACAGGTCTATCAAATTGTCCAATAAATTCTCCTTTTTTGAATTGATATTTAGGTAAAGATATGCCATTTGAAGATTTCCAAGCAGAAGTATAAACTATTGTTGTATTATTATTAAGTTGTTGATGATCGGGTGTTTTAGCAAATTGCTGAGCAACATCACTGTTAAATTTTAATACCGCTGCATCCAGTCCTGATATTTGCTTCACACTAATGGGTATGATAGGATATGTACCATTAGCAGTAACGACCTTAAAGTTCTTATTCTTGATGTCATTTTGGTTGCATACAGCCTTAGTTCTATCTCGTTTTTTCGTAGGACACAGAACGTGCCATGCTGTAAGGACATAGTAAGTACTATTTTGTTTGCCGACAATTACTCCAGAGCCACGTAAATATGGCTTATCAGGATTTAGAGGATCTGGAATCGTTAAATAAACAGTTACATTTTTGGCAGTATTATATAATTTACCTTTAGTTTCTTGAGCTATTGCTATGTGAGTTTGTGGAAATATGACTATTGTGGCAGTAAGTAAACCAAGAAGCTTGTAATGAAAATTCATAATTTGATTTTTTGTATCTTGTTTCTCATCATTTTTGTTGATTTTTTTGAGGTTGTGTGATTTCTCTTTCGTTGGGAGTTTTGCTATCGTTTGGTTTGGTAATTATTTCTAAATTAGACAGTTTAATAGCTTTTTTAAGTGAATTATGGATATACTGAGTCCATTCTGGAAATCCTAATTTTTTACCTTTTTCGCTATTAATAATTCTTTTTAGTTGATTATTATTATAAATTGCAAACAGGGCTAAAGATTCTTCAATAGTGTTTATCTTCTCAGTATGATCCAACCCATTAAAATTAGATGTAATGTTAATATTTTTTTGCGTATTGGATTGTGAATTCCCTGTTGGCAAAGAGCTTTCTTCGTCTAATTTTATGACTTTTTCTAGTAATAAAACTAATTTTTGTATTTTCTCCGGAAAATTGCTTTTTTTACCTTCAGGACTATTAACTATTGTCCTGATTTCTTCTGCATTTAACTCAACTAAATTTGATAAAGCAATATAAACATCTGTTACCTGCTGAGAAGTAACTGCTTGCTCTATAATTAGTTTCTTGCTTGGTTGAGTAGGCTTAGGTTGAGCATTAAATGGAGAGTTAGGTAGGCTAGTAGCTGGATTATTCTCACTATAAATTTGGACAGTGAGTTGATTTATTGAAGAATTACTATTAGAATTAGCTTTGCTGGGGAGAGACACGTTACTATTTGGCTTTTGGCTTATGAATTGAGAGTTGGCATTTGTCAACGCTCCAATAGGTATCGCCCAGCTATATAATGGATAAGGATGATTGCTACGTAAAGATTTATGTCTTCCGTTAATACCTACGATACTACCTTGACTATTAACAACAGGACCTCCACTCATACCTTTCTCTATTTCATTAGTGTATCCTATACGATAGCCCCTACCTATTCCATCATAATCAAGTAAATCTTTATCTAAAACAACCCCAATATTTCCTGCTTTAAATACAAACCCATTGTCTACAGATGGATTTGCTTCTAGTGGATAACCAGCAACAAAAACAGGTACGTTTTTGGTTAATAATTTTGTATTTTCTAAACAAGCAATTACATAATTATCTTTGCTCGCAAATTGAAGTTCTGCCAAATCATTATTACCAAAATTAACTGTATTTAATAACTGGCCTGGATACTTTTGTTTATTATTAGCAGTTTGAATTTCGTATTTTCTTGCTTTAGCGACAATATGTTTATTAGTTATAACTTTGTAGAGTCCGTTGTTTTTACTAATTAAAATCCCAGAACCCCAAGTTTGTCTATCTGTCAATACCTTGACGGTTACAGAGCGTGCAAGGTTACGTAACTGCTGTTCTGATTTTGGCTGAGGAGGACAACTCTCGTTAGTGGATGTCATACTATCTTCGTTTTGTCCTGACGATTGCACTAGAGAGATCACTATTAAAGTAGAAAAAAAGGTAGTTAACACGTATTTGTATGCATTGATTAAATTGTTCTTTTTTAGAATAGACATATCCGCAAACTAACATCGAAGCCTTATGAATCAAGAATCAAAACTTTATTTACGGATAAGTCTAACGGCAAAACTTAGTTGGGAATCATCGTTAATTAATAAACTACCTGCCAAGTTTTGTTAGCATTTCTCGCAGATTAATATACTTTTTACCATTAATCTTGCTTATATGGACGATAGCTCCGCTATTTTCCACAGTTGTACCAGCCTGGTCAAAAGCAGATAGTAATTCATCAATTGCCTCTGTGGGCGCAACTCCCTGCTTAATTGTGTACAGTAATCCTTCGCACGGCCCATCATTTTTACTTGTAACACATACCACATTATATCCACGCATCTTGCCAGTAGTAAAATAACCTAATTTACCTTGTTTATTATATGTATTTAGTCTTTCAGTTACTTTCATACAGCGTTTTTCTGATGTCCAATCATTACCAAAAAAATTTGTCTTCCAATAAATAAATGGGGATGTAGCTGAACCAGTTTTAACCATTGTTGCAGGAAATCCCTTTTGTGTAGTTAGACTACAAGAAAATGAATTCTTCTGAGTTTGAGCCTGACCATAGCTACTGATAGTTAATGTTGCAACAAGACTCAGGACTGCGGCAGTTAACAAGCTAGCAAATAACTTAAAATTCATACTTTTAAACATTTTACAGCTAATATACACCACTATGATATGGTATAAAATTATCGCTCGTCAACGTAATCACGGAGTTTTTAGTTAAGTAAATGTATTTAATTTACAAGTAACGACAGTTGCCGACTGTCGTATAAAACTATACAATGTGCAGTAATTTATTGTTACAGTACATCAGCTTGTTCAATTTGTCACTAATTTATGAAAATCAAACTGTACTAAATACAACTGTAATACTCTGCTTATGTCCTATTTTTACTCTTATCCTAGCTATTTACCTTTTAAAATGTTACTTAGTTGAATAATATAGTACCTACAAAAATATTACCGGAGTTTCAGTGAATAATTCTCGTAGGGGCCTATGGTTGTATCCGTTGTTCCAAATTCCAGCCATGTTTCTAGGAGCTTTTTTAGTAACAGCTTTGCTGTTCGGACTTTTGGGGTTAGGAAGACCTAACGTAGCAGTGGCGATAACCTTGGATTTAAGTGGTAGTACTTACTCCAATAGTCCGCAACTGTTCAATGCCCCAAACACAGTAATGGCTCAAGAAATTGCAGCGGTACAATCCTATCTAGAGCAAAACTCCCAGATGCTCAAAATTCCTAACCGCATTCAAATTTTTGGTTTTGCTGGCGAAGTTCTTCCTCTTACAAGTTCCTTTAAAACCGACAAAAAGCAGTTAGAGGCAGAGTTAAAACAAGTGATGCAAAACCCTCAACTGCCTTTTCAAGTTGGGGAAGGCACTAACATCAATCAAGCCATCCAAAAAGGAACGGCTGCCCTTAGTAGCTTTCAGGATAGCTGTCGCGAGTTACTGTTAGTTACGGATGGTCAAGCTGATATTTCCCCGTTAGTTGTTGTTCAAGCAGCAACTCAAAGAGTCAAAATCAATGCCATTGTAGTAGGGGGAGATATTCCAGCCTTAAAACTAGCCGCCTTCAGCACCAAGGGAATTTACCTGAACGGTAAACAGAATAATTTGAAAGAGCTATTTATTGATAAATTATTTACCAGCTTTAACAGTAATCTAAAATGGATTATCTTCTGGCTTGCTGCTGCCTGGATTTCCTTCATGTGGATGTTAAGTTTGCCTCTAGATCGATGGATTTTTCAGAAGCTGGGAAATTTACCACCTAATATTTCTGGTCAGTTAGCTCTGGGGAACGCCTTTTTTTGGAGTGTTATTACCCCCATAATTGTTTGGAAATTATTTTATTTTTCCTTTAGTTTATCTTGTTAATTTTCAAAAATTAAATCTAATTGTTAATAGGAGAAGCTGTTATGCCAGTTGCAGAAAAAACTATGGTTCCTACTGTATTAGTAGGTGTGGGTGGTACTGGAAATGAAGTGCTATCTAGAGTACGCAGATTAGTTGAAGAAACCTACGGTAATTTAAAGAATTTTCCCCTACTTAGTTTTTTGATAATAGATACAGATAGAGAATACAAGGTTACTAATCCAGGAGCATCTGGTTCACCTTTTGAAGACTATGAAAAATATTGGGCTAGTGTCAAAGGTAGCGACGTTCAAAAAATTATTTCAGAGATGGATAACTATCCCTGGATTGAGAGTTGGTTTCCATCAGAATTAGAGCGAAATATTGGGGCAATTGAAGCTGGAGCAGGACAAATCCGTGCTTACGGTAGGTTTGCTTTTTTTTGCAACTATCACAGGATTCAGAGAAAATTTTATGATATTTGCAATTATGTCAAAGGGCATGAAGAATTCATGCAGAATAAGCATGGGGTTCAAGTTGATACGAATGCTTTTAATGTCTTTATAGTCGGGTCTTTATCCGGTGGTACTGGCAGTGGAATGCTGCTCGATATAGGTTATTGCATTCGTCATTGGTTGCGGGGACAGGGTACTTCAACAGTAAACGCGATTGTACCGATGCCAAATGCCTTTGCGAGTATAGATGTGGGAGATCGTGTCCTCGCTAATGGTTATGCAGCACTAATGGAGTTGAGTTATTTTTCTGACCATAGAACTGAATATGTTACTCAATTTAGTAGTCAGTTAACTGATGAAATTCGCAGTAAATCTGCTCCATTTGACTTCACTTACCTTGTAGGTACAAAAAACGGCGAGAGTGACTTTAATTTGGATCAAATGCGGGAGATGATGGCACAAAATATCTTCTTGGATTTGACATCTGATTTTGCTCCTCATAAACGTTCAATTCGAGACAATATTAAAGGAGCTTGGGCGCAAGCAGATCCAGGTGGTCGAAGCTATCCTAAAAACTTTATGAGTTTTGGTCTCTCAACCATCGAAATTCCGATTGCCCAAATTCGCACTTCTCTATCCCAACGACTAGCATCTGATTTTGTGAGTTGGTGGCTGAATGAATCCGTATCACTGCCACCTGATATGACAAAGCTGGTGGAAACCGATATTCTCAAAGGAATGCGACTAACAGCGGCAGAACTTTTATCAGATTTATCATCTGGTGGAGAACGTTCATTAACAGCTGAAGTATCCGCATGGGTTAACAGTATCCGCAACGAAACAACTACCGATAATAAACTAAAATGTACTTATGAATATCTAAATCTCATAGGACCTGAACGCGGGAAAATTCTTAAATTTTTGGACTATCTCCAACCAAAGGTAAATGAATATCGTGATAACCACTTCCGTGAATTGAGTCCAGATACGCGATCTCATGGTGACTTCTTTATAAAGATGTACGATAACCAAAAGCGAATTATTCAATGGGGTCGAAAAGCTTTAGAAGAAGAATTTTATCGTATTATCGAAGACCGCAACCGAGGTCTAAAATTTGCAGATGCATTTATTACAGCAGTAAGTCAGACGTTGACAACGGCTGAGACAAATTTTCGGCGAGAAGTTGAAAAAGTCTGGCAACCTAATGAAACCAATCGACAGCAACAGTACGAAAATGCATTACAAGATATTTCACAATTCAAGGATAAGTTTGCTTTAACTAAGCAAGATGATATGGAGAAGCGTTGCGATTTAGCTTTGATCGGATTGGAGGGTAGCTTAGTTGCGATGATTCAACGCAAGGCCAGAGCTTTGGGGTGGGAATTGATAGCAAGACTACAAGAACATCTCGATGAATTGAATCGTCGTCTGGCTCGTTTAAATCAAAAGCTGCGGCAATCTCGTGATTACTTCCAGCAAAAAGCTAATCAACAAGCAGATAGTGCTGACGCTTTAATTATTAACGGAATTAAGCTTTATGACCGACAAGAACTCAATCAGCTATATCAAGACATGATAGAGCAGCTTGCAGGGGCTTCTGCTGGTAGTAAAACTCGCTATGAATTGGGAATGGATGGAGTTTGCAGTAATGTTTCTCAGCAGGTTTTATTGGATGCGAGTCCGCTTTGGAAACGAGAGCGTAATGCTGATGAGGTAATGCGACTTTTTGATGTACAAAATCTAGCTGATGTGCAAGATAATGACTTCAAAGATATCATTGCTGACAAAACTCAAGCGGTTGTAGTAAATGCACCTGAAAATAGCCGTTTGAAGCGGGAACTCACAGCGTGCGATCGCCTATTCAAAGTTTTCAACAACGAAGAAACAGAGATTCGCAATCGAATAGGAATTGCTTATAATAAATCGAAACCGTTAATTCTACTTTCTGATGCTGTGCTTAAAGGTCAAGATGCAGGTTTTGACCCAAAGATAAATTATACAGCCGCTATAGTTGGTGGACGTAATAGTAGTGACCCTGCCGCTATCAAACTGATACCAATGCTGCGAGAACGTGTTGGTAATAATGATTCTATTACGCCTTTGGGGAACGCAGAATGTCACCGGATTGTTTTTGTACAAGAAATTGGGGGTTTTTCTCTGCGTTGTGTTGTAGGAATGCTAAATTTGCAGGAATCTTATCAAGATTGGAAAGGTCAATCTATTGAAGCGAAACGCGCACAACTTAGAGGTGAAAGTAAAGATTCCCCCATCCCAGTTCATATTCAAAAAGAACCTCCTTTTTGGGATGTGTTCCCAGAAAAACCAGAAATTTTTAAGCTTATTGTGGAAGCACGAGCTTTAAAAGTGCTGCAACTAGACCAAAATCGCCAAGCTAAAGAAAATGTCATCCGTTATACCCGCAAAACAGTGACTGGAGCAGAGAATGTGGATATTGCTTCTAGTTGGGAAGAAGCAGTACAAGTGCTGCAAATTAAAGCGTGCCGTTTTGATAAAGAAGAGATTCAGCGTCAGGTAACGGCAGAACTGAGTAAGGCTGACACCAGTGAGAAAAAACAGACGTTGTTCCAACATCTGCTCCATTATCTGAAACTGCGGGAATTCGATCTAGAACAGGAGGGAGGAAAGGATAGTAATAATTACAAGCGTGAGAATAAAATTATTCAGGATTTGATTACAAAATACATGCCTGATTCAGAATCAAATGAGGTTCAAAGTAGTGATAAATCTGCTGTTTTTTGCACCCAATGCGGTCAAAATAACCCAGCTAACTCAAACTTCTGTTCCAACTGTGGACATAAATTGATTTAATATCGGTTAACCGATAATATTGCCGTTTTAAGGTGCTTACTGAGCAAAGCATTAAACTAAGCGAGACTCTCACGAGTCCCGCTCGTCTTCAAAACCGGACGTGACACTTTCGCATCATCCGGCTCCTCAATGACTTGGCTCTTGTTATGAGTACCTCTGTGCTTATTGGTCAACTGAAAAATTGCCAATTCCTTATCCTTCACCTTTTTGGTTCCAGCGTGACCCGATATTTTTATCGGAAGCCTTGCTACGAAAAGGTTACAAAAATAAAATTGCTTTATGACCTGAAAATCACCGAAAAACCATTCGTAAGACTTAGGTTTACTTCTGCTTGGATTCGTCAAGCAACTTTTCTAAGTCACTCAATAGCCTCTCCAACTTCTTGCGTTTTTTATCGTCTTTCCACAACTGAGCTTGTTGTAAACGCTTGCCTATTTCTGCATAGCGGTTGCTCAAGGCTTTTTCTGGTGTCGCTTCTGGCGTTGTCTCTGATGATTGCAGTTGCTTTATTAATTCCTTAATTTGAGTTAACGACAGATTTTGAGCAATTGCTGAGGAGAGTACATCAGCACGCTTTTGCTCGTCTTTGACTCGTGCTATTGTTCGTGCCTTGGTAAATTCCAGCTGACCTTGGCGCAATACGAATAGTACATCTGACGGTAAAGAGAGCAACGGCAAACGGCTTGTACGAAAGCTTTCTGCATTAAATCTACCAATGCCTGCCAAGGTAATTTCAATATCTTCAAGTTGACGGGAAACGTTTCCCGTCAACTCCAAATCACGTTTTTTAGCATTGGCAGCAACGTTTAGAATCGATTTGACATCCTCAGTGCTGACATCCAGATTTATCGCCAGCAGTTCTAGTATCGCTTCCACTTCTTCTACTGGGTTGAGGTCTTCGCGCTGCAAGTTTTCAAGTAACGCGATTTGCAGAGCTTGCCGATCGCTCAGTTCTTTACTGACAATTGGGACTTCAGCTAATCCAGCCTCCTTCCCTGCCCTCAGTCGCCTTTCTCCAGCAATTAATTCATATTCTCCATTGCCGAGCGGACGGACTAACAAGGGTTCTAAAATCCCGTGTTCGCGTACCGATTGCACAAGCTGTGACATTTTTTCGGGGTCAAACCAACGGCGTGGTTGTTTTTTGGCAACTCGAATTTTGTGGATGGAAACAGTAGTAGCAGCAGCAGATGCCTCCACATCCATAGTTAATAAATCTTCAACGCCACGCATCTTAGGGACTTCCAGGCGTTTTTTTGTCATTACAGCTTCTCCATGCCTTGGGCAATCTTTTTTAAAACTGTAATTGCTGGATGTTTTGGAGCATAAACTGCTAGAGGTTGACGACTCATTGCAGCATCAGCAAATGCAGTGGCGCGAGGAATCGCGGGATATACCTTAGCTAGGGAGGATAACTGTTGTTCTAAAGCTTCCAGGATTAGTTTATCTTGATTGGCATTGCTGTAAAGTGTAGGAACTATGCCTGCAATCGCCAGCTTAGGATTAACGTGTTTTCGCACCTGTTTAATTGTATCGAGTAGCAATTCCGTGCCTTTGAAAGCTTTGAAGTGAGTTTGGATCGGAATTAAAACATGGGTTCCTGCTGTCAAAGCTAAAATGCTCAACACTCCCAAGGATGGCGGACAGTCGATGAGGATAAAATCATATTGATTGCGTATAGGTTCTAAAGCTTGCTTTAGACGAATTTCCCTCGCCATGACGCTAGCTAGTTGTAGTTCCACTGCACTTAGTGAAATATTGGCTGGTAATAAATCCATGCCATGCAAATCGCGTTGAATTGGTAATGGCGTTTCTTCATTGAGAATGACATTACCAACAATTTGTTCAAGTTCGTGTGGTTCTAGACCCATAAAAGTTGTGAGACTTCCTTGTGGGTCCATGTCGATGAGAAGCGTTTTATGTTTCTTCAGGTGTAGTTGGTAGCCGAGGTTCATGGTGAGGCTCGTTTTCATGACTCCACCGGCTTGGTTGAATACTGCGATGACTTTAGTCACGGGTGTCAGGTAAGCTTGTTATTCTGTTTTACAGCATAGTTTAGGTTGAATAAATCAAATTGGGAAACTTCTGTGACAAATTTTGTCCAAAATAGTACTGACACCAAAACTCAGCAACTTCCAGCAGCATAGTCACGGATTCGGGAATCAAACCTGTGCCATATTGAGGCTTATAGCCTTCTATGAATTCTCTAGCTAATCTATAAGCATAGTAGGGAAAATCCTGCTCAACAAAACAGCGTATAGCATACTCTAGTTTGAGCAGTTCACCGCTCTTGACAAAACGTACAGTAGTCCAAGAGACATTACGGTAATCGTCTCCTTGCAACTCATCGATTTGTCTCAACAGCTTACATAGGAATTGTTTCCCATCAGGAGTGGGGGTTTCCAGGTAACGCTCCATCTGAGTAATGGCATCAGCAATCAGAGTTTTGTTCTGCTCCCATTCTTCAGGACTCTTATGACTGGCACAGTCAGCATCGTTTATTTGCTGCTGAACCAGTTTTGACATGTAAAGAGCAAATTGCTCTGCGGCAACTTCATCTTGACAAAGGCTTTTGATGCTAGTCAATCGTGTGATAGGTAGCGCCAACCTAAAATTTTCAGTACGAAGTTGTTTAGCTGTTTCAACCAATTTTTTTATTTTGGTAGCGTATGCTGACTGATGGCTTTTCTGTTTCATGGGGGTTTAGCAGTTTGCTGGATCTTGGCAGACTATTTTTTGTATAGACTGGAAACTAGACTAAACTTTTAGACTGAGGTATTGCTGCCCTTCTTTAGTACAGGACGCAAAGAATGAGCGTTTCATCTCATAAATCTACCCCATAAAGTGTCAATTAGCTCCGACTCAACTCAAGTTACTATCGAAGAGAAACAATGAATATTGAGCAGACTGTCTTAGAAGTTTCAGGAGTAGAAATCACCAAGGCTATCTTGGTAGATTTACAAAAACTCTCCTCTTACTCTGGAGAACCAATGGCAGCAGTCTATGCAGACAACCTACTACGTACTATGCGGTTCATGCGTGATAAATTACCTTTTGACCCCTATACAGAAGTGGTAATGGCGCTCCATGATGCACTTGCATTTCAAAACCGATGGATTGACTATAATGCCAGTCAGTACAAAGGCGTTTATGACTTACTTACATCCCTAGTCAATCAAGAAAAAATCAACAATTTATCAGTTGAAGACTCTATTTTAACTCTAGAAAACTTAGGCTTTGATACCCTACCTTTCGGGGTAAGCATTGACAATAGTTTAGATACAGATTCAGACGAGTCATAACACAGAATGGAAGATGAATCTGTGACTCAACATTTTTTAGACACTTCAGTTCTCCGTTCTCTGTTATTAAGTACGCAAGCTTATAAACAGTATTTTCAATCTCAATTTACTGATCAACCGCTTTATATCTCTAACTATGTTCAGATGGAGATGAAGCGCAGTTATTTGATTAATCTTATTTCCTTTTACTTTGTGCTGCGCCTAGAAACTATCAACAATATTGGAGATGCGATTGCTCTGTGGAGCAATAGATTTAAGACTAGCGAACTCAAAGCGATTTTACAGCTTATTCCCCAACTTTTTAGCACGCATCAACTCAACTTTAGCAGTCCTGAAGATAAAGAAACAGCCCTTTCTGTTTTAGCAATTTATATCAAACGTTTTGAACTTCTACTCAGAAAAAAATTTAACAACACGAATACTGATTCTACCGCCTGCGCCCGCGCCATTGTCCCACTTACCCTTGATTTGAAAAATCCAGCAGTTGGATTAAAGCAGTTTGCTGATGAATTTGGAGATGTAGAGACTTGTCGGAGCAAATGTCAAATAGACCAGTTTCTTTTAGTACAGTACCGTGACGAAATTGAGCAACTAGTCGAACAAGCTGACCAACTACCCAAAAACTCAAATACTAGGGGATTTATCAATATTGCCAAGAATCTAAAAGAAATATTGACACAAGGAGCAGCAGCCTGTAACTGTAAGCGCTGTGAAAAGATTGGAGATGCTGTCATTGCTCTAAATGCACCCCGGAGTATGCAACTGTCACATACTGACAATTCTTTTGATTATTTATGCCCCCCGATTAATCAACCTCATTACAAACATCCTTCAGAAAATCAGATAGTTACTAACATTAATCGTCAAACCTAGTTGATTCAATTCTTATGAAGACCAGCACACCAAGAGTTCCACTTAGTTTTGCTTTTAGTGGTGAGGTACGTTATGCGGGGGGCGATCGCCATTCGCGATCAAATCAGTTTCTCGATATCAATTTTGATATCAAAACAGGAAATTACAGACAAAGCATTACTAAATGACACCTGCTTACTTCCGCAAGAAGTATTTTGCGACTCACGGATTGTAAACATTCATGCACCCCCCTGTGACTGTATGATATTCGTTATTGGAAACCTACATTATCAATAACGAGTCAGTGAGCATTTATGCTTAATCAGCCAGGTTGGGGGGAAATCGTCAAGGTAGAATTGGAGGCGTGTTTAGATGCACCGATCGCCAGATATTTTGACGCGCAGCTTGACCAAGATCCAGATGTGTTGGCGCAGCTGTTGGCAGATAAACGCAACCCCAATACTCGACGGGCTTATGAAAAGGATTTGAGGGATTTCTTTCTGAAGATGACTCTTGTACCGCCGACTGGTGATAGCGTGCTGGAGTTTTTGCACTTGCAGCGAGAGCAGGCAGTGATGGTGGTGCTGAAGTACAAGGCGATGTTGATTAAATCTGGGTTGCGGGAGGCGACAATTAATCGGCGGTTGGCTGCGATTAAGTCGCTGGCGAAGATGGGGCGCAAGTTGGGAGTGTGCAACTATTCGCTGGAAGATGTGTCGGGGGAGAAGGTTAAGGCGTACCGGGATACGCGGGGTGTTGATAGCAAAGCGATCTCTGTTGTGATTCAGCAATTTGATAGAGAAACGTTGATTGGTAAACGCAACTATGCAATTTTTCTGGTGTTGTGGGGTTTAGCGTTGCGTCGGCAGGAGATATGTCATCTTAATGTGGGTGACTTTGATTTTTATGGGCGCAAGTTGAGAGTTTTGGGGAAGGGTAAGGGAACGAATGAAGAATATTTGGATATGTCCAAAGATGTGGCGGCGGCTCTTGCTGATTGGTTGATTGCTAGGGGGGATTTGAATGTTAGTTTACCAATTTTTACGGCGTTAGATTTTCAGAATTTCGGGCATAGATTGACTACGGATGCCATCTATAAAATAGTGGCTACTGCTTTTAAAGCGGTGGGAGTGAAGAAACCCATGTCACCGCACAGGGTCAGGCATTCGGCGATTACGGCGGCGCTCGATGCCACTGATGGGAATATCAGAAAGGTGCAGAAGTTGAGCCGTCATGCTGACCCCAGAACGTTGATGATTTATGACGATAACAGGAATAAAGACTTGTGGGAGATGTCGGAATTATTGACGGGAATGTTGAAGGATTCGGAGTGAGAAAAATTAATAAGCTGCAAACTACAGCATTGTACGTTTGATTTACTGATACACGTTAACGAGCGGAGTTTTTAATAACCCAAAGTAATGGAATTGGATCGAGCCATTCAATAAACCTCTACCTGTTTTAGAATCAGGAAATGCCTTGAGTGAATCCAAACCTTGAAGTTTTAAAACTTGAATTCTGAGAATTTTGCACAACTATTTATAAAAATCATCTCCCATCGTCATGTTAGAAAATGTTACTGCATGGGAACCCTAAAATGCAAAGCCATGAGGCTATTGATGGGATGTGGGTGCAATGAACATTACTAGCAATTCTAGGGTTATAGGGCGGCTTTTGCAGGAAATATCGTGGGTTGGTAGTACGGTTAAAGAATATCGAAATGGTGGACGAGGGTTTGAAGATGTTCTCACTGCTGAAGTATTTCTTGCATTAGACTTTCTTCCCCGTCAATCTTTTTGGGGTGCTGTAGTTGAAGCATCACTAGGTGCAACAAAAGTGCGTAGTCTACTTCAGCAAGAAATTGAACAAGCTGATTTTACTCTTTATCCTGGCAGTTTTTTTCTAACACCAAGTGGTAGAGCGTATCAAAAAGAACTTGCGGTACAGCCCGATGGAGTAATCAAAACACCAAGTTGTTTTGGGTTGATTGAAGCAAAACGTATTAAACCAAGTTCATTTCAGCCAGAGCAACTCGCGCGTGAGTTTGTTCTGGTAATGAAAGAGGCGTTAAATCAAAACCAAGAGCCAATATTATGGCTGATTCTGGGTGAAGAACCACCTGTATCAGTTCAAGGACATGGGCGGTTAAATCCTATAGATGCGATTGAACTTCATCTTGAATCTGTTTTAAACCGTACTGAGAACCACAATTTTGAAAAATCATTACTTTTAGAACAGGTTGATGAAGTAGTTTGTTGGACTACTTGGCAGACTATTGCAGAAGTAGTTAAAAAGCAAGTTGGCGACATTACTATTACTGAACCATCAGCTAGAGGTTGCGTACAGAGGCTTGCAAATTCAGTCGTACAATCGATTACTTGGCACTCGTAAGCAAACAGAATTCTTGGTCAATTCCGCTTGAATTCCATTTGAGCGAAGTGGTCTTGCAGCAGTTTGTGGATGAAGCGGTAGCGACCACCAACGCGCTGGAGGAATAATCGCTCGGTGCTGTAGTCGAGGAAACGGGCGTAATTCCAGGGGATGTAACCGTTGCGGTAGAGGATGAGGCGTAGGGTGAAGTGTTTAATGACTGGTGTTCCACTTCTAGGTATGCCTAGCAATAATCCTAAAAATAATCCAGACACTAAGCTAGAAATTAAAGCTTCATTTAAACTATTATTTTGTATAATTCCTAGAATCAAAAAGATTAATATTGTGGAAGGTAAAAACACGAAGACTGATAAATTGACTGTATTTTTAGCAGATTGCCAAATACCTTGGTTAGAAATAATTTTATTTTCTATTTCTAAACCATGAAATCCAAAAATCAGCCCTAAAATCAGCCCTAAAATCAGCCCAGAAATCAGCCCAAAAATCAGCCCTCCACTCAGCCCTCCAC
>NZ_JACKZS010000179.1 GCF_014222285.1 Nostoc sp. UCD121
GAATAAAATAAATTGGCATACAATCAAAATCCAATCAAAAAGACAAAAATTGCAGGTAAATATTAATGAAAAGCCAAATCAAAAGTTATGAAGCTCTTCTAGAGCATTTATGGGCTGATGAACAACTCAAAAATAACTTTATTGCTAACCCAAAAGCTACCTTTGCTGAGATGGGTGTTCATGTTTCTAATTCGATTACAATTGAAGTTCATGAGGATAGTTTAGAATTAAAAAATTTGGTTTTACCGTTAAAGTCAGAATCCCAGATAGGTAATGTTACAGAATCAGCACCTGGATTCCAAGCAATAATACAACAGGCTTGGAAAGATGAAAGTTTCAAATCTCAACTGCTACAAAATCCCAAAGCTGCAATTAAAAAAATGACAGGTACAGACTTGTCCGATACTTTAATAATTTGTGTTTATGAAGACACACTAACTGTTAAACATTTGGTTATACCAGTTAATACTGCCAATGAAGAACTGAGTGAATTAGATTTGATAATGGTTGCAGGCGGTATTGGACGTACCGCCGGTATCATTGTAGCTCAATAATAATATCAAGTAAACAGTCTACAAAAGCTTTAAAGCTTTGTGTTTTTTCAGCCATTTAAATAGGTTTTATCTTAATTCTCAACATAGGGGGTTTGAGTTATATCGAACTCCCTATGGCTTCAAAAGTAGGGAGCCAAAACAAACTTTAATTTCAATCATAAAAATAAAACTAAACTCTATGCAAGAATCAATATCTTTATTTCACAACAAACATATCTTGAAGCCTCAGAGCATTGGATCAGAAGAGTTAGAAAATGCCACTTTTCATGCTAAACAAAGAGCTATTGAAGCACGTCAAACGATTAGCCCTTGGAAAAAGTCTCAGTCTCTTTATGAAACCGGAGGGTGGAAAAGCCTATTTGAAAATATTAACCAGCCTCTTAATCTAAGTACTCAATCCAAGGAATTTGAAACAAGATATAATAAAACTGCTAATTCCTTAGAACAAGTAGTTGAATCGGCTAAGTTGCCATTATGTCCCAGTGGACAACCAGAAATAGGTAATACTGTTGTGTTTGGTGTTGTAGGGGGTACTGTCGAAGCACCAACTATCGCTTATCTAACGGAGTCTCAGCCAGTTACAGAGGAAATTCTAGCTTTATCAGACTCAGTTAAGCCTACAGAAATTTTCCGAATTGCATCGTCTTGCCAAGCTGATGCTTGTAAGCATTTTGATGGTGCAAACTGCCGTTTAGCTACACGTATCGTTGAGCAGTTACCAACTGTTGTGGAAACTTTACCAGCTTGCCAGATTCGCCCTAGTTGCCGTTGGTGGCAGCAGGAAGGAAAAGCCGCTTGTTATCGCTGTCCACAAATGGTGACGGATAACGGTTACTCATCTAAGCTTCTCCAGGAAATAGCAGATCCGTAAAGTCAAGTAGGCATTATCAACTTAAAGTTCTATTAACATAGGGTGGCAATTTTTGAGATACTTTCTCTATAAATATGCCACCTAAAAATTCTAGTTTTTTTATAGAGTGTTTGGCTATTATTTAACTTCTCTAACTAGTTGAAGAAGCTTTTGGTTGCCAAAGAAGAGCAGTCAATTCTGCCATATCTAAAGCTTGTTTAGCCCTGATTATAGCTCTCAAAAAAGCTTGTTCATCTTGCCAACCAGAGCGAGGTAAGAGGGGCTGAGAAATTAACAGTTCTTCAGATAAAGTTTCTGCCTGAACTGTAAAAAGCTTTTCATCAGCTTCTTCGTTTAAATGATTCATCTTGCTACAGAATAAGAAAGTTCAGGTTTGTCTTGCCAAGTTTCTGGCCATTGGATGGAGTTAGCAGTAAAATGAAGTGGATCATTATCGGGCCAAGGTGCGTCAAGTGGTTCTTCAATAATGGCAAACTCGCCGTTATCGAAGGGAATCCCCGGTGCTGGCACTTTGGGGTAAACCCGTTCCCGGATTCCGCGCTTTGCCAATTCGAGAGCGCGGTGATGACAGTAAGGATTATTGCCTCTACGATTGAAGAATACGTGTGCTGTCCAAGTGCAGCCTCCACGACATAAGTCAGCAAACTTGCAAGTCTTGCAGAATCCCCATAAGTGAGCCGTCCCTTCGGGTGTACCAGCATTAAGATTAAAGCGCAATTCTTCAGCTTGTTCAATGACTTCTTGCAAAGAGCGATCGCGGATATTACCACCAGCATAAGCATCTGTTGGCAGTGAAGGACAACCTTTAATTGTACCGTCCGCCTCCAACCCTAGAGTAGAGAGTCCAGCGCTGCAACCCTGCCAAAATCCCCATTCATCACCTTGTCCCCGCAGCAACCGTTCGTAGGGACCGTAGTAACCAATGTTGTTACCAGCAGAAACTTTTACTCCTTCAAGGTGAGCCTGCCGAACTACACGAGCCACCATCGGATAGAGTTCTAATAGTTCGCTGGGCTGAAGAAGGATATCTGCATTGTCTGCGGCATTTCCCATCGGAACAGTCAATTGAATTTGCCATGCTCGCGCACCTGCATCGCGGATATGCTTGTAGATGCGAGGGAATTCAGGAGCAGACAGACGGTTAATTTGGGTATTGCAACCGAAGGGGATGCCGACTTCTTTGAGGTAGCTCATGGTTCTGAGTCCAGATTTCCAAGAACCTTTTTTTCCTCGGAGGCGATCGTGAGTTGTTTCCATCCCATCTGTAGAAACAGAAACTTTAGCAATTCCCGCTTCTTTCATCCAGTGTGCGATCTCCAGCGAGATGCCGTAGCCCCCGGTAGTCATACCACAGAGCATACCAGCCTGGGTAATGGCTTTTGCAATCACAAGCCAGTCTGGACGTAAAAAAGCTTCTCCTCCAATGAGAGTTACTTCTTTAATACCAACATCGGCTAACTGCTGAACAAGGTTAAGAGCTTCTTCAGTGGAAAGTTCTTTATCTCGTGCTTGTCCCGCCCGCGAACCACAGTGACTACAAGCAAGGTTGCATTTCAGAGTGATTTCCCAAACGGCATAACTGGTTCGATGGTGCTTGTCAGACATTATTTTGCCTAGCGTTTTAGCATTGGGTTCAGGAGTAAAAAGCTCTTATGGATTTATTAACTAGACAAAAGCCATTGTTAATAAGGGACTTCCAGGTAAGAAAATATCCCAATATTTCTTGTGGGATTGGCATCTTGCCCATCCTGTAAATTGGGCGCTCATATTGCCTACCTCACAAGATTGAATAATTTATTTATTGGAGTTCCCTAAAGGTCGGCTGATATACCGTACAAAGCCATTGGTGTTCTTCCACCGGCGATCGCCTCCAGTTGAGCTTCATTGAGTTCCCCATCAATTGAGGTCGTCTCTAAAATTTCAGCGCTAGCAGCTTCCCATTCTCTTTGAGTAAAAGAATATCCTGCTGCTTGTAAGAAAGTGCCACGTTCTTCTATTGGAGAGCTTTCAACTTGAGTGCGGAAATTTTCATCTGTTGTAACTCTCTGATAAAAAGCTTTTGCGCTTTCAATAGACATATAATTTCCTCCTATGAATACCTAAAAGATTAAGCAAAACAAGATAAAACTACAATGCACAATTTTTAGGTAAGACTATGATTTTTTTAGATTTTTGTCACGATGAATTCACTATCTAATAATTCTGATGCGCTCTCTATCCAGGAATTTAACTTACTTTTAACCGCCCCAACATCCACTCAAATCTTTTTGCCGCGATCGCCACACGATCTAAAACGTTATCATTCAATTCATCCTCATATTCTACATCTTTAGCTAACGGTAAACCTTTACTATAAACGCGCCTACCATAACCAAGCTGACTCAGCATTCCTTGCAATCTTTGAGAAAGCAAAGTTGCAATAACTTGATAAAAACGAGATGCAAATCCCATATCCTGTTGTAACTTTGCTGCTAATTGCTGTCGGTCAATTGACAAAACAATTGAATCTTCAATAGCTTTAACCGTTGCCAAAGGTAGGCGACCATCAATGAAGGGTGTTTCGCCGATGATTTCGCCTTTGGATAATTTGGCTATTTCTCTACCAGAAATTTCACTACCTTCTATAGCAGCAAAAGCACGCGCTAAGGGGTTACGCTCATTTTCATCAATAGACAAAGACATTGCTCCATCTAAAAGAATATACAGCCCATCCACAAGCCCTCTTTCACGGATAAGTACAGTATTAGCAAGAATTTTTTGCATTTTACCACAAGTCGTCATCCAATCGATGTCACTATCATGTAATCCTCCTAACACAAATAGGACATCTCTCAAAGGTTGATTTTGTGCTAAATTGTTACGTCCCTGTTGATTAATGGTGCTTTGAATTCTATCGGAAAGGATAATTGCGATCACACGATAAAAACGCGAAGCAAAACCAACATCTTGCTGCAATTTTACGGACAGCTTTTGTTGAGAAATAGACATTACTAAACATTTTTTAACAGCTTTTACAGTTGTAGTTGTCAGACGATTCCCTACTAATGCAAGCTCTCCTACTACCTCGCCACTGGATAATCTGGCAATCTCCCGGCTAAAGACTTCATCTCCTTCGATAGCTGCAAAAGCACGAGTTAGAGGATTATTATCTGGTTGAGAAATGCTAACTACTAAAATGCCATCTAGCAAAATGTGCAAACAATCGGCAGCTTTTCCTTCTTCGATAAGTATAGTGCCAGCAGCTATTTCTCGTTGATGACCTGTCGCAATTATCCAATCAATGTCACTGGTAGTTAATTCTTTGAGTAACACTTCTGTCATAACTAATACCTGTTTTTAATCTTATATTTTGGATTATTGTATAGACACGTTAGCGTTAGCGCAGCGTCTCGTAGAGAAGCGGGACGTTAGCGTAGTGGGGCGAAGCCCAGTACATTTAATTTTGCGTTTCTACATACGAAGTCTTCAGCAATCTCTCTAAATTTTGTTGAATAAATGAGTTCGCCTCTTTTGAAGCTAATTCTTCCAATGTTAAATAAGTCAATGCCGTTAATATCAAGGGTTGAATATTAGTATCAGTTAATTTTCGTGCATACTCAGCGTGAAAGCGCTGCAAATTGTCGGCGGCTGCTTTCACTAATGCCTGTAGAATTTTAAAAGCCCCATCAGAAAGTGGTGGATTACCCCGATAGTTTTGCAGTCTACCTCCCTCTCGGTAATCAGGAAACGACTCTAACCCCAGAAATCGCAAACACCAGTCGGCTCGATAATACCCGGTAGCGGCTACAATGCCTTTGTAGTCGGCAATTAGCTCATCAAGTATATTGTTTTGCATGGAGTTAAACAGGCGGCGTGTAAAGTAGTGTGTACATTCATGTTCCAGCCGAATTGTTAATGATAGTTGCTGCCATTGGAATTTTTCAAGTCCCATATCGCTGGCTGAAACGTTACTATAAGCGCCATCATTCAAAATAATGAACTTATCCTGATAAAGTTGCTTTTGTGGTATTAGCTTCTGAAACTCTCCCATCCAACTAATTTCTGAGCAATTACCAGGATTTAGAGCTTCCCATTTTTGGCGATGCTGACAAATCCGATCCCAGTTATTAAATCCACTAACTATACAGGCTCCCATAGAGTTAGGGATTGGCTGGGGTTCATTTCGCTTTGTCAGAGCTTGTACTAGAGAAAGAAAGTCCTCTCGGTTTCCAGCTAGTAATACTGGTATGATTCCAGCCAAGCTTTGATGTAATATTAATTGGAGTTTTTCAGGCTGCTGTAAAACTAAACCAGTCGCTTCAGGCATTCCATCCGCAGTAACGCCCCTACGACTGGCAGACAGATAGGCTTCAGTTTGACTGATACCTTCTTTAATGGGGAATCGCAACTGAACCAGTCGTTGTTTGAGTGCTTCAAATACTCCTACGACTCTCGCTGCAACGGCGTATTCTTCCCAAGCAGCCACATATAATTCAGGAGTAAGGGGGAACTTCAGAGGATAAGTTAATGTGTTGTGATCAAAAACGTTTTGATTGTATACCAATAATTCCTTCGCCTGTGTAGCAGTAGCTCCAAAGTAGGCGAGGATATCGGTACGAAATGATTGTTTAATCATAAACGAGTGGGGAGAAATCAATTCAAAATTCAAAATTCAATAAAAAACTAGGAGAGATGAGAAAGTAGGGGAAGAAAAACTATTGATGATTCATCAATGCCCCATGCCCAATAGATATCTCCGAAAATTAAATATGCATTATCTGAAACCATTTGTAGGGACAATTCATGAATTGTCTCTACGCCTTTTCTGGAGATGTCCAATAACTAACGAGCAACAACTAAACCAGCAATTTGGTCGGTAATTCCTGCAATTGTCTGACTGATGGGATGTTCGGGGTGACGTAGAGAGAAAATACCAATGCTTGCTAGCTGCATCATTTCTTCGGAAAGGGGCAGAATCCCAGCTACTGGAACGTTGTAGATTTTCTCAACCTGTTGTTGCAAGTCTGCAAAGTTCAAGCTTGGTAACGCTTTATTGATTACCAACAACATTTTTGGCACTCTGAGCTTGCGAGCTACATCCACTGTTACCGCAGTACCTTGGAAGTCTTGATTATCTGGACGTAAGAGAATTATTAGAACATTGGAAATACCAATGGAAAGTAAGGTTTCTTCGTTCAATCCTGGATGTGTATCAATTAATAGATAATCTAGTTTCAGGCTGCGAATAAGTTGCTGAAAACCATCGTTGAGTCGGATTACATCATACCCTTCACGCAGAATTCTAGCGATTTCACCAGCCTTAATACTAGAAGGGACTAGATAAAGCCTACCTTTGACTGTACTTGCATTTCCTTGTTCTGCAATGAGAGTATCAGTCACATCATAAGCAGCGTCTTTAATATCGCATTGTCCCCATAAATAATCATTGAGTGCGCGTTCTATTTTATTCTCGTTGAGTCCGAAAATAACGTGAATTCCTGGTGATTGGATATCAGTATCAATAATGCCTACACGTTGTCCTTGAAGCGCCATAGTAGCTGCTATATTGGCAATCAAGTTTGATTTACCAGTACCGCCACGGAATGAATGAACTGCGATAATTTGTGCCATATATTACCTCGTAATTAATTATTTATTTATTGGGAATTGGGAAAGAGGAGGCAGAAGTAATTTAATTTTGAATTTTGAATTGATTCCTCCCTCATTTTGCTAACTCTGGGAAGGTGAATTTTAACCAGCAGCGATCGCCCCCCAAAGGTAACAAAACTCGTCCGTTGGATAGCTGCAAGTTAAACTGCATATTCTTGTTTCCACTCTGGACTTCTACTAGTGCAGGCATACTTTTAGAGTCCACCTTGGAGTTGCTTGTGTGTGCCCACACTCTAAGTTCTTTTTCTTGCTTGTTTGGTAACTGAAAGGTTGCATAGCGCAGGGATGAGAGTGATGGAATCTCAATTGTGGCTGCTTCGTGATGTTGCTCACCATCGGCATATCCCAGCAGCACTTGGGCGATTTTTGGTTGTCCGCCTGCTGTGATTGTGAATACGGAACTACCCCCCAGGTGTTGATCTTCTCGTAGTTCTACAACTACACGAGAAGCAAAGGCTCCATAGTTTTTCATCACTAGAGTTGCTCCTAAAGATAGTGCAGCAACGGACAATGCAGTAATCCGCGCCACAAAATTTTCCCAGATAAATAAGCCGTGGATGAGCAGGATGCCTAAGAATAAACTGTACACACCCACGCTAAACAACGGATAGTTGAGAATCTTCAAGACTACTCCGGGTATAAGTTCGCCTTTGCGCCGACTAGAAACTAATAATAAAATTGGGAAAATACCACCAACAAGGGAGTTGCCAAGGATGCCGGCGAAGGCGAGTATATTGGTAAAGGATTGCACACCAGCTAAGAAAAGCCACTCTGTCAACAAGAAGACTAGCAGTAAGGGGCTAATGCATAAGAAGAAGCGACGTTGGTTGAGCAAGGTTGTCCAAAACTTTTTCGTCTGACTCTGATGCTCAAAAGCAAAATTTCCAGCATCAGCTTTCAAACCTCCTTCATAAACTAAGAGCATCGGTGAAATGATTTGTAGACAAGCTCTATCCTGGTTAGCTGATTTGACATCTAAAGCCAAGCGGGTATCCCACTTGCGTAAGTCGGGAAATTGATTGAATAGTTCTTTAATATCCCAATGTTCAGCGATGGCAATTTCTACAGAGTCAACTTTGCCGCTTAACTGAATATCTACACGAAACTTAGATTGAGTGTCTGATTGTCCCAAGTAGGTTAAACCAATATGGGGAATCTGGCTGGATTCTCCAGAGGGATGTAATATTAGCATTCCTTGCTGGCGAGGTAAGCTTAATACAGATTTCGGTCGGGTTGGCAACCACTCTTTAGCTAAGTTGACTAGGAGACTGGAACTACGTAGCCAAGCCATTCCCAAAAGTAGGATGACTAAAACTGCCCCCAAAACTGTGACGATTGAACCTACTTCTCGTGCTAGTGGTTCTAAAGCGGTGCCTGATTGTCCTGCTAACAATTGGGGGGCGATCGCTCCATTGACTGCTAATACCCAAATGCAAAACAATATAGTCAAAAAAGCAGTTCCCGCAACGCTACCCCAAATCAAGGAGGTGGCGCTAGAGTCACGCGGAAGTATGAGTTTGCCACATTCCCCGACATACACATGGCCAAAGTAAAGCATCAGGCTGACACCGAAAATCCTCTGTAGTCTCTCCGGTTGGAAATGACCATCAAGAAAGGGTAAGTTTACATATAATAAATTTTCTAGTTCAACATGACCCAATGCCAGCAGTGAAAGGATCAGCAGCAAACTCACGTTGATTACTGCCAAAAATATCATTAAGGCAACGGTGAAGTTCAAAGATTTATGCGATCGCAAATACAATCCCCCAGCAAAGAGCAATGCTGCCCATAATGCTGCTGGTATGGGTGTGAAGCTGGCCATCGTCACCGACAAACCAATATAACAAGCTAATGCAATCAGAAAAACCCGGATACCAACTGCAATAGAAAGTATAAATGAGCCTGCATTTCCTAAATAATTAGATACTAATTGTTTGATAAAAGAATTCCCATAACGGAAGTCACTACTACGCCCAACAGCTTCTGCCATACAAGCCATCGTCAGGATGTTGATAGTACCAATAATCAGCAAAAAGGCAATGGTAACTAATGGGCCAACATCGGCAACAGCAATGGGCAAGGCTAGGAAGGCTTGGGGAAGCCCTAAAGCAACGGTGAGTATGGAAGCTAGCCAAAAGGGTGGCAGAGATTCTAGACTTTGGGCGATCGCTGCACTCATCCAGCGCCACTGTTCAATCAGTGGCAATTGGGAGGCAAAAATAGTTAAGAGTTGTTTTCTATAAAAGCGGGAATAAGCCACTTGTACCGTTTTCTCATCCAAACCCAAAGCGGCGCGGATGTGAGGCACTACTTTCTCGGTAAAAGTGTATTTTTGTCCAAAAGCATGGGCAATAGCAGCTTTCAGTTTAGGATTTTCTGGTACTAGGGATGCCCACTGACTGGCGTAACGTTCCAAGTGCTGAATAGTGGGGTGGATTGGTGGTGCATTCCCTAAAGCAAAGGCTTCTAAGAAAGCTAAATTGCGTTCATTGCTAGTTTGCTCCGCTAAGGAAAATTCTACTAGCGATCGCGCCACTATTTGCGCCGTCCGACTCTCGATCAAAAACAGTAGCGTATTCGCTCGTCTAGCAGGTAAACCCGCCAGCACTTCCTCCCGTGATATCAGTTCGTCGTCGGATGACATGATTTATACCTCAGTATTTAGCGATCGCTCTTTGAGAGATTGCACTTTACTCTGCAATCTCTGGTAATACTCTGTCTCAGTTTCGCTAACAATAAGCGTTTGTTCTCTCAGCTTTTGGATTTTCATTTGTAACTGCTGAAAGTGTTCATTTTCAGTAATATCCGCAACGTGGTTAGCTCTTTTGGTTTCATCAATTTCAATCCGAAGTTCTTGGACTTGCATTTTCAGCTTTTGGTCTCGCATTCTGACTTTTTCAGCCATCTTCAAGAAAACACGCACTAATTGACCAATGTCATCTTGGCTATGAGTTGATTTCGCCAAGCTCTGACGTAGTTGCAATACATGAGAATCAAAATCATCATGTTCTAGTGCTTGAGCTGCTTCTGTAAGGGCATGAATCGGTCGAGAAATTCTTCTGGCTAACAGTAGCGCTATCATTGCTGTGATGCCGCCCACAACTACCACACTGCTGCCGTGCAGCCAAATCAGACGGTTCAAAGGTGCAGCAAACTGTACCTTGGGTTGGCTGATTCCCAAAACCCAGGATTGTTCTGCTAAAGGTGCAAAACCAACTATGCGGGGCATCTGCTGGGGTGGAAAGCGATAGATTGCATGACCTACTTGTTTGGCTTTCACCATCACTTTCAACTCTGCAATCTTCAAGCTCTGAATCTGCTCCAGCCCATAACGTCTATCGTCGGCAATCTGCTTTAAAATATCAGGGGACAGAGGGATGAGGCTATGGTACAGCAGAGATTGATCGGCATGACTAATGATTACTCCCTGTTGGTCAATTAGAAATGCGTAGCTTTGAGAGCCTACTTGCAATGTATTGACAATCGCTCTAATATCTGCGCCCCTAATTTTGAGTACTAATACTCCGACAATTTCACCACTAGGCGATCGCACTGGGTGAGAGAGAAACATTCCGGCTCGTTTAGTCGTTTTACCCACCAGAATACTGGATATATAGGAGTTACCCTGAATGCTAGAGCGGAAATACTCACGGAAAGCGTAATTTTGACCAACAAATGTGGGATCGGTAGCCGCAACAGCACGTCCCTCTTTATCCATGATAAAAATAGCATCAAAGTCTGGATTAGAGCGGAAGACATTTTCAAGGGCTTGTTGCATATCATTACGCAAGTATGCTCGTTCTCCAGAGGAGGTAGCAGCGAGGAAATTTACCACATTGCGATCGCTGCTAACTTGAACCACAATACGCTGAATATCAATAATTAATTGGTCAAGGCGACTAGCAACACTAGTCGCTAATAGTTCTAACTTCCGGTATTCTCCAGCCTCTACACTATCTAAACTCTGCCGCAGATTGTAATAGGAAATGAAGCTCATCGGTATTAGCGCCGCCGCAACCAATGCTGCCGAAATCTTAGCAGCGATCGGCCAAGCTGGGGGGTAAAAAAAACGATGGAGATGCTTTATTTTCAAAATGTAATACCTGTTGAGGTATAAAGATTTTTACATAACCGTATAAATAGGAAGCTTCAATCTCAAAATTATTTTACTGTTCCTTATCCTTAGCAGCTTATGAAAGGTAACTAACTACTTCAATGCACAATCTTTGTATAAAGCTCACATTTTTTTAGTTTTTACACATCCTTTTAATTCGACTTTATCCATTTTTTGGCAACGCTCAAAGTAGCTCTGAAACTTTTGTACTTTCCTTTCTATAAAACGCTGTCCGTAGTTTACTTCACTGTAAAAATACAATTTTTAATTTTAAACTGTTAATAATTGTGCCTTTCTCCAAGCTTGGGGAGTAGTCTTGTGATGCTGGCGAAACTGGCGGAAAAAATGGCCTTCATGCTGATAACCTACCGTTTCAGCAATCTGATTCACACACAAGTTACTTTCAAGCAATAATTTACGTGCTGCCACCATCCGGCGTTCGACAATCCAATGATTCACCGTTTGTCCCGTATGACGGCGCACTAAGTCTGTTAAATAAGCTGGGCAGTAACCAACTGCAAGAGCTACATCTTGCAAGCTAATTGGTTGATAGTAATTTGCTTCAATGTACTCAAATACTTGGCTCAGATGAGAGTCAGAAGGAAATATCGATTGTGAATTTAGTGATTTTGTAATTTCAGATAAAGGTGAAACTATAGTTTGTGAGAAATGTACTGCATAATACTCTTTCGTAGCTGCTTGTTTTTTTAGCCGAGTTGCGATCGCTGACAATAATTCCTCTACCGTAGACGGTTTAGTAAGATAGTCATCAGCTCCTAAATCCATGCCTTGGCGAAGTTCCGCCTTAGTAGCCTTAGCAGTCAGAAAAATGAAAGGAATCATAGCTGTGGTAGGGTCTTGCCGCAGAGTGGAGAGAACACCGTAGCCATCAAGTTCTGGCATCATAATGTCGCAAAGCACCAAATCTGGTAAATTTTCTAGCGCCTTTTGTACGCCAACAAGACCACTCTTTGCACCGATGGCTTCAAAACCTTCTGCTTCTAGGCTATCTAGAAAGATATCTCGCGTTTTTGTCTCATCTTCAATCACCAGAACTTTTGCCATACTTTCCTCTGAGGTATTGTCATAAATTGTAAAAAACTATTATTTATACTGATGTTATAAGAGTAATGTAACTGTAAAAGTAGTACCTTTTCCAACTTCACTTACTACATCAATTTGACTATGATGTAAGTCTATAAGCTTCTTGACAATTGCTAACCCCAGTCCGTTACCCGGTATGTCCCCCACATTCTCACCCCGATAAAATGGCTTAAACAATTGTTGTTGATCTACCACCGGAATACCAATTCCCCGATCTTTTATCTGGAAAATAACTTTTTTATCTTCGTAGGATAGTAGTAAATCAACCTTGCTATTTGTTGGGGAATATTTGATAGCATTTGAAAGCAAATTCGTGAGGACGGGTTGTAATAGCTTTTTATCTACCCACACAACTTGACAATCACCTTCAATAATAAAATTGACTGAATTGAGATTTGTATACAAGCTCATTTCTGCCAAAATTTCCCGGCAAAACAAATTTAAATCAACCGGTTTTAGCTCGTACCGTAGTTTTCCGGCTTCTACACTTTCGACAATAAGAACTTCATCCATTAATTGCTTTATTTGCTCAACTGCTGTTTGAAGATTCTGTAAATACTGTAATTTCTTTTTCTCACTCCAATGGTGACTATGACGTTTCAACAAACTAGTTGAATATGAAATAATATTTAAAGGGTTACGAAATTCATGGAAAACCATAGAGGTGAAGCACGCTCTATCTTCAGCAATTTGTTTTTCTTGCTGGAGAATTCGGCGATTTTCTTTTTTTGCTTGTTGGGATTCAGTAATGTCCCGAAAGATCCATACTGTACCAATAATTTCTTCAGCAAGTCGCAGAGGTTTACTGTATTGTTCGAAAAACCTCTCATCTTTCAATTCTAAAATATCACAGCTTTCAAAATCTATTTGGCTATCGAATTGATTGACATTTCTGCAAAATTTTTCTGGATTTTTAACTTGGTTTTTATAAAAAGTCAGAGATTGATTATGATGACATAAAGTATTAATAGAATCTGGAATATGCCACATCTGGACAAAATTTTGATTGGAGCTAATAATATCTCCATTTGATCTGATAGCAATAACACCGTCAGCGATAGATTCCAGAGTTGCTTGAAGTAACGAAAGAGAATTCTCCAGTTTAACTTTTACCCGTTCGCACTCTGCCCTCTTGTGAAATAATTGCTGATTGACGTACTTTGATTCAGTTAGAAGCTTTTCTACTCTACATTCTAGTACTTGATTAGATTTATCTAAGCTGAATGAAGCTTGTTTGCGTTTGCTAATATCTCGGATCAGAATACAAACATACTCTTTAGCTTCATATTCCATATATGTAGCAGAGATTTCCACAGGAAAACACTGTTCTTTTAAAGTTTTATATAAAGATTCAAAATATAAGGAACCTTGTTGTTTGATACTTTTCCAGTAATTCGGCCAAACTTCTAGCGGAAAGTCTAGTATTATATTATGTATAGTCTTAGAGACTAATTCCTCATAAGGATACCCTACCAAACTACAAGCTGCATAATTAACGTATATAATCTGTGCATCTGACGTTATCCAGAAAACTGCATCTATTAAACGTTCCATTAAAAACCTGGTAAGCAGCAACTCTTCTTCTAATGGCAACATAGCAACTTTAGATGTTTGTAGCTCAGAAAAGCTGTTTTTTAAAATCATAAGTTTTAATAGTAATGATTTCTAAGAAATGTGAGTTAGGGTAGGCAAAACAGGAATTATACATATAGGACTCCGATTTTATTTTTAAAAATATCCTGAGACTGGAAAGCCCGTTTTATCAGGATTTTATCTGAAATATTGTTCATAAATCAGATATGATTCTTATATAGGACTCCGGTTTGATTAATGAAAATTTTGTCAGATAAAAGCTTTGTTGTCCAAAAATTTTAGTCTCGGTATACTTTCAAAAATGAAATCGGATTCCTATATAATCATCTCTTCGCTTTCGACAGAGCAGGGCACTCCAATTAGGGCTACAAGATGGCTTTGATCAAACAAAGATAATAGTTTCGGAGAGTGTAGACACTTTTTTGCCGATGAGTTCACCATTACAAAAAACCGAAATCCTATAATTACTTAGCCCAAAAAGCAAGGAACTAATTAGTGGTCAGTAGTTTTACTGTTGCCGATGAGTTACACAATATCTGACATATTCATGCCACACATCCACCTTTTCTGCTTGTTTACGTGCAGTTTTCATACTTGGAGAATGCAGGAACATGATCACCTCATCGCATAAAAGTGCATATTTAATAAATATTTGCTTATGTATGATCCAAAGGTGCAGTTTTGTTGGATACTTAAGCAAATCGGATGAATAGCACCAGATGACGAAAAACTACAGATTACACAGGTGTTTGCAGTTCGGATTGGCAGGGTTGCTGGGCTGTTTAAGGGTAAGTCTCCTCACTAGCAAAACCCAGGCGCAGCAAAGTAATATCGTGCCTGATAACACACTTGGCTCTGAGTCCTCCCAAGTTATAAGCAACTTTCAGGGACTAACTATAGAAGTAATTACAGGTGGTGCAACTCGCCAAATCAATGAAAGTAGCGACCAAAGTGCAATTATGATGGTCAGTGCATGGGCAACTACAAATAGATTAGTGTTAGGGCAAGTTAAGGTAGATGAAAAATCCAATGAAATTACAGCAATTCCCGAACTATTAAAAGTTTTAGAACTGTCTGGATGTATTGTCACAATTGACACAATCGGTTGTCAAAAAGAGATTGTAAAATTAATTACACAGCAAGATGCAGATTATGTAATTACCTTAAAAAGAATCAAGGGAATCTTTACGATGAAGTTGAAAAATTATTCCAGTCAGGGATAAGCACAGGTTTTGAGGGGATTTAACATAGCACATATAAAACAGATGAAATTGGCATGGTCGTCATGAAATCCGCCACTATGTGATGTTATCTCAGATTCAGTCTCGGCTTAACCCAGATTCAGTTTGGTCAAACTTTAATAGTGTTGGTATGGTAGAGTCCGTCCGTTTATTAGACGGTAAAACAACAGTTGAAACTCGTTATTTTATTAGTAGCCTTGAAGATAACGCTGAACAGTTTGGTAATTCTATTCGCAGTCATTGGGGAGTTGAGAATTCATTACATTGGGGAGGCAGCGCGTTGCGGGGGTTCCCCCCGTTGTAGCGACTGCCGTTATTGGATGTCGCTTTGAGGGAAGATGAGTCGGATTAGGAAAGATAATGCCCCACAGAATTTTGCAATTCTCAGACATATTGCAGTCAATTTTTTAAGTAAAGAGAAACGTGTTAAACGCGGAATCAAAAATAAACAGTTTCTCGCGGCGATGGATAATAAATATTTACTAAGTACTTTAGCGTTAGCTTAAAATAGTACATCAAAACTTCATTTGAATGTTTTACATAAAAGTTTTATTTATTTTCTAAGTAAATACACTCTTACATAGCTCAGAATTGAATTATTTTAGTATTGATGATTAGTCATTCAGTTGAGGATAAGCTAATTCACATTTTGAGAAAATATTTGATTTATTTTATTTATCATCCCATCAATTTTTACAATTATCTATGTCATTTTTAAATTTTCCTTAGTTTTTATTAGTAAATAAGATGCG
>NZ_JACKZS010000017.1 GCF_014222285.1 Nostoc sp. UCD121
ATTCATAATTGTCAGATCCTGAAATCGGAAATTACCTACCTATAAAGGATATAGATGCTTGATTTGTTGCATTACTAGCTATTTGCAATCACAAAACCAAAAAAATGTATTATACGATACAGTTTTTTGGTTTGAGTAAATAGACAATCAATCAAATTTATTCGTCTAGGCATAAATTTTACCAAGGGTGAAATAGGAAGTAGTCTCATAATTTCTCTCAAGCTCCCACTATTGAGTTTTTATTTAAAACTACAACTAAACTACAAATTTTCATTGATGCTAGCTCCGAACTAATCATTGCTTTTTTATATTCTTCATGAAAATCGGCTTTCCCATGTTAGAAGCAGGTTTTATCTGCCAAAGAGGTGTAGTTAATGACTTCCTACATCTTAATGTAGGTAAAAATCGGCTGTAACTGTGCTGCACCTTTTTTATAGGCACAATATTGATAATTCCTGGCAATTTCCTCAACATAACTTGTTTTTGAAAAATTAAAGATTGAGTGAAGAAGACTTGACTGTTTCAGAAAATACATCATAATTACTTAAGAATATCTACATAAATATAGTTTCCTAAACCCTACTCAGGTAATTTTATTTTCTGGTTTTTAAACAAGTGGTCTAAAGAAAAAAGATCAAAAACCACTGGATTGAACTTCGGACAGTAGTTTTTTCTGCTTAACCTGTTTTTTCCATTTTTTAAGGATGGTTCGGAGGATGATGTTCAAGTTTATGTACAAACAAAAATCGAAAACAAAAAATAGGCGTTTGTCTGCAAGAAATTACGCTGTAAATTCACAATCCAACTCAAAAGTCAAGCTATTTAATCAAGCAATTAAGCGGCTTTCTCCCAGTTGGCAAGCTTGTTTACCTATAGCTTGTCTGATTGTGTTGGCTTGGGGTTATGCCGCAGTTGCCCAAGCTCCAGCCGCAGGGCCAACGACAGCAGAACTTAAAGTTGCTCTTGATACGCTATGGGTTGCGATCGCAGCCTTTTTAGTGTTCTTCATGAATGCTGGTTTTTGTATGTTAGAAACAGGCTTCTGTCGTCAGAAAAACGCTGTCAACGTTCTTTCCAAAAACTTGATTGTATTTGCTTTGTCCAGCATTGCTTTTTGGGCAATCGGTTTTGCCTTAATGTTCGGTGATGGCAACGACTTCATTGGATTGAATGGGTTTTTCTTAGGGGGAGCAGATAACAGCCCCGCCACAGGAGAAGCCTATAAAGGCGTTTTCAGTGCCATTAGTTGGACTGGTGTACCCCTAAGTGCCAAGTTTTTATTCCAGTTAGTGTTTGCTGGGACAGCAGCAACAATCGTTTCTGGTGCAGTAGCCGAACGAATTAAGTTTGTTGACTTCCTAATTTTTAGCCTCTTACTCGTAGGTATTCTCTACCCCATTACCGGACACTGGATTTGGGGAACTGGTTGGTTAGCAGACAGAGGCTTTTGGGATTTTGCCGGTTCTACGGTGGTTCACTCCGTAGGTGGGTGGGCAGCTTTGATGGGAGCAGCATTTCTTGGGCCCCGCCTTGGTAGATATCAAGATAAGCAAGTTGTGGCTATGCCTGGTCACAACATGAGTATTGCCACTTTGGGCTGTCTGATCCTATGGTTGGGTTGGTTTGGTTTCAACCCCGGTTCCGTGATGGCTGCCGATCCTAGTGCGATCAGTCATATTGCTGTCACCACTAACATGGCTGGTGCTGCCGGTGGAATTGCCGCCACCATTACAGCTTGGTTGTACTTAGGTAAACCAGACCTGTCAATGATTATCAATGGTATTTTGGCTGGCTTGGTTGGTATTACAGCTTCTTGTGCTTACGTAAGTATTCCTGCTTCTTTAGTTATTGGCTTGATTGCTGGGGTACTGGTAGTTTTCTCTGTAACATTCTTTGATAAACTTGGCATTGATGACCCAGTGGGAGCTACCTCAGTTCACCTAGTTTGTGGCATCTGGGGAACTCTTGCAGTAGGCCTATGGTCTGTTGGCCCTGGTGTTTATTCCTGGTATGGCGATACACTTGGCCCAGCAAAAGGTTTATTTGCAGGTGGTGGCTTTGGACAGTTCGGTGTTCAGTTGCTGGGCGTTGTCTCAGTAGGTGGTTTCACTGTTTTACTCAGTAGTATTTTTTGGTTGGCACTGAAAGCTACTTTAGGAATCAGAGTATCCAAAGAAGAGGAACTAGAAGGTTTGGATATCGGTGAACACGGTATGGAAGCCTACAGTGGATTTCTCAAAGAAGGTGATGCAACTGGATTTTCTGGAGAAGAAAGCTCAATTGGTAGATATTAGGGTAAATATTTCTTTGGTTTACTCTAATATGAGCTACCAAGACACCATTAGTAGATTCAACTGATTCCGCAAAATTCTCTATCTAAGCGGGGAAAAGTAGGAGGTTTTATACCGCCTACTTTTTCAAATTTTTACCTGATTGCTGCTTTATAGGACTAGCCTTTCAAGGTAACTCGTAAAATCTCTTATTTTCCTCAGCATTCTCTGTGCCTCTGCGGTTTAAAAGTATTTTTTATAACCACAGAGACGCAGAGGACACAGAGTCTAGAGCTTAAAGAGGAATCTATTTACCAAAATTTTTACGCACCTTGAAAGGGCTAGTCCGATTTTATTATTTTAGCGATCGCAGCCAAAAATACTAATACCACTATCCTTCCCATTGTCTCCTTGCCTCTTTAGACAAATCTAGAGACAGAATATAGCAGGATGCTTGCGAGTATTGACCGAATAATGTCAGGATGAATCTGCCTGATCTGAATCAAAGTTAAAACTTATTTTACCTTGTAAAAATTTTATGGTTAGAGGATTGAGAGTTAGTATGCTGCTATTGGCAATTATGGGAAATCTGGTGTGGTCATTTAGTGCCAAAGCAAATTTTAACGGCAAACTCACCGTAGAAATTGATGGATTGAAGAATAAACAAGGACAAATATGTGCCAGTGTATTTGCTAGCAGTGAAGGATTTCCTAGCGATCGCGATCGCGGCTTCCAAAAGCAGTGTACTAAGATTACTGACACTCCTTTACCCATTACCTTTGAGAACTTGAAAGCAGGTAGTTACGCCGTTGCTGTCTTCCACGATCAAAATAATGACCGCATTCTCAACAGTAATGTTTTTGGTATCCCAAAAGAAGGTTTTGGATTTTCCAGAAATCCAGAAATTCGCACAGGTGCGCCCAAATTTAGCGAAGCAGCATTATTAGTGGCAGGCCCAAACACTAATATCCAAATTCAGTTGAAATATTTTTAGGCTTATTCTCGTGCATCGTTGTGTGAATCTTCTGCTAAACCTTGTTGTTCTGGTAAGCCACGCATTCGATTCATCTGAGTTAAAGCATATCGTGCTGTTGCTTGTACTTCGGCATCTGGGTCTTCTAAGGCATGGCGTAACATCTGACTCATTTGACCCATCATGTCATAAATGCGCGTCAAGTCTCGGATCGCATTTTGCCGTACTTGGGGACTTTCATCTTGCATTGAAATTGCTAAACCCCGGTTCATCGGTTTGAGTGTGCGGATACCAATTTCTGCCAAAGCTGCCAAAATTAAGCTGCTTTCTTGAGAATCAGCATCAATCATTAGGTCAACCATTGGCTGAATTGCCCGCGAATCTCCCTGCTGACCCAAATCCCAAATAGCCTTGCGTCGCTTCGTTGGGTCAGAACTGCGTAAATCTTGAATTAATTCGTCAACGATATTGAGTTTAGCAAGCCGGGAAGTTTTTTCTGGCAGTAGTAATTGTGTGGGTAGCGGCGGCGTAGCTTTTTCTGGACTAGTTACAATCTCTGGAGGGGGTGGTATCATCGTTTTTTTGTTAGCTTCACTCAATCTTTTAGTATCTAATATTTCGGACTTTTGCACTTGTTTAATCTGACGAAACCACCTCATCAGGTAAATAAGTGCGCCAATACTTCCTAGAACTCCAATGGCAAATATAAACCACCAGATGAAATTTTTCTCAGGTGGCTGGGGTTTTGCAATCGGTTTGGGAGTTGGATTAGGAAAAGTGACTATTGGAGAGGTGACAATCTGATTCTTTGCAACTAAAGCTGCTTGCAGCCTCTTCCTAGTTGTTAGACCAGCAAGTCCGTCTACTTTTAAACCCTTTGCTTTCTGGAATTTAGCTACAGCGATTTCTGTACTAGCGTTGTACTGTCCATCTACCACGCCATTGTAGTATCCCAACTGTTTTAATTGGGTTTGTAATCTCTGCACATCTGATTTTTGACTACCATATCTCAATACAGCCGGACTAGCGGTAACTGTCGAACTAGCTTGTGCCAGTTCTAAAATTTCAGGTGCTAGGTTAGGTGTGGCTGTACTTGCACGATTTGGGTAAAAACCCACGCAAGAAAAACAGGTAAATATCAGAATAGAGGAACGGCATAGCCTCATATTGAAAGTTTCAGCCTGAACGTGCTTTTGAAGTCTTCGATACCACAATACCTTTTAGATGACAAAATGTTAACTGTCATTGGGTATTGGGTCTTGTTTCTAATCACCCTCACCTATATTTAACGAGTTAGGGCTAAATTTCTGGTTCAGATTCTCTAACTGCTAGGCTTACAGGGTTCAATTTTTTAACAGATGAATCTAAAACTGGTTGCTGTATATTAGCTATTTCGCCGACAGTAAGTGTGTCGTTTTGCGCTCCTAAAGCATCACGTTGGTTAATGAGATAGATGCTAATTAAAGTGAGGAAAACACCTACCCACTGTACTGGACTGAGGACTTCTGAGAGAAATAGATTGCCGAATAGTAGGGCGAAGACGGGTGTAAGGAAGGTAAGAGAACTAAGACTAGTGAGACTGCCACTAGAGGCAAAGTAGAAGAATAACCCGTAGGCGATCGCACTGCCAAAGACAGTAGCATAACTCAAAGCCACTAAATCATATCCTCCCAGATTCTCCCACTGCTGAGATTCCACAACTGACGAAATTCCCCATAATGGTAATCCCCCCAAAATCATGTGCCATCCCGTAGCGGTTACTGGGTCAGCATACCGACAAACAAACCGAATCAACACTGTTCCCACAGCCATTGATAAGGCTGCCAATAGCATCAACCACTCACCGCTAGCAAACAAGTCTTGCCAGTTGCCAATTGTGATATTTGCGCCTGAGTCGAGAATATGTAAAATCCACTCATCAGGTAAGCCAATTAAACTAATGCCTGTGACTCCCAAACCTAACCCCAGCCATCCCCAAAAACCAATGTGTTCTTGGAATAGCCACAACGACAGCAATGCTACTGCTAGGGGTTGCGAGTCAATCATCACAGACCCTAACCCAGCACTAGTTCTAACTAATCCCTCAGCCAAAAAGCCTTGAAATAAAGTCCCATCTATCAGGGCGAATAAGGAAATCCAAAGCCATGCAGCCCAACCCTTGGGCTGGGGTTTACCCATGAATGCTGCTGCAATCAAAATTAACATCCCTGCTGGTATCAGGCGCACTCCCGCCATGAATAGCGGTGTGGTATGGGGTATCACTCCTTTCATGGCTACCATTGCCGTCCCCCATAGGAAAAAGGGCGCAATTAACAAGAGAGGGGCGAAGGGAAGTCGAGATGCACTGAGTTTCAGTTGCATGGGTTTGCTGATGCCTTTGTTTAACAAGCGCAAAAATTGCTTTACCCAATTTTACCGAATTATGTAGTTTTGCGATCGCTTCTGGCGGGTGCTTTACAACATCGTGTAGCGTCTCAACGATCAGGGAAGAATAATCAGGTGTAGCTTAGGTTACAGGTGGTTGAATATGTTTTTCAGTAGACGGATAGTTTGAAAAAGCTTTATCAGTTACCAAATTCAAATGCTTAAAATCAAGCAGATAGCAGCCTTGATATGTATAACATCGAATTATTATCCCCCTTAATTCCCCCGATATATTGGGGGAAAATAAGAAAATCCGGTTCTCTCCCCTTTATAAGGGCAGGGTTAGGGTGGGGTAAAAAAATATTTGATACATCAATTATTGGCTTTCCAAACAACCTCTTAGGCACTTTTGCCAAAAGTTCAGCATTTTCCCTTCTTTTTATATCTGTGTCGAGCCAGTTCCTCAAACTTTGGTCAAATGAATAAGGCACTTTCTTCTCTGCATTTGGAGCGATTCAATGCAGAGAAACAAGCAATCTCAACTGGTTTATTGAGATTTTATATTATAGAAGGATACCTAAGTTTTCCCGGCTTAGGTATCCGATAGCAACATAACCTATTAAATAGATTGTTAACTATATTCTAATTACTAATTTTAATTTTTAAATACTTCTTAGGACACTTTATAAATTGCTCCTTAAGTAGGATGCCAAAATTAGAAATAAGGTTTAGTTTAATTCTGAAATCATCTTTATCAAAACAGAATTCAGGAGTTAGGAGTCAGTGTTAATTCAGGATCTTAACCGAAAAGCGGATAGCGTTGAGTAAAGCCTGCAAAGAAGCAAACTACGCGGAGCATCCTGTCGAGAGTATATTGATTCTGATACCAATTTAATGTGAAGTTGCACATATCTTGATCCCCCTAAATCCCCCTTAAAAAGGGGGACTTTGAGAGATGTTTTTCCGGTTCCCCCCTTATTAAGGGGGGCTAGGGGGGATCGAATTATATGCAGCTTCATAAAAAATTGGTATGACTGCTGAATTCTTCTTTAACTGCCAAATCTTGTTTTGTAACAGGTGCGTTAACGCAGTGTAACGCACCCTACTTTCTAAAACAATTTAACAACCTTAGATTTTTCTAAAAGGTTTTTCTAAACTTGCTACTAATTTAACTCCAAATTCTTCCTCAAACACTCCTTTTTTATAATCTAAACTCCAAAGTTCTAAAGCACAGTCATCATCAGCTTGCGATGGAAAAATCAGTAGGTTTACCTGTCGAAGTTGTTGATAATATTCACATTGCACTTGAGATACCGCACCAATTTGTCGTCTATCTAATGCCACCGCTAATCTTAGAATTGCACTCAATTGACTAACCATTTGGCACTGCTCTTTAGTCAGCAGACTCTGGTAAATTTCATGTTTTTTCTTGGGCGGCGATTTGCGATGATAACGCGCTAAGTTGGCTATGATTTCAATCTCGGTTTCTGTATAACCAAGTAATTCACCATTGCGAATTAGATAGTAAGAGTGCTTGTGGTGAGACGAATGACTGACATAATGACCGCAGTTGTGTAATATTGCAGCGGCCCATAGCAGTTGTCGTTCGTCAGATCCCCAGTGATGTAACGTACCTTGAGTTTGATCAAATAAACTCTTGGCAAATTTGGCGACGCGATCGCTATATTCTAAGTTTACGTGGTATTTATTAGCGAGTTTTAAAACATTCCGTTCTCGAACTGAACTTTGGTAGCGCAGCTTATCTTCAATTAAACCGTGGCTTAACATCCAGTCTACGATTACACCTTCCCTTAAAGAGCGTTCGCAAACAGTGATCGATTCACTGCCTAAAAGGGTCATCGCTTCCTGTAATATTACTGCGCCAGCCAGTATAACTTCAGACCGTTTATCTGGCATACCAGGAATCGCAGCCTTTTCGGAATTACTCAGTTTCCGCAAGCGATTTACCAATTCTCGCAAGTCTTTAAGACTAAACTGGTAGCCATTAAGAGTAGAAGGAATAACACCCGATTTTTCTCGTGCATGAATCATCGCCAGGGTTTCAATTGTTCCAGATGTACCCACTAAACGGGGAGATTCTCCAAGTTGGAAATTTGCTAATACCTCATCCACGGAACGTTCTAACATACCGCGTGTATAGGATTGCAGATACAGAAACTCCGCGTTGCTGATGGGATCGGTAGTGATTAACTCGCTAGTGAGTCGCACTGCACCGACTTTGGTACTGGTGAGAGTCCGCGCTTGGTGACTATCGCCCAAAACTATTTCTGTGGAACCACCGCCAATATCAATAATAGTATGGGGTTGGTTGTGAAATTCCATCCCCGACAGCACGCCAAGGTAGATTCGTCGCGCTTCTTCTTGACCAGAAATTAAGTCAACGGTTAAACCCAATTCCGTTTCTACCCTGTACAAAAAATCTTTACCATTGGGGGCTTCGCGCACGGCACTAGTTGCCACAGCAATGATTGTTTCAGCATTGGTGGTTTTGGCAACTTCTTGAAAGCGTCCTAAAGCAGCGATCGCCTTTTTAATGATCTCTGGTTTGAGTTCGCCAGTGGTAAGATTGCGATCGCCAAGTCTCACAGTTTCTTTTTCTCTGGCGATAATGCTAAAGGCTGGTAGCGTCGGGTCAATTTTGACTACTACCATGTGTAGAGAATTTGTTCCCAGGTCAATGGCAGCAATAATCCGATGTTGGTTAGGTGGTTGAGTTGCAGAACTCTCCCAGCTAGCCGAAACTAAATTCTGCATCTACTTTTCTCTCTTTATAAGAAATGATGGCGAACGGTGGTATGTCGGGGTAGCTGGCACTGATATTTATTGCAACGCACTTACTCAAACTGAATGCTGAGTAAATTAAAAAATACTCAGCACTCGCAACTCAGTTTTGTCGAGGGCAACTGAGCTAAGTATATTCACCCTAATGCGTTTAACGCTAGCGACTATTAAAAGATATTTAAAGTTGCCATTTTGGGTGATGTTTTTACAAATAACAAATAACGTTATTCTATAGATGTAAAGTTGTGTGAATTCATCTATCTAAAGTTATTTGTTGATTTCTATGTTAACGATGCCAGAACGCCCCCAGTTACCAGTTTGGCTTGTAATTATCCGGCTTTTACGCTGGCATAAACCAGAAGGACGGTTAATTTTAATGATTCCTGCTCTTTGGGCAGTGTTTTTAGCAGCTTCTGGGAAACCGCCTTTACCTCTGGTTGGTGTAATTATATTGGGTACTCTGGCCACAAGTGCGGCGGGATGTGTTGTCAATGATTTATGGGATCGGGATATCGATCCAGAAGTGGAGAGAACACGCGATCGCCCCCTCGCTTCTCGCGCTTTGTCTGTGAAAGTTGGGATTGTAGTTGCGATCGTATCATTAGTATGTGCAGCTATCCTGGCCCTTTACCTAAACCCCCTAAGTTTCTGGTTATGTGTGGCAGCAGTACCCGTAATTGTCCTTTATCCAGGCGCAAAGCGAGTGTTTCCTGTACCGCAACTGGTACTTTCCATCGCTTGGGGTTTTGGAGTGTTGATTAGCTGGAGTGCAGTTACTCAAAGCATCACTCAACCAACTTGGTTACTTTGGGGCGCAACTGTACTGTGGACATTAGGATTTGATACAGTTTATGCCATGAGCGACAAGGAAGACGATCGCCGCATTGGTGTTAATTCAAGCGCTCTATTTTTTGGGAATTATGCCCCTGTAGCGATCGGAATTTTCTTTGCTGGCACAATCTTGTTATTGGCTTGGCTAGGTTTGCTCATAAATCTGCACTTAGCCTTCTGGATTAGCCTTGCAGTTGCTACTATGGGATGGGTTTGGCAATTTCTGCGATTAACACAGCGAGATTTACCTAATTCTGTTTATGGTAAGATGTTCCGGCAAAACGTATGGATTGGTTTTATTTTGCTTGCTGGGATGATCGCTGGATCTGTTTAATCATTAAAAGGGAATTTTCATAACTTTGATTATGGGATTTTTCCTTGAAGCTTACTTTGAAGTTGAAGCAACTGCGCATCTATAAAGTTAGACAAAAAATATTTATGAGTTTTTCTATGAGTAAATTCTTTGATTCGTTTAGCCCATTAATTCAGTATATGCGTACTTGGGCAGCAATAAGTCTGCTATGTTTAGTTGTCGCTTGGTCATTTCCTGCACAAGCTGCTAGCCGGATTGATCCGCAATTAGAACAGCAAGTCTTACAAATTATCCGCGAACATCCACAGGCAATTATTGAATCTGTTCAAGTTTATCAGCAGCAGCAACAACAAAAACTCAAGCAAGCACAGCAAGCATTTTTACAAGATTTAAAGACGAATCCTCAAACAGTGATTGGTGAGTCTCCCACCACAGGTTCAACTCAATCAAAAACTGTGCTGATAGAATTTTCCGATTTTCAATGTCCCTACTGTGCTGAGGCGCATAAAACATTGAAACAATTGTTAGCAAAGTATCCAGATAAAGTAAAGTTAGTTTACAAAAATTTACCCCTAATTTCAATTCATGCGGAAGCATTACCATCTGCGACGGCAGCTTGGGCAGCATATCAACAGGGCAAATTTTGGGAATATCATGATGCGCTATTTACTAATCAAAAGCAACTAGGTGAAGCGTTATATTTAGATATTGCTAAAAAACTGAATCTAGATTTAGGTAAATTTAAACGCGATCTTCCTCTTGCTACTCCCGCAATTACAAAAGATATCCAATTAGCAGAGAAGTTGGGTGTTTCTGGCACACCTTTCTTTATTATTAATAGTCCAACTTTTTCAGGAGTTCCACAGCTAGCAGATATCGAAAATATATTGACTGCTGCTAAGTAAATGAGTGTGTTTGAAACTAACCTGTCATTGTTTAAGTAACTAGGTGCAAATAAGTTCAAGTTTGTAGTAATGATTTTAGTCTTGATAAACCTTTCCATGAACGATTCATTGCCTACTACAAACTAGGATTTTATTATATTTTTAATTATACCTAGCTAACATTTTTTTATAATGATGTCTGATAACTAGCAATAAGCTTGATCAGTATATACTGTGTAAGGATTGTATCTCCATAGTATTTGTTTAGATAGATACTTTTTTATTTAACAATAATGTGCATCTTTAGTTAGAGGTTTCATACAACAGTTTAGTGATGTACTTGAGGCAAGTGTAAGGAGTAGCTGATGAGGAGTGCTGAGAAGAAATTTTCTTCACTCCTCATGTTCTTAAAGATATGGTAACTTAAAGCTTCCTTTAAAATTAGGCAAGTCAAAAAAGCTGCTGCGCCTGACTCATTTTAAAAAGGCTTCCTCTAGTTCTCCTCTTTTCAAGGAAGGTTAGGGAGGATAAAGCCTTAGAGGTTGTTTGAAAAGTATTTCGCTGTGACTTTAGACACTTTTAGATCCCCCCTAACCCCCCTTAAAAAAGGGGGAATCGGAGTCAAAGTCCCCCTTAAAAAGGGGGATTTAGGGGGATCTAGAATGTTTTGCTACCAAGAAGAGGACTTTTCAAACATCCTGTTAACCCAAGGATATGACTTTATGAATAGTCTTTCAGGTTTCCTTTTTGATGTTCTAAATATTTATTCTTTAATTCCTCTGGAATAGGAATAGGACGACTATTTTGTAAACTGACAAAAGCACCCTTTTGACTCGCTACTGCTGCTAACTCATTATTAGATAAAATTTCAGCTTGTACAGTCCACTTCAATCGTCCTAAATTACTTAGCCATAAACGTCCAATTACTTGGTCAATAATTTTGATCGGGCGTTTATATTCAATTTCAGTTCCAGCTAGAACAGGTGCATATCCTTGATTAATTTGTTGATTGAGGTGCCAATGTTCATCTAAAAACTTTAAACGTAAATCCTCTAACCATCTGACATATACAATATTGCTTACGATTCCCATAAAATCAATGTCGTATGTTCTTACAGGAATTTCTAATACTACTTCTAATGGTCTGTGCAAACTGTTATTTACTAGCATGATTTCTCTTGATATTTTAAAACCGATCGGTCTGTAAAATTAGAAAAAATTTTACTCTTTTCAAAAATGGGTAATTATTAAGTGCCTAATAACCCATTACCCACAATAATTTCAACCTTCTACTTTGTAGTTTAAGGTTAACTCATCGCCAGGTAAACCTCTAATACCCCAGTTAGATTTTGGCGTTTCAAAAATTGTGATTTCAATATCGTATATAGGAATATTGAATTTTTCATTAATATTTTTAATCAGTAGGCGAAGCAACTCTTTTTTTGTTTCCACTGAGCGCCCCTCAAACATACTAATTTCGATAACCAGATAATTGTTTGTTCTATCAGATGGATAGCAAAAATCTGATTTATCCAGTGGGAAAAAACGGTGAAATCTTTTTTCAGGGGTAAGCTGTAAAACCTCTATGAGGGAAGTATGGATTACATTTGATAGCTCCGCTTTAATAGGATTTAATTTGTCTGCTAAAGAATATACTTTGATTTGTACCATACATTTAAAGGTGAGTTTCCAAGTATTGATTCAGGTGATTAATTACCCTGTGCATGTGAATTGAATCTCCATAAAGCTTACTCATCATTATGGCCCCTTCCAGCGTTGCAATTATGATGGTGGCAATTTCATCAGCACTTACTTCAGAGCGAATTTCACCCTTGGCAATTCCCGTTTCAATAATTCGACGAATTAGATGTAGCCAAGAGTTCATCGCCTGTTGAGCGCGTTCCCGCAACGCCGGATGAGCATCATCGCTTTCCACAGCAGTATTCAGCAGTGGACACCCTCCTTTGATAGGTGGATTTTCTGCGAAGCTACTAAATATCCCAATGATTGCTTGCAGGCGTTCTACTGCATGGCGTTTGCTTCGCAATGCAAATCTAGTATGCTGTTTAATGCGAGCGATCGCAAAATCAAAAGCCTGTAATGCGAGATCGTCTTTGCTTTGAAAGTGATTGTAAATTCCTCCTTTCTGCAATCCAGTAACACGCATGATGTCTGACATTGATGAGCCTGCATACCCCTGTTGGTTAAACAGTTCGGCTGCTTGATGTAGAATTCTACTTTTTGTTTCTTCGCCTTTGGACATTACAGCGATTTATTAGAGTAGGGAGTCATGTAGTTTATTGAATTAAAAGTTACAGACTGATCGGTCTGTTTATTTTTATCATTATACATCCTTGTGAGTCAAGTGTTTTTTGTCGTCCAGATAACGCAGACTTCACCCGGTTATAAACGCCGTTAGTTTTGATGCTACCTCCACTCTAGGTAATGAGATGTTTTGGTATCAACACGCGATACTTATTCTTAAAACCCCACTTCCATTCCTCTCCCCGAAAGGTCGATAGGCTTTGATTATTGCTCCCCTTCCCTTGTAGGGAAGGGGTTGGGGGTTAGGTCTGAGAGAAAATTGCACACGGCGTTATCAACAGAAGTTTCAGCAATAATATTGGTGATTTGAGCTTTGCCAAACAGGATTTTGACGGGGTTGTAAAAAACAAAATTTTCATGAGTCATTAGACTTGCGGTGTATTATCCAGAAAATATAGCGATATACAAAACGAATACGCTGGACGTTTGATCGTGTTTACAAGTAAAATACGGTAAGTACATAGCTTTACCGGCTTTTACACGTAAAACCGCAGAAAAACCAGTAAGAAGTTGATTTAGTAAAACAACTGACCCATAAGCATTTATAAAAGTCTGTTTCAGCTAAATGTCAGTTGCCATACTTCCAAAAACTTTCAGGCAGGTTTTAAGTTGTCCAGTAATCCTCTGTCCTAATTTTTAGCTAGATAAACCTTTCTTTGTGTCACTCATCCTTTGAGAAACACAATAATTTGCCATGACTAGCCCTATCTACCACTGGGCTGTAATTCGGCTGAGTTATTGCTCTCTAGTAGTGAAGTTCTAGCTGACTTTCTCAAACCCCCAAAGAGTATGCACTATTTATCACTACCATTCTTAAGCTTCTTCGTTGGCATCATAGTTGGTTTGACGGGAATTGGCGGAGCCTCTCTCATTACTCCAATGTTGATTTTTGTTTTTCAGGTTCCGCCTTCCATCGCAGTGAGTTCTGATGTTGTAGCTGCCACATTGATGAAGATTGTTGGTAGCGTCAAGCATTGGGAACAGAAAACCCTGGATACAGAAGTTGTCAAATGGCTGGCATTCGGGAGTGTTCCAGGCTCACTGTTTGGAGTAGGAATTTTGCACGTTCTTAAACGTACAGGTGATTATAATCTGGATAATATCTTGCTCCGTTTGCTTGGTGTGATGATTTTACTAGTCACAGCATTAGCACTAGTGCAATTGTTGTTATTGACTTTTTTACCCAAATTCAATTTACCCGAACTACCAAAGTTAGACTTAGAAACTAACTTTGGCCGCTTTATAACAATCACTTTGGGGGCCATTTTAGGCTGTTTAGTTGGTCTAACTAGCGTCTCATCAGGTTCAATGTTTGCCCTAGTGCTGATTGGGTTTTTCCGTTTGGATGCACGGAAGTTAGTGGGTACTGATATTTCACACGCAGCAATTTTACTGCTGTTTACAGCCCTTGGCCATCTCAGCCTGGGAACAGTTGATTGGAATTTGGTAATACCTATCTGGCTAGGCTCTGTACCAGGAGTTCTGCTAGGTGCTAAAATCTGCCAAGTAGCTCCCCAGCGCCCACTACGGTTTATTATTTACGCCATTTTGATGATGGTGAGTTGGAAATTAGTTCATCAAGTGTAACCAAATTGAGATTTTAGATTCCAAATCCAGCATTCAACATCCAACATTGATTAACTTCTCACCCAAGGTAGTAGAGTGAATGTACCTCGCTCATACATAATGAACAGACCCAAGCCGATTAACACAAAAGGTACAGCAGCTTTACCGTAGCGACTTAAAATATAAGCAATGGTAGGTTGACGACTTAAAAAATAAGCGATCGCACACCAAACCCCTACCATGATAAAAAATATACTTAAAATTATTCCCAAACTGGCAAGATTCTGACCAGCGAACAAAGGGATATATATACTAATATTGTCACCACCATTAGCGATCGTTACTGCTGCCACTTTATAGGTTTGGGGGTGCAAAATACTCAAAATAAAAGACAATACCGGGTTAGTAGGCGTAGGCTGATTAAAATCACTACTGACTGCCTGAACTGTTATAGTTTCTTCTTTTCTATATATTAATTGTTGAATACCAATTGCTATTGGTAGGAGTCCTAGCAATCCGATCCATTCTCGCTGTACGACCAATCCACCAAAAAATCCTGGTAAGCTAGCGATGATAATGGCTGAAAAACCCAGATATTGACCGAGTAAGATATGCCGCCGCCGAAAATTAACATCTATCTGTGAAAAAAATATTAACAAGATAATGATGTCATCTATGTTAGTGGCGATGAAGGCAATTATCCCTTCACTGAAGACTGTCCCTAACTTACTCATGCTGGATTTTCAGAACCTACGATTTCTCACCATACCAAATTAACCTTTCAAGTAATTGAACTACACTACTTTTTAATACCCATTCCCTATCTTATCGGCCTAAAGACCTGAAAACTGCTGTAAAATATGAACGAATTAGTTACTGCAATTACTACAGGGGCAATTGCGTTCATTGCCACTAACATAGATGATATTGTCATTCTATTGTTATTTTTTTCTCAAATAAATACTAGCCTTCGTCCTCGGCATATAGTTGCTGGTCAGTTTCTAGGTTTTACCGTTCTGTTAATCCTTAGTCTTCCTGGCTTATTTGGTGGGTTAGTTTTATCCAAAAACTGGATTGGATTACTTGGTTTACTACCAATGTCCATAGGTATCAGTAGTTTGGTGAATCGGGAAGAAAATTCATCAAAAGAATTTTTCGATGTAACAGAAGAAACTGAAACATCAACAATTAAGAGTTTTTTTTCTCCCCAGACTTATAGTGTAGCAGCCGTTACAATTGCCAATGGTAGCGATAATATTAGTATCTACGTACCTTTGTTTGCGAGCAGCAACTTAGAGACTTTTGTGGTAATTATCGGATTATTTTTTATATTGTTAGTAATTTGGTGTTATGCAGCATACAAATTAACTCATTACAGAGTAATAGCTGATATATTGACGCGCTACGTTAATAATCTTGTGCCTTTTGTTCTTATAGGATTGGGCGCTTTTATTGTATTAAAAAGTGAAGCTTTGAGCTTAATAAAGCTAGCTGCTAGTTCTTTCTGTTTAATGATTTTGGTGAAAAATAATGAAAGTGCCGATGAAATTGGCGAAAATTCTATTAGATAATCAAGCCAATTTTAGGTTTTGATTTTTATTTCCCACATTCCGCAGGTGCGACGAGTTTCTTGATTATGATTGCTTGCGATCGCCAGTGAGCTTATGGTAGATACTCTGTTAACAAATATGACTTACTCACTTGAATTTAACCTCTATTTTTTTAATTACAAGTGTTTAAATTTGTTGTTGAAAACATAGTAAAATACTATTTATCGGTACTATCATGCTGGAAAATTCCACATACATAATCAGCTTTTTCTTTAAGAATTTTTGTCTTTATTGGATCTGTTGGATCTTTTATTAGACACTTGGGTTTTAAGATATTTCTCGATCCACTTGTCACCTTGCATATCTCCCAAATCCCTTGTAGATACTTTGTAGGTTTTAGGATCTACACCACCATTTTTCTGTAAATGCCGTAGGGTCGCATACATTTGATCGGGATTTGGTTTATAGTGTCCACTCTTATCGCAAATTGCTTCAAGTTTGCCACCATCCACCCGAATTGCACCTGCACCCTTGACTGGAATGCCCGCTAAAGCACTGGAGTGATGATATTTTCCTTGTTTATGAGCATCAGCGTAGAATTTCCCATCTGGACTAAGCACAAAGATCATCCAATCTTGCCCATCATTCGGCGCACCAATAGCTTCCATCCCTAGTGAGCTAAGGCTATCCCCAAAAGCATCTTGCCATTTACCACCACTCACCGTAACTCCTCTTGGTCTGCGTTCTGCCTCAGACTCCAAGTATTGAACTCCCTCAATAGATATATTTTTTTGCTTAAGCCAATCCCAGAAAGAAATTGTAGGAGGCGGTGGAGATGTATTAGCGTATTTTGATTTTGCTTTCCATGTCCAGAAATTAGCTTCGCCGCTTTCTTGCTGTTTCTGGTCATTAAAAGCAGCCATCATTTCTTTATCTCTATTTTCCTGTTCATTCAGCCATTCTAGGATTGCTGTCTCTTTCATCCAATTTTCAAAATGTCCCTCTTCTAGATCCTTACCTGCCAACATAAAGGCTGGTCGATGCAATGCATCCCATGCTTCAAGCCAATAACTCTCATGATTTGTGTCGCCAAGTTCTGCCGCCCTCGTCTTTGCCTCAGCCCTAACTTGGCTAACTATATCTTTGTGGGTTAGGGGTTTTGACTTACCCTTGATCTGAGGCAAGGATGGATCGGTTATGACTATTTTCTTTAGTTTATTCCAGCGGTCTTTCCCGGTTGTTCTTGGTTTGATTTGCTCCTCTACTTTTTTACCCTTAAGTGTCTCCTCATGCTTTTGATATTCTTCTCCTATCTCATCAAAGCTAAGTAGGCCACTTGCATCAGGATTTTCTTGCTTTCTTTTTAAAATCAAATCAGGCAAGAATTTTTTTACTGATTGCATTGTTTCATCGTATTCCTTCTTGAAACCATCTTTTCCTCCAAAGTCCTCAGGCTTATACATTGCGAAAAATCCGTCTGCAAGTACATTCAAATTCGCCTCAACCTGTTTGTTTATGTTTAGATCGTTAGCCTCTTTGTTCGGGTTAGCAGAGGTTGGCTCAGAATTAGAAGAAGTATTCGATGGAAGTTGAGATTTTAGCTCTTGTGGCTCTCCTTCTACTGTTGGAGGCTTAGATTCGGCTAATTGTGAATCAGTAGCTTCTGTCTCAGGCTGTTGTTGTGATGGTTTTTCTTCTAATTTAGAGGTACTAGCTTTCTTCAGTCCTGCACTTTTGATATCCGCTTGCCGTTTTTTGATATCTGCTTGCTGTTTTATGTCTGCGCCTTCTTTTGTTGCGATATTTTCAAATATTTTAATTGCATCCTTAACACTAACCCGTTGAATCACATCTCCAGTTACCATGCCACTGTCTGACACACGTTGCACCATCGGCTTGATTTGTGATTTGTCTTCCTCTTGAGGTAACGACTTGCGTTGGACACTGCCCCCTGGTTGCATTTGTAGTTCATTGTCTTCACCAAGCAAAGTTTCTCGCTGAAGTTTATCGCTCTGTGGTAGATCAATACGTTGTACTACCTGACGTGCTGTCTCGTCTGCTTGCTGTTCGTACTTATCTCCAGGTTCCCCAATTGTTAGCTTTGCCTGAATTGGTGTTGCTATATCTGGTCTTCTTACTGGAATATTGGCAAAATTATGACCAAATTGAGATGCTCTATCCAGGCTCGAATACAATATTTCATCCATCTTGGTTTGCAATACAGTTAAGCGTTCCTGCCCCTCTGCTGTAATCGTGCCATACTTCGCTTGTAGCTCAAGTCTAGTTGCCTCCATCTTTTGCTCTGCAAAAGTATTATTTTCGATTTCCTTAACTGACTTATGTCTTGCCGTCACATTTTTGGCGGGACTACTAAAAGGTCGAGGTGCGGACACAGAGCTTTTTTCTATATTTTGGGGATTGGAGATAGTGGATAAGTGAACTTTTGGGAATTTCATCCTAATATTCAAATAATTTTGACAATGAAAAATTTTTGATTATAGCTGCGACTGACTTTTGAATACACATCATACACTGAGAAAATAATCTAATCAGTGTCTGTTACAAATGATAAATTTTTAATTTTTAACTTGACTTAATTCTGGAATATTAAGGACTGAGTTTTAGTTGTAACAACAGTACTATAGCGATTCTCAGTTGGGTGCAATCAGGGCTTATAACCTAATACGCAAGGTTTGTAGTAAGCGGCTCTAGCCCTTACTACAAGCCAGTTTAACTATGTTATGCGATGTAACATAGTTTCATGTATTCTTTCCTACTTACTTAAAATTGTTATGCAGAATCAAACTTTACTCAACCACTCATTCTCTTCTGGATCTTTGAATAGTGAGGTGCTGAGGTAGCGTTCGCCGAAGCTAGGCTGGATCATGACGATTAGGCGACCTGCATTTTCTGGACGTTGTGCTACTTGAATAGCCGCATATAAAGCAGCGCCAGTAGAAATGCCCGATAACAATCCTTCTTCTTTTGCTAGGCGACGGCTGTAAGCGATCGCTTGCTCATCTGCTACCTGAATCACTTCATCCACTAATTCTGGACGGTAAATTGCTGGGACAAATCCCGCGCCGATACCCTGGATTTTGTGAGGCCCTGATTTCCCACCCGTTAATACCGGACTGCTGCTTGGTTCAACTGCGATCGCTTGAAAACTTGGCTTCCGTCCTTTAATAACTTCTGCAACTCCTGTAATCGTCCCACCAGTACCCACTCCCGCCACTAGAATATCCACCTCTCCATCGGTATCATTCCAGATTTCTTCTGCTGTGGTTTCGGCGTGAACTTTCGGGTTGGCAGGGTTGCGGAACTGCTGCAACATATAAGCATTGGGCGTTTGAGCTAAAATCTGCTCTGCACGACCGATCGCTCCTCGCATCCCTTCTACACCTGGCGTTAACTCTAATTGAGCGCCATAAGCTTTGAGCATCGATCGTCTTTCGTGGCTCATTGTGTCGGGCATCGTTAGAATAAGATGGTACCCCTTAGCGGCCGCCACCATCGCTAGCGCAATTCCTGTATTCCCAGAAGTCGGCTCTACTAAAATAGTTTTTCCGGGGTGAATCAAGCCTGCTTCTTCCGCCGTTTCCACCATACTCGCGCCAATCCGATCTTTCACAGAAGATGCTGGATTCATGCTTTCTAGCTTCACCACAATCCGAGCAACCGCTCCTGAAGCTTGGGGAATTTTGTTTAATTGAACTAGAGGAGTTCGTCCGATTAACTCTGTGATATCTTTCGCTATCCGCATGTGAATACTCCGTCGTGTCTAAATATAATACATCGGGCTTTGCTGGGCGCGAGTCTCTCTTTCCTCGCACAAGTCTTGGAGTGTATAGCGACCCAATACTTCAATTGAAGCAGCGTTAGCTTGCTCCCAAACTTCATAAACCAGAGTCTTTTCTAGAGTCGGAGAGTCAGATGTATCTTTCTCTTTCCGCTCACCTTCGACTAAAGTCACAATTTCCAGCAGTGTAATCTGCCAAGGTTCACGAGCTAAAACAAAACCTCCTTTAGAGCCGCGTTGACTCTGCACCACACCAGAACGCCGGAGGTTGGTCAAAATTTGTTCCAAATAGCGTTCAGGTATGGGTTGTTTGGTAGTGATCTCGCTCATGGTTAGAGGAAGTTTTTTTCCGTGGTGGCTTGCCAGTTCTAAGAGTGCTAGCAATGCATATTCCACTTTGGAAGACAGATCCAAGAGAGCGTAGTTTTGGCTATTCAAGACTGTACTCAACATACTACGGTGAATTGGGGGACTTGTCGCAGTTTATCCGAAATTAATTTTTTCAAAGTGTGGAATGTGATAGCATCCCACTTACTAACCACAAAAACACTATATTCTATCGACTTACCGTAGATTATTATCTAACATAATTCCCATAAATGACTCGATCTTTTTGTGGGAATTATCCTGAGTTTCTGTTTTCAGAGCCTCACTTACCAACGAAAATCTCAACAGAGTATGCTAATAACTGATTTGCGAACCATTTTTGAGCGTGACCCAGCAGCCCGTAACTGGCTAGAAGTATTGTTCTGTTATCCTGGACTCCAAGCCCTAATATTCCATCGATTGGCACACTGGCTCTATAAAATTGGAATTCCCTTCATACCTCGGTTTATCTCTCATATTAGTCGGTTTTTAACCGGGATTGAAATCCATCCTGGGGCATTAATTGGACAGGGAGTGTTTATTGACCACGGTATGGGAGTTGTGATTGGTGAAACTGCGATCGTAGGCGACTATGCCCTGATTTATCAAGGTGTGACTTTAGGCGGGACTGGGAAAGAGAGCGGCAAACGCCATCCAACTTTAGGCTCTCATGTGGTTGTGGGAGCGGGTGCAAAGGTATTGGGAAATATTCTAATTGGCGATCGCGTCCGTATTGGAGCCGGTTCTGTGGTGCTGCGAGATGTACCCAGTAACACAACCGTCGTCGGGATTCCAGGGCGCGTGACTCGTCAGAACAACTTGTCTACCAATGTTTTGGATCATGATAAAGTCCGCGACGTAGAAGCTGAAGTTATCCGCGCTTTATTTGAACGTGTCAAGGCACTAGAAAAACAGTTCGAGGAGTTGCAAGATCAATCAAGTTTGTCCCCAACTGAGCTTGGCGACGAACAAACATACAACCCTAAGAGCAATAAGTCTGATGGGATGATTGAAGATTTTCTTGATGGTGCGGGAATTTAATTTTGGGCATTGGGAATTGGGAATTGGGAATTGGGAAGAGGACTTGGGGACAAGGAGAATTGGAGACAAGGGGAAAGACTTGTTTCAAGTTCTCACCTCTTGTCCCCTTGTCCTCCTTGCTCCCCTTGCCCCCTGCTTCCGACTTTTTTATAAATGCCCAGATGCTCTTAGAACCTGATATAAATATAATACTACGGTTAATTTATCGGAGAATAGTGATATAGCTATGGTATCTTTATATGCAAATTTAACTAGCTTAAACAGTAATAATACTAAAGAAATTTTTGCCCGGAGGTCATTTTTACCAGAGCATCCAAACGGACTTTGGAAGATTGAAACGGGTTTTGTCAGGACTTTTACCTATTTGGAAGATGGTACAACCGTCGCTCTGGGATTGTGGGGCCCTGGAGATATTGTTGGTAAGTCTTTGTCAAAATTAGAACCTTATCAGATGGAATGCTTAACTAAAGTAGAGGCGACAGTATTACCTGTAGAGGAGTGGACTCAACTAACAGAAACTCTACTTGCCCATATCCAACAGGCTCAAGAATTGATGGTTATTCGTAGCCATAAAAAAGTTGATACCATGCTAATCAAGCTGCTGGCATGGTTATCTAAAAAGTTTGGTTCGGAAGTTGAGAAGGGACGTTTAATAGATATGCGTCTGACTCACGAAGACTTGGCGGAAATGCTAGGTTCAACTCGTGTGACTATCACTCGTGTTCTTGGACAGTTTGAGCATGAGGGCTTGATTGATCGTCTTTCTCTGCATCGAATTGTGGTGCGAGAAGAAGAGATTTGGTACTACGAAATTTAGATTGAAATTTAGATTATTTCAACAAAACCAGCTATCGCCGTCTGCATTCGGCTTGCCCACAATTCTAAGATTCAGAGATTCCAGATAAGCCAAACCATTAGAGATTTGTGGTACTGTTCCCCGTAGTTCAATATCAAAGCACCCTTCTTCATCTGTATTTGGTTGTAGCATAGCCTTCGTAATATTAACTACCAAGCCGTAAGCAGAAATTAACTGTGAAATCACAGGCGCTTGCAGATAGCATTTGGGAATATATATCCGCAGGCGAATCTGAGTGACTTGGCTTTTGTTAGAGACTGAAGAAACCAGTGATAATCTGGTTTGGGAATTGGTTTGACGTTTATTTAATGCTGCCATTGGATAGTGAGATTTATATTACTTAGCGTAGGCGTAGCCCGTCGTAGACATCGCTATAAACGCTAGATAAATCCAGCCAAATCGGTAGCCCCAGTTTTTCTAAATAACTCAGGCTAGAGTAAAGTTGTTTGCTTCTCCCCCACAAATCCAAGTCAAACCAGCCGTCATCTTCCGTATCGGGTTGAAGCGTAGCACTGGTAATATTTACAGTTAATCCATAACGAGAAACTAACTCAGAAATCACCGGCTCTTTGTAATAAGATTTTAAGACACACAGTTGCAAGCGCAATCGATTAGTTTGACCGAGAGAAATCCATTGCTGGAATTGTTCTTGCCATTGATTTGTCAGGAATGCAGATTCTTTGGAACTCAGTTTGCTAGCTAGACTTGGGAAAGGTAAAGAGTGCTGGTTAAATTGAATGTGGTTAGCGATCGCTAATTCCAGCAAATTCACTCCCAATCCTTGCAGGTAAGATAGGCTATTTGTCAGTTTTTGGGGATTTCCCGAAAGTTCCAAATCAAACCAGCCATCGCTGTCACTATCGGATGTCAGTAATGCTGCTTTGATATTGACGGTTAAACCATAACGAGACACCAGCCGCGAAATTACAGGTTGTCTGTGATACCTCTGAGGTACGAGAATGCGGCTGTGGACTGAAGCAGGTTCTACAGATTTACTCTGAGACATCAGATTAATTCCCAATAACGATGCCTAGGCAATTTTTTGGTTCGACAGAGAGTCTTGCTGATGCCGCGCCCCTAAAACTCAACCTTGCCTGTTTGGATGTCAGCCTTATAGAAATTTTCATCTTTTTGGCTCTTATTAAACTACGGCAGTTCTATCGATTTAACGTATTTTTGTTATGTAAAGGAGAATCCCACGAAGAATGCAAAAAAGCAATGGGTAAATTCACGTAAAATATGCTGAAGTGGTGTTAAGCGCGTTGTCTGGCGATCGCATCTGCTAGTTTTGGCTCAATGAACATCGGTGCGATCGCATACGCCCGAATCTGGAATTGCTCTAAAATGTCGAGATGACGGCGCGAGTGATCGCCTTAATAAATGTCGTTAATGGTCAATTGCCGAATCAGTCAATAATATTACAAATACTATGTCTAATGGTTTTAATAGAGTTAAATCTCTCTTTGGCTGGTGAGTAAATTCAAATATAGGAGGTTTCTATCTGTAGTGCCGTTCCCTAAAATCCTGAAACAGAGTGCTAATGAAATTGCCCCTCATTTCGCCAGATTCCCCTCTGTTATTAGCTACCAAGGAAACTATTTTTGACCTGCTGGTTAATATTCTGAATGTCACTGCACCAGAACCTAGTAATTGAAAATGCGATCGCACTTTTTCAGAGGTGATTTTTTAGAGCGATCGCTTATGTGGATGTCTGCCACCCAACTCCAGAGATATTGCCAACTCTAGGTTATAGGTTGAAAAATTAGGGAATAGCAATCAAACTACTTTACCAATCGGTTGCTTTAGTATCATCCCAGACTTCTAATTCCAAATCATGCAGATAAGTTAGTCCGCTCTGAATTTGTGCATCTGTTCCTTGTAATTCAAGGTCAAACCAACCATCCCCGACAGCATTGGCTCCCAGAATGGCTGCTGTAATATTCACAGTCAGATTGTAGTCAGACACTAAGCGAGAAATCACAGGTTCCTGGTGATAGTCTTTAGGAATTCTGAGTCGAATCCGTTTATTGGTAGGTGTGTTATTAGACATAATTAGTTAATAGCCGTAGAGGGGAGTGGGGGCAAAGGGGTGGAGGGAAATAAGGATGAATAACCAATGCCCAATGCCCCATGCCCAAAACCTAACTATTCAACATCTTTGATGCTGGTTTTCCGTTCTAAAATCTCTTTCAGCACCAAAGTTACTACTGCTAGCAATGCTAACAATACAGCCGCAGAGAAAGCAGCTTCGGTTTCATACTGTTTGTAAGCATCTTCTACAAACAGTGGTAAGCTCTGGGTTTGGTCAGCAATGTTGCCAGATACCACCGAAACCGCCCCGAATTCACCCATTGCCCTGGCATTGGTCAAAATTAAACCATAGAGCAAGCCCCAACGGATGCTAGGTAAGGTGACACGCCAAAATATCTGCCAATCTTTCGCACCGAGAGTTCTAGCAGCTTCTTCTTGATCCTTACCAAATTCCTCTAAAACAGGAATCACTTCCCGCGCCACAAAGGGCATACTCACGAAGGCTGTAGCCAGCACCATACCTGGAAAGGCAAAGATTATTTTGACATCATGTGCCTGGAGCCAAGGGCCAAACCACCCATTGCGTCCGTAAAGTAGCACAATCATCAATCCTGCAACTACGGGCGAGATGGAAAAGGGCAGGTCAATAATGCTCAAAACTATGGCTCGTCCGGGAAATTTATGACGAGCGATCGCCCAAGCTGCACATAGCCCAAATACTGTATTCAAGGGTAGAGAAATTACAGCCAGCAAAAGTGTTAGCCAAGCTGCATGGAGAAAAGCTGGTCGCGTCAGGTTGGATAGAAATGGCCCAAATCCCTTGCTGAAGGCTTGGATAAAAACGTTAATTGCAGGGATGTATTGAACTAAGGCTAAATAAGCGATCGCTATACCAATTAAAACTATTGGCACCCAACTATTCTGCTCTTTAGGCTTGGCTGTATGTGTATCAGATGCAGATGAGTGAAAACTTGGCTTATCTACTGTCATATCGTCTTGCCCATGCTTGTAAGAAATTAATTGCTAATAGCAATACCAACGAAATTGATAGTAAAACTATGCCAATTACTGTTGCACCAGAATAGTCATACTGCTCTAATCGTTGGAAAATCAGCACGGGTGCGATCAAATCTTGATAGGGCGTATTAGAAGAGATAATTACAGTTGACCCATATTCCCCAACTGCACGGGAGAAACCCAAGGCAACACCAGTTAAAATCGTCGGAAATAAAGGTGGCAAAATTACTTTCCAGAAGGTCTGCCATTGAGAAGCGCCCAAACACCAAGAAGCTTCTTCAATTTCATGTTCCATTTCCTGAAGTACGGGTTGCACAGTTCTCACAATAAAGGGTAGTGAGATAAATATCATTGCCACCGCTACTCCCGTGCGAGTAAAAGCTACCTTAATTCCCAGTGGTGCTAGTAGCGAGCCTATCCAGCCATTATCACTGTAAACAGTTGCTAGGGTTAGCCCTGCTACCGAAGTTGGTAGTGCAAATGGTAAATCTACTGTGGCATCAATCAAGCGTTTGAAGGGAAAGTCGTAGCGCACCAGAACCCAAGCAATTAGAGTACCAAATACGCCATTGAGTAAGGCAGCAAATATTGCTGTGACAAAAGTTACATTATAGGTGGCTAATGCGATATCACTGGTTGCGATCGCCCAAAATCTCGCCGGAGGTTCCGTACTCGCTTTCAGGAACATGGCAATTATGGGGATAAACAACATCACTGTCAGGTATGCTATAGTGATTCGCCAAGTCCAGGGAACCCGCCGCAATTTCTTCCAGAATGGTGTTTTGCGCTCAACTTCCAAAGAAGAAGATACAGTCGTCATAGTCAAGAATTCAAAATTTAAATTTCACAAGAAGTTTTTTGCCAGTATTCGTAACTGTTAATTCGTAATTCAAAGACATTCCAACAAATTTTAATTTTCGATAAAAAAAGTTGCATGGTCATCACTACGAATTACGAATTACTTAATTACCGTTTATTTTTGGGCTTGAATCTTATCAAACACGCCCCCATCTGCGAAAAACTTCTTATCGATTGCTTCCCAACCGCCCAAGTCTGCAACTGTACCCAAAGTTTTCACCTTGGGAAATTTGTCTGTGACTTCTTTAGTTTGAGCTACAGTCTCATCCACAGGACGGAATCCTAATTTGACAAACTCTTGCTGTGCTTCTGGAGTATAGAGGTATTTCACAAAACCTTCAGCAACTTCGCGGGTTCCATGCTTATCGACGTTCTTATCTACCACTGCGATCGGATTGTCGATTGATATATTCACATCGGGAATGACATACTCAACCTTCTCGCCCTTTTGCTGTGCCAAAATAACTTCGTTTTCGTAGTTGATTAAGACATCTCCCTGCCCTTGCTTGGCAAATGTATCAGTAGCTTCCCGTGCATCTTTAGGCAAGATTGGCACATTTTTGTAAACTTTAGTCACAAATTCAGTAGCTTTAGCCTCATCGCCACCTGTTTTAATCACAGAATCCCATAGTGCTAAGAAATTCCACTTAGCGACACCTGAAGTTTTGGGGTTAGCAGTAATTAGTTTTACACCGTCTTTAGCTAAATCTTGCCAGTTTTTGATGCCTTTAGGATTACCGGAACGAGTTACTAATGCTGCAACTGATTTGGAGACAATACCATTGTTGGGAACTTCTTTCTCCCACCCTGGCTGAATCAATCCAGCCTTCTCAATCTTTGAGGTGTCCCCAGCTAGTGCCAAGTGGACGACATCTGCTTCCAAGCCATCGATAACAGCGCGAGTTTGAGAACCAGAGCCGCCATAGCTTTGTTTGAAGACGACAGTTTGGTTATGATCTTTCTTCCACTGTTCTACAAATTTAGGAATAATTGCTTCGTGAGCCGCTTTGGTGACAGCAAAGGAAACTAGAGTTAGTTCAACACTATCTTTGCTTGCAGCCACAGGAGTAGCACTAGGGGTTTCAGAGGAAGAATTACTCGCTGTTCCGCCGGAGCAGGCGGCAAGCGCCACACTCAGTACAGTCCCTACTAAAAAGAGTGATACAAAACCTTTAAGCGAATTTAGTCTGAACCGATGTGTTCCATGTTCAGCGATCGCTTGTAATCTTTTCAGTGGGCGTTGCCACAAACTCATTCCATTTCCTCCACTAAATCTACAGATAACTGATGGGAATACAGTTATATAGTGTTTATCATACCGGATGATTACATCTAACTAGTTGCAAACACCAATAAACCTCACATTCTTCATCAAGAATATGGTGATTCTACCAATTATGTAAGGAATTACAATACTTTTATTTTCAAGTATCAAATTGCTTGATACCTCAGCCAAGCAATGTATCAAGCAATTTGCTATAGAATAGCTAATTTTTGAAGATGGTCTATTCTAGCGATCGCGTTTCATTGAAGGATGCAATATAGCGCATCGGTAACGAGTCCAGGAGCGGTGGTAAGTATACAGGAGAAATCTCCATAAATAAATGTGGGTAATTAATATACAGCAAAATCCGTGTATTGCCGTAGTTCAGCCGGATGGAAACCCAAGACAATATCTTCGCGCAAAATACCCGCTTCTAATAATGCCTCTGCCACTGGCTGAGAAGTACCATCATATTGAATCCACACTTTATCATTAATAATATCTATATGTACCACCGAACCATGTACGCGGCGTACTCCATCCCAACCGACATGTAATACTTCGTAGTGGTCTCGCTCCGAGTCAATGACTGGTTCTGTCTCTATTTGACCATTGGCAGGCTTGTGACTAGCATAGTCAAATATCAACTGACGAATAATTTCACGATACTGAACTAGCTTATCCATCTGATAATCCTTTCTAGTTGCTCGTCAAAGATAATTAGGTTTATAGGACTCATATTTGATTTTGGAACAAAACTCAAATATGAGTCCTATATAAGGGATCGTTAGTTATTGTCCAACCATCTGCTATAAGTGCTTTAATGACTGCGGCGTGGTAGATGTCTCTGGCTGCATTAGTCGGAAGATAGTTCCAAAAATACAGCTTTAATCTAGCAAAACTATTTTACAGACGTGCGATCGCAAATTCAAAATATCACCTATTCATCCTCATCATAATTAAACATTAAAACAAATTTTTGTTTAGGTAAAACTAACATGGGTAGATATATAGGATGACCATCCCATTTATTGTCTTGCTTTTTTTACCTTTTTGATAGCAAATAATTAACGTTGGCACATCGGGATATTTTTCTTTAGTTTGCTTTAAGAAAAGTAAACGCACCTTGCCAATCAAGCCAAAGTGCGATGTCTGTAAAGTATGCTTACGCGAACTTTGTTTGTATAGTTCCGCGATTTTTAGTCACCAAGACTAGATGCTAAATATCCTGTTCGCTCAACTCGCGTGTGATGTGATCAAACGGTTCATCCACAAAAGCAGTATTAACCACACCTGCGGCTGCCACTTGTTCCTTAATCAGATCCTTGAGAATCTGGATACCACGAACCGTAGGCCCAATAGGTACTCCTAAAGAATTGTAAGTTTCCCGTAGCCCTTGTAGCACTCGTTCATCCAATACATTGGTGTTTCCAGCAACTAGCGCATAGGTGGCATAGCGCAGGTAGTAGTCCATATCGCGCAGACAAGCTGCATAACGACGAGTTGTATAGGAATTTCCACCAGGACGAATCAATTCTGGCAGTTCTTCATATAACTTCAAACCAGCTTGCTTGACAAGTGCAGCCGCATTAGAATTTATCGCCGCCGCCGCTTGGACTCGGACTGTACCACTGTCAAAGTAAGATTTCAGGCTATCGATCGCATTCCGGTCAAAATACCGACCAGCTAAGTCATAATTCTTAATTAAACTTGTTACCGCATCGCGCATTCTTTTTTCTCCCAATCCTTGCTATTTATGGTTTGATATTTATTTGGCTGCACTCACGCACCAGTAAATTTTTGTGCTATTTAAAATAGATTCGGCACAAAAACAATCTATCCACTATTTAAGGATTCTATGCCAAAGTTGACCCCTATATGATGAACTTTCCAGTTTTGTACAGATGAGCGCTGAAAGGTTAATATAACCTGATAATCCAGATATCTGTAACATAAACTACAAAATCAGCTAATGTCTACTATTTAAGATATTTCTGGTGTGTCACGGTCTGATTGAGATCAGCAGGGTTAGGATGCAATGTAAGATTCTGGTTGACTTTAGGAAATTGGTAGAGAAGGAGTAAAAATGACTACACCACAAGAACTCTTGAAGAGAATTCAAGATGAAAAAATTCAACTGATTGATCTCAAATTCATCGACACAGTAGGGACTTGGCAGCACCTCACACTGTACCAAAACCAAATCGATGAGACTGCGTTCACTGATGGCGTAGCTTTTGACGGTTCCAGCATTCGGGGTTGGAAAGCGATCAACGAATCAGACATGACGATGGTACTCGACCCCAACACAGCTTGGATCGACCCATTCATGGAAGTGCCAACACTAAGTATAATTTGTAGTATTAAAGACCCCCGCACGGGTGAACCATACAACCGTTGCCCACGGGTTATTGCCCAAAAAGCAATAGATTACCTAGTTTCCAGTGGTCTTGGTGATACAGCTTTCTTTGGCCCTGAAGCTGAGTTCTTTATCTTTGATAGTGCTAGGTTTGCCCAAACTGCTAACGAAGGCTATTACTTCTTAGACTCCGAAGAAGGTGCTTGGAATTCTGGTAAAGCCGGTACAGATGAAAAACCCAACTTGGGTTACAAACCACGCTTCAAAGAAGGTTACTTCCCAGTCGCACCGACGGATTCTTTCCAAGACATCCGTACAGAGATGCTGTTGACAATGGCGGAATTAGGTGTGCCCATTGAAAAGCATCACCACGAAGTTGCTACTGGTGGTCAGTGCGAACTAGGTTTCAAGTTTGGGAAGTTGATCGAAGCGGCTGACTGGTTGATGACTTACAAATATGTCATCAAGAACGTTGCCAATAAATATGGTAAAACTGTCACCTTCATGCCAAAACCAATTTTTGGCGATAACGGTTCGGGAATGCACTGTCACCAGTCCATCTGGAGGGACGGACAACCTCTGTTTGCAGGTGATAAGTATGCTGGTTTGAGTGATATGGCGTTGTACTACATTGGTGGTCTTCTCAAACACGCACCAGCGCTGTTAGCAATTACCAACCCCAGCACCAACTCATACAAGCGCCTAGTACCTGGTTATGAAGCTCCTGTAAACTTGGCTTATTCCGAAGGGAACCGTTCTGCTTCTATCCGTATTCCTCTATCTGGTAAAAACCCCAAAGCCAAGCGTTTAGAATTCCGTTGTCCAGATGCTACATCTAACCCCTATTTGGCATTTGCTGCAATGCTTTGTGCTGGTATCGATGGCATCAAGAACAAAATACATCCTGGTGAACCCTTAGATAAAAATATCTATGAACTCTCTCCAGAAGAGCTTGCAAAGGTTCCCTCAACTCCAAGTTCTTTAGAACTGGCATTGCAAGCACTAGAAAACGATCACGCTTTCTTGACAGAATCAGGCGTATTCACGGAAGACTTTATCGAAAATTGGATTGACTACAAGCTTAACGAAGCCAAGCAGTTACAGCTACGTCCTCATCCCTATGAGTTTTACCTCTACTACGATGCTTAATTAATTAAATTAAGAATCGTATTTAACTAAATTAATAAGTTTAGCCACCCTAGAGTACAGGGTGGCTTTTTTTCCAGAGTTGTCAGTTGAGATATTCACTCAAAAAATCTAGCTTCAAACTCTTGAAACTTAGCTCATGGAAGCGTGGCTGGGGCCATAAATCATCCGACTACTAGCATCTACCTTCCCTTGAATTGGGTTCCAGTAGTGAGATACTTCTTCAGGAAGACCAAGTTCTTGTGCAGCCCTCATCAGCATTGATTGTTGGCGATTCTTGACTTGCTGATGTTCACGCACCATCAACGCACGAGATTTATCTGCGATAGACATAACCATACTCCTGTTTATTTTGTGAATATATAATTTTTCTTTGCTCGCAAGACTAATATAACAAAAATTCTGTAACATAAGCTACTTTTCACATAACTTTATATTTCCTTTTGCTGACAATATTAGCCATTTGTCCCCAAAGCTCGAAAAATCTTCCTCAATCTACCTTTGATGGCTAAAATCATCTGGCTTCAAATTTGTCTTCCCTGGGAGGTTTTACTTTTCCAACAGTAAATAATTTTTTCGTTACAATTATTTACATAGAAGTAATCAAAACTTAAGCTATTTTTATGCCTGAGAGTTTAACTAAGCTGACTTATCAGACCTTTCAGCAGGGTAAAAATTACTTTGGTCTGGCTCACAAGATATTAAGTTCACAGTTGAGGAACCTGGTGTATCCGACACTTGAACAAAAGACCAAACCTATCCCAAATGAGCTTTTAGTCAAGCTTCAACAGAGATTGAACCAGCTGCTCGAAACAGACTGGCAAGATGCCCAAAAAGGTGTCTACCCCGAAAGTCTATTGTTTGATAACCCCTGGCAAGACTTTTTTTCCTACTATCCTCTGGTGTGGCTAGATTCTCCTCAAATCTGGGAACGGATTCAACAACAGAATTATCAATATTTTTCGCCCGAAATCGACACGGATGGTTATCCCAGCTACTACGTGCAGAACTTCCATCACCAAAGCGATGGCTATTTAAGTGACTTGTCAGCCAATTTATATGACTTACAAGTAGAAATTCTTTTTGGTGGGGCAGCTGATGTGATGCGGCGGCGAATTCTCGCTCCTCTCAAGCAAGGGCTGAAAGCTTTTGATTCGGTTGCACCAAAGCAAGTCCGTATTTTGGATGTAGCTTGTGGAACTGGGCGGACTTTAAAGTTAATTCGGGCAGCCTTGCCTCAAGCATCTCTGTTTGGCACAGATTTGTCACCAGCTTATTTGCGGAAAGCAAATGAACTACTATCGCAAATCCCAGGAGAACTGCCGCAACTTTTGCAAGGGAATGCCGAAGAGTTACCTTATGTAGATGATTATTTTCATGCTGTAACTTCTGTTTTTCTCTTCCATGAGTTACCAGCATCTGTACGTCAGACAGTTATTGAGCAATGCTTCCGGGTAATAAAACCAGGCGGAGTCTTTATTATCTGTGACTCCATTCAGTTGAGTGATTCACCTGAGTTGGAACATATAATGGATTCTTTCCCCGAAACTTTCCATGAACCCTATTACAAGCATTACACCACCGATAACTTGCTAGAACGTTTACAGAGAGTAGGCTTTGAGAATATTGAGATCCAAACCCATTTTATGAGTAAGTATTTGATTGCTCATAAGCCAGCTTGAAACTATACCTTTTCATTGCTTTTTCTTTAAGGAAACTTTACCTAAAAAAGACAGATGCAAAATTTTGCATCTGTCATTGGGTGTAGAATAATTAAGATGAGTGAGATTATCTAGCAAATTCTTCTTAATATTTATTTCGTTGAACACCATCTACTAGAAGGACGAACCAGGGTGTAAGAGTAGCTCATAAATAGTAATATTTGTTGCCAAGTGCAATAAATCTATACTACTTATGCTAATCCATGTCCTAGATAAGCTCGAATGGAACGAAAAGGATTTTATGCTTAGGTAAAGGACGCTAAACACGCGTCGAAGTGAAGATCCATTAGTTGCTCATATAGGAACCAGCTACTTAATGTATGAGAAGAAAAGATATTGGGGAATAAAGTGAGTGAAGTTGCCTTAAGACTATTTCCTTAACCAGCAGAATGTTTGAATTAGACATGCTTTAGATTAACTGATAGTCTAAATAACATCTATTTCTAGAGCCGTTGAGGATTGAGGTGCAGAGCTTCCCACCGAATATAAGCAACAGTTATGTAGCTTTTGGGAGTTGTTAATGCTGCTGATCAAGACACTTAATTTTATTTGCGTTTTGATCGCCAGGATTAAAAGACCAACTAATGATATACAAAGCTTGCAGTTGAAATACTAAGCGATCGCTGAAGATTTTCGTGTGTCAACTGTATATATCTCTGTCACAAAAGCTGTGTCAAATATGTTGGCACAACATCGTGTTTTCTGGAACTTTAGTTTTGGTTCTTTTTGAAGAACAGGCATTATCCTACGGTGGTTAAACCACAACATAGATATTTCCGAATTTTTGTGTCACTTCCCTACGCCCACTACCGCGATGACGTGGCGCATCATCTGGATTTTGTTCAGATGCTGCCGAGAGCCACTGTTCCGAAGTAGGCGTGGAAAGTAGCCCAGTTGATAAGTGATTGACCATTGCTTGGCAGTTAGAAGCTAAGGGGCCGAACACCAGACTCGATACTAAAAGTGAAATGGCAGCACGCATAGCAAATGTCTATTTTGGAACTCTCCACTTCACTGATACTTAGCTTTTTGATTAATATCCGGACAATTAATCAAAAAGTATTCTGTTTTACTGAAAATAAACTCTTCTTATCCTCCGTTTAAATGTTCGACTAATAACCAATTACCAGAGTGGTTCTGACGACCCCACAATGTAACTAATCGTTCGTGGGGGTAAGCGCGTAATTGCTCGTCGATATGCGATCGCAAAGTCACAAGCTGCCAATCTTGCCCTTGATATGCGGCTGGCGCTGTGACAGCAAATCTGTATTCCTGCTGTTCCAAGCGGGATAAAATGCCTTTGAAACAGTTACTTTCCCGAATTAATGCCTTATCAAAAGCAGAGTCAGGGTACTCATTCTCCGATGGGCAAGGGCAATAACCACTATCTGGATAGGCTTGTGGGTTATTTAAGTAATACAGTTGCCAGTGCAGCCAATCCGAACGATTGGGTGGAAGATTAAATAAAGGAATAATTGCTGTTTTTGAACGATTATCCTCTAATAAAGCTGTTTGGAGTGATCTAACAGGTAAATGCCTCGGCTGACAGTTTAACTCAACACATATCGCCGCCGCCATACCTGCTGCTTGACCGATGCCCATAACTACAGGTTGTAATCTGGTAGCGCCATTAGCAATGTGAGAGACAGAAATATTCTTTTCACAAACCAATAAACCATCTGTTGTGGCTGGAATTAGGGAACTGTAGGGAATTGTAAAGGGTGTTCCAGTCCAACGCCCGCCCCAACGGATAGATTTTGGTTGCAGTGAGAATTGAACACCAGGATAATGATGGTCATTGGCGTAGTTACCAACTGCGATTGCATCATTAAATATAGATGCAACTCTTCCCCCGGCAATCGGCAAAATATCCTGTTCTCGGACAGTAGTTAGTCCCAATAAGCGGCGGCTTTCTCGATAATAGGGATGCAGTGCAAAAGCTGTAGGGGCGTGAGGAAATACCTTTTCTGCTAAACCATAGCGACGACCAAGCTGATCTTGGATAAAATGGGCAAAATTTTGGCTATGCCAGCGAGATTCTTGGATGAATTCACCTCTGGACACATCTGACTCTATCAGCCGCCCTACTCGTTGGCCGTAGTCATTGCCACAGATTGGCCAATTAATCATGAATCGATTACCAGGCAAACGTCCATAATTCAAAAATGTCTCTGCTCCATAGCCATCCCAAGCGCCTGTAAACTGTGATGGATTATAGTTAGGGGCAGCCGGAATTTCTGGTGCAATTGCATCACCAAAGTCTTGCATAATAACTACATAAGTGGGCGCTTGCACAGGATATTTTTGGGTGAAAGAGTTAAAACTCACTGGGGCGCTTGGTTCTCCCCACTCAGATTGCAATTCCCAGCCCCAACGGTAAGGTATCTCAGCTAAAGCTAATAAATCTCCTAATTCTGTACCGTCGAGAATAATTTTGGCTGTGACAGCAAAATCAGCAAAGCGCACACCAGTAATAGAATCACCTTGGCGAAATACCTCTATTGGTACTTGTCCAGAAATCCAATGCAGATTTGGTAATTCCTGCACCCAATCTGCAAAAATTTCTGCCCCAATTTGAGGATCGTAACTAAAAAAGCTTACCCAGCTGTTATCTAATCCTCCGGGCTGTCGTTGCCGCAATTCCTGCAAAAACGAACCCCATAAACCCGTTTGAAAGGTTTCTAATTCGTTGCCATCGGGTACAGACACTCCAGCCGAAGTTAGCATTCCCCCCAACCAAGGAAATTCACTCACCAGAATCGTTTTGGCTCCCCGTCGCGCCGCTTGGATAGCAGCCGCAGTGCCTCCGGTTCCTCCACCGACAACTAAGACATCAACTGTGTATGTCTGATTAACCATTGCTTAACCTCACTGGAGTTACGTTATATTCCCCCAGATAGCTTGGCATCAAATAGATAAGTTATTTTATTTTTCAGATACTGAGCATTAAAGATTTTCAGACGAAACTGGTTCCAACTAACACAGAATAAATTCTTATTCCTAATCCGATTTATCAACTTTGTGTCTTGCATCCCCAGTTCAGGGCTTTTACATAATTTTGTCTTTCTGACTAGTTAGAAATACTCTTTTGATATACAAGTACCTGTATCTTTGTTACCTCAATAGATAGATCAATCCTATTTATTTATATTTAAATAGGTTGATGTTTTTCACACTACACTACTTAGATAAGTTTTTTATGTCAGGAAAAAGAAATTTTTTATCTATCTGTATACCACTTTTGTAAAAGTGAGATAATTTAATTTTTTGTACTCAGCTAGTAGAAATATTTTAGCAAATTCGTTCCTTTTAATTTATTTATACCTAAATCAGAGAATACAACATTAAATCCTTTAAGGGCAAGACTTACAAAGAATTTGGAGATGCGTATAATTTAGTATTACATCTAATCAAGGGTTGAATTTTTAGCCATATTCATAATAACTTCTTTTAAATAGATAGAAATAAATACAACTTGTATATACAGCCAAAGATAGAGGTTATGGCTGTGGATTGGTATTTAAGATTAACGTAAATAGATTTTATGAATTACTAGGATTACGTGAATTAGAAATATTATGTTTACTAATTTTCTAAAAAATAATGACAAATTAAGTGTAAATCAAGATAGGAATGTCTCAAATATTGAAATAGCACTTTTTATAGATCAAATCAAAAGTAATATCTGGATATTTGGTATTCCATCTTGGATTTTTGGAATAACGGATAGAAGTATAGCTGCATTTGCTGATGGTTATTTATCTTATATAGAAATATTTCAGTTATTTACAGCTTCTTTCTTTTTTGTGAGTTGGCTATATCTCAAACCTAACGAAAGCTTCAACAGCAATGATTTAGGGCCCAGCCAATATCAAGAATATATCGCTCGTACTCAAGCTAATAAACTTCAAATAAAAAAGCTCCACATGATTAGTCAGGAGTATCTTTTACCGTTTCCTTATCTTTGCCAAATTTATCATCTATTGAACTTAAAGCATTTAGAAACAGTTCATAATTTTAGCCTTAATAAGCTGAAAATTTTCCAAATTAGCCACTTTCAGCCCACCAGCACTGGTGGAATAATCAAATTCAAAACAATATTAGACTCGCCAGCTAATCCTTTGAGAATTTGGCGGCAACCGATTGTGGAGGTAGATTTAATATTACATACTCCCTATACTGTTGAATTGAGTATTCCAGTTTACAATCACAAAAGGATAATTGTTTTATTTAATGCTTTTCCGTTAAATGACTCAGAACATCAGTTCTTTATAGATATATATAGTGACCTAGAGTGGCCAAAGCCATTATTACAAATAATATTGCATTTTGCTTCTTGTTTGACACTATTTGAAGATTTGCCCTATTTAAGAGCTTTAGCGGATAAAAATATAGGGCGTTTATTTAATTTAAGTAAGGCTTCAAATCACGAGACTGCATTGCTATTTAAAAGATTCGTTGAACTATATGGTTCGACTGGAGAAGCAACTAAATTACTTAAGGCGAGGGAAGAAAATTAGGAGAGACGCGATTAATCGCGTCTGTACAGGAGTTAAGCGCGTGCTAGTAAGGGGGCAGCAGCTAGTAGTGTTTTGGTGTAAGGGTGCTGAGGATTGTTAAAAATAGTTTTTGTCAGACCGAGTTCGACAATTTTGCCACCATTCATCACGGCAATACGATCGCACAAAAATCTAGCTAACCAGAGATCGTGAGTTATGAACAGATAAGTTAACTCAAATTCTTCCTTTAATTGCAACATCAAATCTAGCACTTGCGACTGCACGCTAGCGTCTAACATACTCACAGGTTCATCGCAAATCAAAAGTTTAGGGTGAGTAATCAAAGCACGAGCGATCGCAACTCTTTGCTGTTGTCCTCCAGATAAATCTGATGGATAACGCTCATAATATACTTCTGGGGGTGTTAACCCAACTTTCTCTAGCATCCACAAAACCTGTTCTTTTGCCTTAACAGGGGCGGCTAAATTGTGGATAAATAAAGGATCGGCGATACTTTGTCCCACAGTCATCGCTGGATTGAGACAAGCATGGGGATCTTGAAAAACCATTTGGATTTGTCGCCGTGAAGCGCGAATTTCTTGAGGCGACAGTGTAGTTAAATCTTGTCCTAAAAATTTAACTTTGCCACTGGTGGGACGAATTAGTTGCAGGATTGTTCGTGATAGTGTGCTTTTACCGCAGCCTGATTCACCGACTAAGCCGAGAATTTCTCCTGGATAAATATCTAGATTGATATCATCTACTGCTTTAATTGTCTGCGCTTGTGTGTTAAACAGCCGTTCGATAAAGTTAGGTTCTATGGTGTAGTATTGCTTGAGTTCTGTAATACTCAAAATTGGAGATTGCTTATTAATAATCGGTAATTGCTTTTCTGAGTCGTTGGTAATTATCAATTCTCCATCATCGTTTACTGCTTGAATGTGTAAAGCTGCTTTTAAGAGCGATCGCGTGTATTCATGTTGAGGCTGCCTAAATACGGTTTCTGTAGAACCCATTTCGACCATTTTGCCCTGGTACATCACGCCAATGCGATCGCAATACTCAGCCACCATTGCTAAATCGTGAGAAATCAGCAACAATCCCATGTTTTCTTCACCGCACAGGCGAGTTAATTCTTTTAATATCTGCGCGGAAACGGTGACATCTAAACTGGTGGTGGGTTCATCGGCAACAATTAACTTGGGGTTGAGGAGTAAAGCTAAAGCGATCGCAACCCGTTGGCGCATTCCCCCGCTAAATTCGTGGGGATACTGATTCCAGCGACTAGCGGGGATATTCACCTTCGCCAAAGTAGCAAGGGCTTTTTCTTTGGCTTCCCGCGTTGATAATTCTGGTGAGTGCGCCTGAAGGGTTTCGATACAATGCTTACCAATCGTCATCAACGGATCGAGGCGTGTCATGGGATCTTGAAAAATTAGTGCGATCGCCTCTCCTCGAAATTTCCGCAACTGGTTAGGCATCAAGTCAAGCACCGACTGTCCTTGAAATGTCACCTTTCCCTCAACACAACTAGAGGCTGGTAGTAAACGCATTACTGCCCGCCCGATAGTTGACTTACCACAACCTGACTCTCCCACCAATCCCATTCTTTCACCTGGTTGCAAGGTGAAAGATACATCATCAACCGCCCAGCTTGCCTCTTCTCCACTCCGTTGAGGATAGGCAACTCGCAGATTTTGGATACAGAATAAGGCTTCACTCATATTTAGTTATCAGCCCTGGGCTACCAGCTTTTATAATTTCAAATTTAAGATAGTCTATCAGATTATTATTAAACCTCCGTTGTGCGGATATCTTTATTCTCTTAGCTTACTGATTTATACCGCTTGTCTCAACTTTTATCAGTTAATGTTAAGAGACAAGCAAGTATTTCTACTATTAAGCTAATTAATGTTCATGATCTTGGTGATGATCGTTTGTGCTTTGCTCAGTTTCTAGTAGCCGCGAAATCAGCACGTCTGGTTTTCTACTAATAACAGACCTAACTTTATCAATAGCAACTACTTCACTGATTTTTACAACCATTTCCCAGAGAGTATCCTCTTCTGTGTCTTTGTTGTAAGTTCTATGTTTAAACCACAACAAATCATCCCAAACTCCAATAATTGTGGCAAAATACCACTTTTCTCGTACTAATATCCAAATTTCTTGTTCTAAGTAAGTCTGTAGAAGAGATTTCACAATGACTAAGATAAAGATAAAGATTGTGCTACATATTAAGTAAGTATTAACAGGTAAGACAACAGTTAAAATACTGATATGCTTTAGTGTAAATTGTATTTATATATTTTAACGATTAGCAAGCACAAAACCTAAAATAAGTATGTTTTAGCCAATACTAACTGAGATATTGGCTAATTTTGTCCAAAAATACCTGTATAAAATATAATTTCACGATTTAGTATTAGCTGTTACAGACAAGAAGCATATAATACAGCATTCTCACTGAGATAGATCGTGGCTATCGCCCAAGTAGTATTATTCCCAAGAGTACGACCCTAACTAACAGAACTGTTTCCTATTTAGCACCTTGGATAATATGAGACTCATATTTGATTTTTGAAAAAACTCCGTACAACTCAAAAAGCCTTCTTTCTATTGCCTTTTGCCTTCTTTCCCTTGCCCCTTACCTACCCACGTAAGTAAGTATAGCTACGCTACTGTGAGGGATACAAAAATCAAAGCATATTCCTATACCAACCAGTTCAAAATATTTAGTAAGGTAGTTTAACTGATTAATTCACCCATTTGCGGGAGGTAATTAACAAGCCAATAAGTGTACCTTGCTTATAGTAAGACCAACAGAAGATGGTTTGAAGCAGCAGTTACACAACAGTATCAATCATGTTAAATCTGATATTAACCAAATGTATAAGAATCCAACTCTTGCTGGTTTCAACAGCTTTTTTGGTGGCTGTACAAACTTCTGCCAATGCTGAACAACCCCTTCCTAGTTTGACTCCTGCACAAGCTCAAAGTTTATCCCGTGACTTAGTTCCATATAATTCTCAAGACTTTTTTAGACAAGGAAAAAATTCGATTGAGAGAGAAATTCAAATTCTTAGGCAAAGGCAACTGCGCTCAATAAAACCTGTTCTTAAGATTGAGCCAGTACAGCAGATTAAAAGACCACCTACGCAGCAAAAACCCTAATATAGCAGTCAGCTTTGATTTCTATTCGCGCGGCGTGGGTAGGCAAGAGGCAACAGGAAAAAAGCTTCTTTGAGTTGTACTTAGCTTCGTAAAAATCAAATCTGAGTTCTGTATGTTATCTAGACATCGTCTACCTTGGGAACCGTAGTTTTGTAGGTTGGGTGCAGCGTTAGCGTAACCCAAGATAAAATTTGGTGGTAATGTTGGGTTGCGTTTCACTCCACCTAACCTACATAAATATATCTTTTAAAAAACTCTAAATTACAACATAGATGAGGTTTCTGTTGGAAGTATTGTGATTTTATGATACTTATACCTTGAATAGCTTTGAGCTATAGCACGGAAATCGCACTTTCAGGCATTACAATAACTAGGTCTGCTTTCCATAAACAGAGTTTTTGTATTTTAAATAAATTTTGTAACAAAAAGGTACAATTTTACTCGTCTAACAAACTCATCAATGCTTGAACTTCAACGTCTTGCGGCTCTGATAATTGACACTGCAACTTTAATAACTGACTTTGTAGTGTTTCTGCTACATGGATCATATTAGATTCTTGGGCAATTCTTAACTGATTTTCTTTAATTTGGATTTGTTGAAGCAAGTCGTTTTCAATGTGAATTGAGTTGGAATGTTGAGCAATCATAGGTTTACATTTGTTATCAATATTTAGAGGGAATTGAAGAAGAATTCAGAAATCAAGCCGGAGACGTTTCAGTTAGCTCCAGTCTGAACTAAGACACTCTCTAAGAGGACATTTAGCCCATTCTGCCTCCTGACTTATGACTCTTATTTCGACTAAATTTATTACCAATGTATTATTCCACACTTTGATCATTTTTTTAATATCTAGTGAATTAATTTTCATTACTCATACTTTTTACGGGTATGGCAGACTTAATACATCATGTCCATTATTTTTGGGGCTTTTACAAAAATGTAAATCATGATATAAGATTGGTTGACTAAGTTTGAGATATTTGTTGCGTAGGTTATCACAGATAAACTTATCTGTTACTTCATCGAGTCTTGTAAAGAATTTTTAACGATTGTTTTGTGAATGGCATGAACTTAAAACTTATAAAAGGAAAAATTTTTACAATGGTAAAAATTATATCTACAGTTCTTATATCCAGCGCAATTGGATTAGAATCATGGAATATTTATGCATTACTAAATAATAGTAATATTCCCAGCAGCCTTAATCCAATTTTTTGGATTGAGCGTTTTGCCATGACCTGCCATTTTATCGAAGCTATTATAGCAGCTTTTTATGCACCTTCAAGAAAAAAGATGCCAATACAATATGCCACTTATACTTTTTTTGTAGGCACCATTGGGTTGTTAGAACTGTTTGATCGAGATGATGCTCCTACATCTTCTACATCCTGAAGGCGTGAAGTTTTTGAATTAGGTTGGTAGGTGCGATGTCTACGACGGGCTACGCCTACGCAGCAGGTGAACCTGACGGACAGAAGAAGGTATAGTTTGTATAGTGAGATTTTTGCTGCAATTTTAGTTTAATACTAAGGAATTAAAAAATGTCTGCTGATACTCAAATAGTTGCTTATCTTGAAGAAAGTGAATTTGATGTTGTTTTAAATGGAAGTGAAGAGAAAGTTGTTGTTGTTGATTTTACTGCTACTTGGTGTGGCCCCTGTCGGCTGGTAAGCCCTTTGATGGAGCAACTTGCTGAAGAATACAAAGGCCGCGCTAAAGTCGTTAAGGTAGACGTTGATAGGAATAAGCCGATTTTCAAAAAATTCGGTCTTCGCAGTATTCCAGCAGTTTTAATTTTCAAAGATGGCATTTTAGCAGAAACCATTGTGGGGGTTTCTCCTTACGAGCAGTTTAGCGAAGCTGTTCAGAAGCTTCTTGAGGTTGTTTAAACTCAATTCGTAATTAACAAGGCTTTTTACCGGATATCTAATAACGGCATTGACGTTTCAGGTGGTGTTTAAATTTCCCGAAGTTTCGAGTATCGGACTTATCACCACTTGAAGCATAATTATGAATTGTACATTTTTAAAGATTCCCTTTTCGCCTATAATGTGATTGCAGTAAACCATTAGAATATTGTTTTGAGTTAATCAGTTCCAATTTTTCTTCAGGGGTAGGCGGTGGGAAAAGCTGTATACCGCTACCTAAAATAGTTGGAATAGTTGAAATAATATATTCATCAATCAAGCTGTGCTGAAGAAATGAATTGATTAATGCTCCGCCACCAACTAGCCAGATATTTTCAAAACCTTGAGCCTCTATATTTGCCAAGGCGTTCTTGACTGTATCAGAAACAAACACAACATCCTCGCGGTCAGATTGGAGATGGCGTTTGGTGAAAACAAATGATTTCTTCCCAGGATAAGGCCATTCATTAAAACCCAGCCCTACTTCATAAGTATTGCTGCCTAAAACAATAGAATCAATGGATTCGTAGAAAGCACCATAACCGTAGTCTTCGCCCTCTATATCAAGGATTGATAGCCAATCAATTCCGCCATCGCTGCGAGCAATATAACCATCCAAACTAGCTGCAATGTAAAGTGTAACTTTCGCCATTTTACTTTCAATTAGTTACGTTTTTTGATTGTGAGACTTAAACCGACCTGCAATAAATTCTCGCTTAGATAAATGCTTTGTACTGCGTTTGGTAACTCGCTCTCGCCACATCTGGAAACTAGACTCTTTCATTTCGCGCCTCATTAAGGCAATTACCTGTTTTTCCAGCAGTCCAAACTGAGCCTCAATCGCATCAAAAGATGTTCTATCTTCCCATGCCATCTCAATGATGCGATCAATGCTTTCTGAATCGAGGTTAGGTAGCTTCATTTCTTTCTGACAATTGATAAATTCGAGCTATATACTATATATTTTTATTTTACTTTTCCTCTTGAAGAACCGTTGTGTCTGCTGCACCCAATTGTAGACCATAGAGGTTGGCGTATACACCTTGCCGATCAATGAGTTCGGCGTGAGTACCTTGCTCTACAATTTGTCCCTGCTGAATTACTAATACCTGATCTGCCTGAGTAACTGTACTGAGGCGATGGGCAATTACAAAACTGGTACGACCTTGTAGCAAACGAGCGATCGCACTTTGTACTAGCGCTTCTGTGCGCGTGTCAATGCTGCTGGTGGCTTCATCAAGAATCAGAATACGCGGGTTAATTAATACCGCACGAGCAATACTGATCAGTTGTCTTTGTCCCTGGCTCAGGGGCGCTCCTCGTTCGCCCAATTGGGTTGTATAGCCTTGTGGTAGTGAGGTAATGAACTCATGTACATTTGCTAGTTGTGCAGCCGCTTCGATGTCAGCTTGGGTAGTATGAGGAGCGCCAAAAGCAATGTTTTCGGCGACAGTACCAGTGAACAGAATATTATCTTGTAAAACGATGCCAATTTGACGGCGCAGACTTGCTTGAGTAACACTACGCACATCAATGTCATCAATTTTTACTGCACCACCTGATACATCGTAGAAGCGCAAAATCAAGTTAATAATTGTACTTTTACCCGAACCGGTCGGCCCGACTAATGCAATCATCTGCCCTGGATAGGCGTGCAAATTCACCCCTTTGAGAACCAATTGATCTGGGTTATAGCCAAACTTGACATTCTCAAATCTCACTTCCCCCTGAATGGGCGGCATTTCTGTCGCATCAGGTGCATCTTTGAGTTCTGACGGTTCATCTAGTAATAGAAAGATTCGTTCTAATCCGGCGAAGGCAGATTGAGCTTGGGTGTAAAACTGGCTGAGAATCTGGATAGGGCGGAAGAACTGCTGGACGTAAAGTAAAAAGGATGTCACCACACCCACTGTTACAGCCCCAGTGACGGCAAGATAGCCACCATAAGCCAGCACACCCGCGGTTGCGAGTGTGTTGAGAAAATCGATGGAGGGCAAAAAGGCCGAAGTAATTGCTACAGCTTCGACGTTGGCATCACGATTGGCAGCGTTAAGAACGTCAAATTGGGCGATGTTTGTCTGTACCCGATTAAATGCCTGTGCTTCTCTGACACTGCCAATATCTTCTTCCAACTTGGCGGAAAGCTCCCCGATGGTTTGTCGAGTAACACGAAACCTGGCTCTTGCCCAACGTGCAAACAAACTTGTGGTCAAAATCATCAGTGGCACAACCAGGTTGCTCAATAAGCCGAGTTGCAGGTTGATTGAGAGCATAGCAATGACTATACCGACCAAACTGAAAATGTTGCCCAGCATTTGGGCGATCGTCAATCCAAATGCCTGATTCACAGTATTGACATCATTCAGCAGACGGCTCATTAAATCGCCCGCTTCGCTGCGATCAAAAAAGCTGAGGGGGAGACTTTGGATTTTGAGAAAAATATCTTGCCTCAGTTGAGCCAGCAATCGCTGCATAATCCAGCCGACTCGAATAATTTGACCCCGGATTGCTAAAATGCCAAGTCCGTAGTTTAGGGCTAGTAGACCTAATAACAGTAGGAGTCCCTGTAAATTACCTTGGGCAATTAAGCGATCGATTGACCAACCCAGGAAAAACGGCCCAATTGCCTGGGTTACAGCACCAATAAATACTAATGTCAGGGCGATGGGAATTTCTTTGCGATAAAGTAGCAGGTATTGCAAAAAACGCCGCAGGGTAGAAAGTTGCTTACTCGCCTGCTCAGATGCAACAACGGGAATAGTGCCTCTCATAGCAATTTTAGATTTTAGATTTTGGACTTCGACTTCGCTCAGTCGAACGATTTTGGATTACAAGGTCTTTGCTTTCAATTAGTTGTTATAAAAGTCTCGAACAAGACTATTTATTAATACGGTTCAGTTAAGGCTTAACTCTTTGTCAAAGTCAATTTTTTTAACGAACCGCAAAGGACGCTAAGTAAAAGAAGGAAGAAATACTTAACTGAAGTGGATTAGTTATTTATGTTAGTTTTGGATCATTTTTTTCTTTTGCCTTTACCTGAGATTCCAAAATTGCACCGTAGAGGGGGCTGGTTTCCATCAGTTCTTCGTGAGTGCCTTGGGCGACTAATCGACCTTTATCCATGAGAAAAATGCGATCGGCATTCTTAACGGTGCTAATACGTTGAGCTACAACAAAAGTTGTACAAGCTTTTTGGCGCATTAAGCCATCTAGTTCGGCTTGAATATGGGCAGCAGTGGCGGCATCCACGGCTGAGGTACTATCATCCAAAATCAGAATACTGTAATCGGTTAGTAAGGTTCTAGCGATCGCAATTCTTTGTTTTTGTCCACCAGATAAGCCTACGCCCCGTTCACCCACAATCGTCTCGTAGCCATCGGGTAAACTGATAATAAAATCGTGCATCTGTGCGGTTTTTGCAACCTCAATCACTTGCTCTAGGGTTGCATCGGGTTTAGCGTAGGCAATATTTTCGCGGATTGTGCCAGAGAAAAGGGTGGTTTCTTGAAATACAATGCCAATTCGCGATCGCAGGCTTTTAAGTGTGAAATCTTTGACATCTCGTCCGTCAATGCGAACTGCTCCCCCTGTGACATCATAAAAACGGGCAAGCAGGTTCATAATTGTGCTTTTCCCGGAACCAGTCATTCCGAGAACGGCGATTAGCTCTTTGGGTCTTGTTTCAAAGGAAACTTCTTTGAGAGTTTCAGTGGTGGCTCCCGGATAGCGAAAGGAAACATTTTCAAAGGTGATTCTACCAACGCAGGTGTCGAATGGAACAGCACCGGGGCGATCGCGGATTTCTACTTCTGCATCGACAACTTCATAGACTCGTTCAGCAGAAGCGGCTGATTGAGCGATCGCAGGTGCAGCAAATCCAATCAACAAAATTGGTTGAAGAATCAACGCCAGGTAGGAGTTAAACGCCACCAGTTCGCCAATGGAAAATCTACGCCCAATTACCTGCGCTCCCCCGTAGCCGAAAACTGCCAGTGTGACAAAGTTACTCAACAAAAAGATAAAGGGGAAGGTATTATGGATGGCACTAATGGTCTTCATATTTGCCTTCACTAGACCATCATTTAGGGTTGTGTAACGCGACCTTTCGGCTGATTCCCGGACAAAGGCTTTCACTACCCGTATTCCTAGCAAGTTCTCTTGCAATACAGCATTGAGGTTGCTTAATTGCTCTTGTACTTGTCGAAAAAGTTTGTTATTCCGACCAACAAATCTTGCCATCAACCATGCTGATATGGGCACTGCTGTTAGGGTAATCAGTGCTAGTTCCCAGTTCATCACCAGCAAAATTACTGCAATAGTTACCAGTGTGACAATTCCACCAATGACCTGAATTAAGCTAGTACCAACAAAGGTACGAATCTGCTCAATATCGCTGGTGACACGGGTTAAGAGTTGGGAAGTCTGTGCCTGGTCATGATAGCTGAAACTGAGATTTTGAATTTTGCTGAAAATCTTGTTCCGCAGGTCATAAGCTACACCCTGAGACGCGGCTTCTGCTAAATAGCTTTGCCCAAAGTTAAATACACCACGAGCGATCGCGGCGAGTACCATCCAGGCGGCGCTGTATAGTACAACTTGGAGGTTTTTTTGGATAATACCCTGATCGATTCCCCATCTAAATAGTTGTGGGGTAACGGCATTTGCGATCGTCAATAGCAACAGGCTGATCAATGCTCCTAACGAAGTCCATCGGTAAGTGCTTAAACTTTTAAGCACACGCTGCATTGGTTGTATCGACGAAGTTTCCTGGAGTTTTGGTTGCTGAACCACTAGAATTCACCCCTCTATCTTTGGAAAATTATCTCGCACTTTGATTGTAAAAAAACAACTGGTCAATGGGAAATATGGGATCTATTTATGATGAAAAGTTTAAATTTCGGTTCAAATTTGGGGACAACGGCATGGGAAGATACATCTTTGGCAAGCAAATACCGAAGAAAACCAAAGAACAAGAATAATGGCTCAAAATTTTCATGACAATTCCCAAGTTTCCTCAGAGATGTCAACTGCTATCAGTCGCACAGCAAAGCCAAGTTCTGAGTTCTACTCTATTTTTTCGGAAGAAGAAATTTTAGGAATCATTTTTGCTTTAGAAATCAGACGAGAAATCCCATTAAAGTATTCTTATAAAGGGAGAGGTGCAAAAATTTGGGATGATTTTTATCAAAAATATATCATTCCTAGATGGTATCGAACATCTAATGTAGAAATTGAACTTTTAAAAAATAATTTTAAATATTTTAATGACAATATTAAAAGTGGCAATAAAATCAATATAGTAGATGTTGGTGCAGGAAATTCCTATCCAGTTAAAAACTTTGTTCAAAGACTTAATAAATTAGATAAAGTCAATAAATATGTTGCCTTAGATATTAGTGAAGAATTACTGAATTTATCAAAGAATAATTTTAAAAAATGGTTTCCCAAGGTTGAATTTATCAGTTCTACAATTGACATAGAAAATAATTGTGTACCAAAAACCTTATTTAAAAATAAAGATGATCTTGAAATTGACAATACAGCAAAAATATTTTTACACTTAGGTGTTACTATTGGAAACCATCAAAATAGAGATGATGTATTCAAAAATTTTAGAGAGAGCATGGGCAAAAATGATTTCTTAGTGTTCACTAATGAAATTGGCTCTAACTCAAAATGGGATGGAAACGTCAGAGGTGGCTGTAAGTATCATGTAGAAGAAATATATGGATGGGTTAAAAATAAGTTTGGGATTGAATCTGAAGATTGCGAATTAGTGAGAAAGTATGATTTAAAAACCGATAGTATAGTTGCTAATATGAAATTTAATCATGATTACACTATAAATTTCAGCCGGATGGGGATAGATAAAAATATTAAAATTTCTGAAGGGGAAGAAATTACTATTTGGCGACATCATAAACATGAAATGCCTAAGCTTTTGCAAGAATTAGAACGTTCTGGACTGCAACTTATTCAATATAGTACTGACAAATACAAATCACATATCATGGTAATTTGTAAGGTTGTCAGTAACTAACTTTTTCAATTACACTTAGCGGTGTCTAGATCCCCGACTTCTCGAAGAAGTGGGGGATCTAAATTTTCATTAATTATGGTAGATGGAGTCAAATATTTCTGATGACACTAAAAAATCAGTTTGACTTGGTTTTTGTATCAATTAAATATACATTAAACGTGGTCTAGGTTGAGGAACTGAACGCCCTAACTCTTTAGCCGTTTCTATCCATTGCTGCATAACTAATTCTACATTATGTAGGGCTTCTTGATAAGTATTACCGTCAGCAGCACAGCCTGATAATTCTGGTACTTCAGCAATAAAGGCTTGATCTAATTCACTCCAGTAGAGAATAATTTCATACCGAAACATCATTTTTACTTCCTAGCTTATACTTGACAATCACTGCCCGAACTTGTTTAATTTGATAGCTTTTAGCTTTGCCTTTTTTCTGTTGCAGGTTCAATATTTCTTCAACATCGGCTTTGACAAAAATACGATTATCGCCACGAATACGTTCTTCAAAGCCTAGTGTATATAAGAGTTGCCACAGTTGGGCAAAAGGGATGTCTGTATCAGAAGTCCCAGAGAGAATTTTGTCTAAGAGTTTGTCTTGCTGACTCACGTTTTTCTGACTGCTTTAATGTTTCTATAGTCTCATATTTATTTAAAATCGGGGAATACAAAAGCAAATCTTTCTTTTTGCACCTTGACTTGTATACGCCTCCACTGATTGACTTTCTTGAAGAAAATCCTAACTATTTGGATGTCACAGATGCTTGATTTAAAGAGATGTTTTGCACTGAGTTTAGGGTTGTTACCTCATTTTTGACTATTGTGAAGGTACATCATTTTGCTTGATAGTCATAGCTTGATTATTTTTCTACAATGCGATCGCTTATTTATAAAATAGAGAAATGCGATCGGATGCCAAACGCAACAGAAGGTATACCCCGGCAAACACGGTGTATTAAACCTAACTTATAACCCTTATACCCAAATTTACAAGTGATATAGGTAACTACAGAGGTCAAATTGTAAAGATTGCTCATATCATAATGCTGAGGTATAAATCCATCTCAGTCAAGGTTAAATATTGAGTAAGAAATATTACGCGAATATGAAGAACCGAATTCTAGGTGTAGCCGCATTTTTAACCACGATTAGTTTGACAACAAGCGTACAAGCAGCAAATTCTGAACATATTAGCCAATTATTGGCAACCAAGCAATGTCAAAACTGTGATTTGACTAATGCAGGTTTAGTAATGGCTGACTTATCTGGAGCTAATTTGAGCGGGGCTAATCTCACAGGTGCTAACCTTAGCCGTGCAAACTTGAGCGGCGCAGATTTGCGGGGTGCAAACTTGAGTGGCGCTAGTTTATTTGGTGTTAACCTGAGCGAAGCTAAATTTAGTGGGGCAAATTTGGCGGGTGCTGATTTGAGAAATACTTATCTAACAAATGCAGAAATGAAGGGTGCTTACTTGAATGGTGCTAACTTCCAAGGTGCAGTTGGTATACCATCACAAATTGCTTCACCAGAAGAATTTTATGCTTTGGGTTTAGCGGAAGGTCAAAAAGGCAATCAACAGCAAGCAATCAGTTATTTTAATCAAGCGATCGCTATTAAACCAGAATATGCTGGTGCTTATTTAGCTCGTGGTGTCGCCCGTTACCAAATACTAGATAGACAAGGTGCATTCCAAGATGCCCAAGTTGCTGAAAAATTGTTTACATCCCAAAATAATGGCCCTGGAACACAAACAGCCCAAGCCTTTATTAAAGAACTGCAAACACCTGTAAATGATAAGGTAAGCCCTGGTAAACCCAGTTTCGTTGACTTTTTGGGAAGCCTTGGCTCAGTCTTGCTTCAGTTCTTCCCTTTCTGAGTGCTTTCTTTTTGAGGAGGAGAGTTGAAAGAATTCATAGCCAGTAAAGGTATTGTAATAAAAGCGATTACTGGATAAAACAAAAAATTTATATGACCTCAGTTTCTCCTCACAAAAAAGCCAAAGCCTTAAAACCTACCAGCCGCCGCCCTGCTAAAGAACTTTGTAGCGAGTGCGGACTATGCGATACATACTATATTCACTATGTCAAGGAAGCCTGCGCTTTTATTAATCAGCAAATAGGTGAACTTGAAGCAGAAACACACATGCGATCGCGCCATCTCGACAACCCTGATGAGCTATACTTTGGTGTCCACCAAGACATGATGGCGGCGCGAAAACAGCAGCCCATCGAAGGCGCACAATGGACGGGTATTGTTAGCAGCATTGCGATTGAAATGCTCAATCGTGGCTTAGTTGAAGGTGTCGTCTGTGTGCAAAACACCAAAGAAGACCGCTTTCAACCCATGCCCATCATCGCCCGAACTCCAGAAGAAATACTAGCAGCGCGAGTAAATAAACCAACGCTTTCCCCTAACCTTTCCGTATTGGAACAGATAGAAAAATCGGGGATGAAGCGGCTATTGGTAATTGGTGTTGGTTGCCAAATCCAGGCGCTACGAGCCGTAGAAAAACAACTGGGCTTAGAAAAGCTGTATGTTTTGGGTACACCCTGCGTAGATAATGTTAACCGCGCCGGACTGCAAAAGTTCTTAGAAACAACTAGCCGATCGCCAGATACAGTTGTACATTACGAATTCATGCAAGACTTCCGGGTTCACTTCAAACATGAGGATGGCTCATCAGAAACAGTGCCTTTCTTTGGCTTGAAGACCAACAAACTCAAAGATGTCTTTGCCCCATCCTGCATGAGTTGCTTTGATTACGTCAATTCCCTAGCCGATTTAGTTGTTGGCTACATGGGCGCACCCTTCGGTTGGCAATGGATTGTAGTTAGAAATGACACTGGTAAGGAAATGCTGGATTTGGTGCAAGACCAGTTAGACACCCAACCAGTTACGTCTAAAGGCGATCGCAAGGAAGCTGTACAGCAAAGTATTCCTGCTTACGATAAAGGCGTGACTCTCCCGATGTGGGCGGCGAAACTTATGGGTGTAGTCATCGAAAAAATCGGCCCTAAGGGTTTGGAATATGCGCGGTTTTCGATTGATTCTCACTTTACTCGGAATTATTTATATGTAAAGCGAAATCATCCAGAGAAATTAGAGGCGCACGTTCCAGAGTTTGCCAAGCGTATTGTTGATCAATATAAGTTACCAGAATAAAAATTGGGAATTGGGAATTGGAAATTGGGCATTGCTTATTCCCCATTTCCCATTCCCCACTTAGTTATAACTACTGGCTTGACGAGTAAACATTAGGTGATACTGTCCGCCTAGTTCCATGAGTTCATCATGAGTACCTACCTCGATAATTTGACCATGTTCTAGTACTACCACTCGGTCTGCTAGTTTTGCTAAGGCAAGGCGATGGCTGACTACAACGGCTATTCTCCCCTTCGCTAAGGTACGCAAAAGATTGTAAATCTCATGTTCTGTTTTAGGGTCAAGATTTGCTGTTGGCTCATCAAGTATTAGTAGTTCGGCTGGAGACAGTCGCAACAAAGCACGAGCGATCGCTAATCTCTGCCATTGTCCTCCTGATAAATCAATACCACCCTCTAGCTGTTTGCCTAATAGGGTTTCCAAACCTTGATCTAGCTTCTCCATTACTCTAGTTAAACCAGCTTCAGCGATCGCTTCCTTAATCGCCTCATCATCCTGCATTTTAGGTAAATTCCCAAAGGCAACATTTTCCCGCACGGTAGTCGGAAAACGAGCGTAATCTTGCATAACTACATCAATCCGCGATCGCAAATCTTCTAACGGGAGCGATCGCAAATCTTGTCCATTCCAAATAATCGCACCTTGGCTAGGGTCATAAAGGCGACACAATAGCTTGGCTAAAGTGGTCTTACCAGCACCATTTTCACCTACCAATACAATCATCTCGTTGGGGTGAATTTTCAGATTGATATTTTTTAGGATGGGGTGATTGCTATTGGGATAGGTAAAGGATAGATTTTCAATGCAAATACCTGTCTGCAATGCTTCACTTGATAAAGCTTGCCGATTCCCATTTTTTTGAAAGTTCTGATTGTTAACAGCCGATTCCTTGACTTTTCCCCATGCCTTTGACTGAGAACCGGATAATTGCGGTTCTAATTCCAAAAGTTGGAAAATGGGCGTTGTTGCCAGTGCAATATCATATAGCTCTGACCCACCAGACATCAAATTATCCAAACTTCGACGCACTTCTAAAATTACCCCAGTGTAAAGCGCCAAATCTCCTAAAGTATGGGTTCCACCTAGCACTCCCTGAACTACGTACAGATAAGGTAAGGCAAAACCTAAGCCACTGAGTAAAGACCAACTAATAACCGCCGTTGTCCCCCGACGGCGAATCTGTTCCATTGCTCTAAAAATGGTGCGGTAAAGTCCGTGCCAACGTTCTAGTAGTAAGGGTTGCAAGCTAAACAAGCGTATTTCTTTGGCGTATATTTCCCCAGTTAAAACCGTTTTATATAAGTTCATTTCCCGAAGAACACTCGCTTGGGTTTTTTCTACCCTCCAAACTTGCTTACGATATTTCCTTTCTACATACATAGCAGGAGTAACGCAGCTAAACAAAATTAGGGGTATCCACCAAGCAAGGGACACCGAAAGTAGTATGGCTGGAATGAAGATAAAAATTCCCTCCAACATCATCACCAGCCTGACACAAAGCTCTGGAAGTCGTTGCATTCCCTTTTCGGTCAATTGCAACAAATTGAGCAAATCAGGTGTTTCAAACAGGGCAATATCTTCAAAAATGGCAACCTTCTCAATCACTTGCCCTTGGATAAAGCCTGTAATCCGATCGCGCAGGGAAGTATATACAAAGCTATTGATGTTAGCGATCGCATCACTTACCAAATTCACCAGCAATGAACCTGCAAGACTAGAGAGTAGCAGAGGTTGGGAAAGTATCAAGGCGATCGCATTCTGCGTTGTTCCCGTACTCAATAAGCGGGTTATTTCATCAATGATCGTCTTGTTGAGCCAAATAGCGATCGCTGGGCCTGCACCACCCAGTAATGTCAAAATTGCCACATATCGTAGCTCCTTTGGAACTACTTGCATCACCGTCGTCACACTCCGGCGAAATGCTTGGAATGGAGAAATTTCAATTATTTGCATATATTTTAAAGTAGCAAATAATAGCAAAGTTCTCAGACCGACGTTGTGATCTCAGTTTCAATCAGTAGGGAGCGATGCCTACGATGGGCTACGCTTACGTACTGATATCAAGCTAATAGCAGACATTAGTGATCAAATGTAGATGTCTGCTTTTATTACTCAAATTCACCTTATAACTTTGCAAGTAATTTTATATAATTATTTAGGGCAGTATTTATACTGCTATATTTTTAAGTCTAAATCTATACATAATCTACAATATAATATTCAAAATGGCTAAAAGCTTAAGTACTGAACAGCAGCGATTACAGCAACGGACGCAGATACTTCAGGCTGAGTGGGAACAGCGAAGTGAAAAATTAAAGCGGTTGCGAATAGATTGCGCTATTGAGGCAGGTAGCGCAGTAAAATTTCAATTAGAAAAACAGATTCAAGATGAAGAGGCTAAACTGAACGATATCGCTCGGCAGTTAAATGATATTGAAGCACAATTGCAATTGCTTTCTCATACAACAATAATCCCAAATACTATATCCAAGGTAAAAGTACATCAAACTCCTGAACTCCTATCAAACACTGGAATTATCGAAGTTTTTATATCTTATCAAAAAGATGATGAAAAATTGTTAAAAGAGTTAGTAGATAAACATCTCAATAATTTGGAGGAGATTAAAATTTGGCATGAAGGTAAAACTATAGGAGGACAAGACAATAAAGTTGAGATTGAGAAACACCTGAATTCATCTCATATAATTCTGCTATTGATTAGTCCTAATTATCTCAAAGACTATAATAATAAATTTGAGATAAACCTAGCGAAAGCTAGAGAAAAAGCCATACAAGCTACTGTTATTCCTGTACTTCTCACCAAGATTTTTGGTTGGGAGCGATTTACTTTTGCTAATTTTAAGCTTGGTGATCTTGAGCCTTTACCTCAAAAAGACAAATTCATCACTGATAGGAGAGTGTGGAAAACTAACAATGATGCTTTTTATGTTGTTGCTGAACGTCTTGAAAAAGTAAAGACAAAAATAGTAGAAAAAACATAAGATAACAATTTTTATTTACTGACACTTATGTCTTTGTCTCCAGGCTCTACCAAAAATATTCAAATAGTCTTTATATACTCATCATCTGGTCGTCAAGATGAAAACCTTCGACAAGAGTTAAAGAAGCACCTGAGTACATTGAAAGACTCAGGTGTGTTTATAGAATGGTGTAAATACCCTGTTGACGTATCACATTTTTCTCATGACACAAACAATCGTAATTTTAATATTTTAAACACATCTGATGTGGTTGCATTACTTGTTAACCCACAATTGATTTCTCTAATTCAAAATACAACTTCATTTTCTACTGAAATTCAGCATATATTACAGCGAGGTAAACAGGAAGAAATTATTGTTGTACCTTTGCTCATCCGCGAAGTTCATGGCTGGGAGAAAGTATTCGGTGATTTAAATCCATTGCCGAAATCTAGAATAGCCGTAAAGAAATCATCAGACACTGATGGAGCTTTTGCTAATATAGCTAAAGGTCTGGAAGAAATAATCGAAAAAATTAAACAATACCATCAAAATTTACAGGAATATAGGCAGATTTTTTATACTGCAATTCAGGATGAGTATCCTCTTAGTACTCAAACACTAAATTCCTTAATCAAATTCAAGCAAAATTGGGAATTAAAAAATAAAGATATAGAATTAATAGAGCAAGAAATAACTACCCAAGTAAAGCAAGAACACAATCAAAAATTACAACGGTATAAACAAGAATTTTTTCAGAGAATTCGGCGAGGTAATAGTCTCAGTGAGCAAGATCGTGATAGATTGAAAACTCTACAAAATGACTTAAGTCTTAAAGATGAAGTTGTAACTAGAATCGAGAATGAAGTTACTGAAAATATTTCTCTTCAACCTTTTCGGCGACTTATAGGCTATGATAATCAAGCTAATCCAAGCGTCGTTATTACTGCTATTGTGATTGTTGTAGTTGCTGCGCTTTTAGGATTTTGTAAATCTTCTCCAGAGACACAACTAACTAATTTAGAAAATCAAGGACAAAATAAGCTTAAGATTGCTGCTAAAAATATTGATTATATAAAACGTGGTAATGGCCACTATTCGCAAAAAAATTATCAGGCAGCAATTAAGGATTATACCCAAGCTATTGAAATTGCGCCTAAAAATGTTAACGCATATATACAACGTGGTTATGCTCAATATTATATACAAAAATACCAGGCAGCAATTGACGACTATACCACAGCTATTCGCCTTTCTCCTGACTTAGCTGATGCCTATAATAATCGTGGTTTTGTTTATGATAAGAACTTACCAAATAAACAACAAGCAATTAAAGATTATCAAAAGGCAGAGACTCTATACAAAAAACAAGGAGTAAAAGATAAAGTTAAAGAAATGCGTTCTAGGATCAAGAAGCTTCAGCAGAAAAAGCCCCGGTTTCCGAATTAAATATATCTTAACCTCTACCAAATCGGATAATGAGGATAAACAAGAATCACCTCTTACTTGTCAGAATATCAGTAATGCGATCGCTTTCAGGATATGCTAATTAAAAAGCTCATTGGTTATGACTTTGTACTAGATAAATTAACAACACTCAGAAGGTGGCTGTGACCGAATCATCCACACCAAGATACCTAATATTTGCTCTACTGGCGGAATTAAATATTCAGTTAAATCAATAGTAACTGTGCTGTCCTCCAGCTTGATGAATGTCCACAGATTGCCACTAGTAACACTACCGTAGATAGTAGCAATAGGTTTTTCGTATTTGGTATTAAACCTTTGGGCGGCGATCATTTCTGCGATACACTGCCCCAAACCACCTTTAAGATTTTCCTTTTTAGCTTCTACAATTACTACTGCTGGAGCTTCAATAAATAATTGTTCTGGGGAAATGCTAATCATAAAGTCGCAGAATCCAGCCAGTCCAACTTCTGGTTCAACATTAAATTCTTCTCCCGAAAAGAAACTGATTTGTCTGTTGAGAATTTTCCTGACTTCAAACAAGATTGGGCTGATAATCAATTCTGATCTAGCTTTCTCAGAACCCATTGCAATTGCTAGCTGGATACTTTCTGCTAAAAATTCAGCTAATAGGGGACTAGGTGAAATTGGTTCTATAGGAGGTAAAAATCGCCCACCTTCTACTAAGGTGAGATTAAAGTCTTGTTTTACTTTTCTTAAAGAAAACTCTCTATAGGACATCAAGTGTCTCCTAATACTCCATCAAGCCAACAATGCTTGGTAACACAGATATTTTATTTCTCTCTTTTCCTTCTTCCTTCTCTGCGAGACGCTGCGCGTAGCTTGCTTCCCCGGAGGGGTATGCGCTCTTTGCGTCCTTCTCCCAAGGGGAGACGCTAACGCGAATGCGGTTCGTTCCTTTACCCCTCTTCCCAGTGCGAAGAGGGGTTGGGGGTGAAGTTACGCCGGATAAATCCGCAATCTTCTATTTGGTTCTTCGCCAAAACTATGCGACTTGAGGCGATAATGTTCTACCAACTCATGTTGCATTTTGCGAACTTGCGGAGAACGCGGTAATAACTCCACTGGCTGTCCTTTCGGAATCACAATTTGCTCAACAGCAAGTCTAGCTTCTTCCAAGGCATCCATCTCATCATCGCTACCACTGTGCAAAAACAGTTGCAGTTCAAGATCATCGGTCATTTCTGGGTCATCCATGTTCAGCAACCGCCGCAAGCCACGGGTAATTTGCGGAATGGTGCTGGATTTAATCATGTGGATGGGGACATGACGGGCTTTCGCCATTTGGCGTAATTTGGCGTGGTTCTTGACGTGCGATCGCAGTGCTAAAATCGCATCAGCACTATCTATATCTTTTGTCAACACCACGGGTAAAGTTAGCACGCTAATTACCTGTTCTAGTTGATGGCGGCTAACGCCATAAGGGTAAACGTGCAGTGGCAAATCTTCACCATTTGGCCCTGGCACTCTTGTAGCAGCATCTAAATCAATGCTCTCAGAATAATTGAAGGATTCATCCAGCAATCGATCAAACTCACTACGTCCAGTCACCCGTTCTACAGGCAATTGCGGCAGTGCAACCATTTGTCCCGAAGAACGCCAGCCATTAGCCTGTCGCGCCGGTGGGAAAGATTCTTCCACTGTCCCTAATTGTCCACCGCGACCGTTGACAACAGCTAACTGCCTTGAAACCGCAACTTTGCCCTGGTCATCAACGGTTCTCGTTTGTGGGGTAGCCTGACGACCTCGCAGCAGATTATCTACTGTGTCAGCAACGCTTTCGTGTACTACCCAGCGTTGGCGTTCCAACATTTCCACAGCAATTTCAAAGGTAGGAGGGGCTTTCCGCTCCAAAACAGTCTTTTGAGAGCCTCGCCGTCTGGCTTCATCGTCTCCCAGTGTCACCGCTTGGATACCCCCAACTAAATCAGCCAAGGTAGGGTTTTTAATCAGATTTTCGATCTGATTACCGTGGGCAGTACCTACCAACTGTACGCCCCGTTCAGCAATAGTCCGAGCCGCTAAAGCTTCCAGTTCCGTGCCAATTTCATCAATGACAATGACTTCTGGCATGTGGTTTTCCACTGCCTCAATCATCACCTGATGCTGTTGTTCTGGATGAGCCACTTGCATCCGCCGAGCGCGACCAATAGCGGGGTGGGCAACATCACCATCTCCAGCGATTTCGTTGGAGGTGTCAATAATCACCACTCGCTTATGCAGATCGTCTGCCAAAACACGGGCAATTTCCCGTAAGGCAGTAGTTTTGCCCACGCCTGGACGACCGAGCATGAGAATCGATTTACCAGTCTCTACCAAATCGCGGATCATGCCAATGGTTCCGAATACCGCCCGACCAACGCGACAGGTCAAGCCAATAATCTTACCAGTACGGTTGCGGATCGCACTGATCCGATGCAAAGTTTGCTCAATTCCTGCTCGATTATCTCCGCCAAAAATTCCGACTCGTTGAATGCAATCATCTATCTGTTCTTGAGTAACAGGTATTTCGCTCAGATACTCAGCTTGATTAGGAAAGCGAGCCTCTGGGCGACGACCCAAATCCAAGACCACTTCTACTAAAATATCTCGTTTGGGATGACTCTCTAGTACTTGTTGCAGGTCTTGGGGCAAAATGTCTAATAACTTTTGGAGATCGTCTGTAATCGTCATGCTTTCTATGGTGACGGAAACAACAGTAAATCAGATACTTTCAGCTTCTAACTGTTCTCAATAGCTCGTTCAATGCTCAAACCTCCTACCTTGACTATACAAACATAAATTAAACATAAGTTACAGTATCTTCTGGTACCTAGTAATTATGCTTAATTAATGCTCACTCTCCATTCTCTGAGATGACTTGATCTGGGAAACCAGAGAATGGGCAAGTTCTACAGCTTGCCAAAGCAATGCTTCATCTTCTTCTAGGCAAAGAGTCGCCTTCATATTGGTGTTACTTACCTCCTTATTCTCTAACTTTTCGAGAATTGGTGACAGCAGTACACGGGCGTAGCTACCGTAGGCGACCCCGGAAATTTTGGATTTTGGATTTTGGATTTTGGATTGTGGATCGGTGTCTTCTAATCCAAAATCTAAAATCGGCAATCTAAAATCGTTGAGTAGCCCCATTGCCTTTAACTTAGCAACCGTATAGCTATTTGTGCCGCCTGCTAACTGCACATATCCCGGTAATTTCGCTGCCAAAACTTTCTGCCCTAATTTCACTGCGGCTATTGTCGTACCATCGCCAATATCGCCACTCATAGAACGACCGTCGGTTTGCCAAATTAAAGCACTTGTGAGTGGGGCAATCAGGTCATACACTGCTCTTAGGTAATCAGTCATCCCCTCGCCATCGGGACAGCTGATGGCTAGTACTTTTAATTGATCGGCCCACGGTGAAATTGCCTGCCATAATCGCTGAAATTCTGCCAACCGCCCTACTTGTGTATGGATTTCTACGGCATCTACTCCTGTTGACATTACTAATGGCGCGATCGCTCCTGGCGTTGTCACGTATGAAGCTGTATAAATTATACCATAAGGACAAATTGGGATGCAACGACCGCAGCCATAACATTTTTCGGATACCACTCCTGAAAAATCTTCTTTGATATTGTCAAATACGATTGCTTGTGCCGGACAAATCCGTTCACAGGGTCTAGGGCAGTCTCTAGGACACTCAGTAGGATTAAATTCTGCTTTGCGAAAATGGGGGTCTTCTCCATCGTTTAGGCTGACCATTAAAAAGGGTAAGTTGCCTTTGTAGTCAAAGCCTCGCTGTTGGGCATCTTGAGCTAGAGTTTTAGCTACTTGTAGCCCTGCTTGCGCTGCTGCAATCACTGCTGGATCAGCTGCAACATCTATGCAGTCAGCGCCCGCCAAAGTATAGGCTAACGTTAAATTTCTAACTGCCGGCAAATGCTGGAAGCTGGCTCCGCAGATGAGCTTGAACCAGTTACCTTGTTTGAGAGATTGTAAAGGGACGAACAGATCGGTCACACTTCTATTATGCGTTTATGCGACTAAAAATAGTAGTCTGTAATCAAGAAAAAGTTCGGATTTCCTGAATTAGGGAATGGGGTATTGGGTACTTGTACTGAGCAAAACAAGTGCGCCTTGTAGAGAAGCTGTAAAGCCTGCGGCATAGCTACGCTTAGGGCGCAGCATCTCGTAGAGGACTATTGGGTATTATTTGGTTATTAATTCTTCTCACCCACTTCCGCAGCTTTCTGAGGAGTTGATATACATGACAGTCAATGCAATAACTGTATTTTTTGTAGAAGACTCTGCTGAAGACAGAGCTTTGTATCGGCGCTTCCTAGAGCGGGACGATCGCTACACTTATAATATTTACGAATTTGAGTCTGCAAATAAGGCGCTACAAGCTTGCCAAGGGAAAATACCGGATGTGATTTTGTTGGACTATTTATTACCAGATTTAGACGGGCTGGAATTTCTCACTAAGTTACAGAGGCAAACTTCCAGCAGCCAAATTCCAGTAATTATGCTGACGGGACAGGGAGACGAAACGATCGCAGTCCAAGCTATCAAAAGTGGAGCCTATGATTATCTAGTGAAAGGAAAACTGAACCGAGAAAATTTTTGCCGAACGATTCATGGGGCGATTAAGCATAAGCAGCTAGAACAGCAGCAGGAACAACAACGCCTAGTAGGAGAGATCGCTCTCCATATCCGCAAATCTTTGCAACTTCAAGACATTCTTACTACTAGTGTTCAAGAAGTCCGGCAGTTATTGGTTGCCGATCGGGTAGTAGTGTATAAATTTACTCCAATGATGCAGGGTTGCATTATATCAGAGTCAGTGTTGCCTGAATGGCAATCAAGCTTGGGACTAGAGATTGAAGATACCTGTTTTCAAGAAAGCCGGGGGGAAAAATATCGCCAAGGAAAAATTTGGACAACTACGAATATCTACGAAGCGGGTTTAAGTGAATGCCATCTGCAATTATTAGAACAGTTTCAGGTAAAGGCGAATTTAATTGTCCCCATTCTGGTAGAAAACATAGCGACTTCAGCAGTTGAACTTTGGGGTCTATTTATTGTGCATCAATGTTCTGCTCCACGGCAATGGCAGGCATTTGAGGTGGAATTGCTCAACCAATTGACTGTACAATTAGCGATCGCTATCCAGCAATCCCAACTCTACCATCACCTCCAAAGTCTCAACACTGAGTTAGAAGCCAAAGTACAAGAACGCACTGCCAAATTGCAAGAAAGCGATCGCCGATTCCGCGCTATCTTTAATAACACTTTCCAATTTACAGGATTGCTAACGCCATCTGGGATTTTACTGGAGGCTAACCAGACTGCACTTAGTTTTGGCGGAATTAAGCTGGAAGATGTCATCAATCGCCCTTTTTGGGAATCACATTGGTGGACAATTTCACCACAGACTCAAGAAGAATTAAAACAAGCGATCGCTCGTTCGGCTCAAGGGGAGTTTGTCCGCTATGAAGTTGAGGTTCTAGGCGCAAATAACCGAATAGCAACAATCGATTTTTCACTGCGTCCGCTTCCAGATGAGACAGGTAAAGTCGTTTTGTTGATTCCCGAAGGGCGAGATATTACTGAACGTAAACAAACCGAACTTGCTTTGCATGAGCGGGAAGTGATGTTGCACTTGATTGGAGATAATTTGCCCAATGGTGCAGTTTATCAGGTGATCCGCGAACTGGATGGGAGCGATCGCTTTTCCTATCTGAGTGGAGGGATGGAAAGACTAACAGAAGTCAAAGTAGAAGATGCACTCAGAGATTCATCTCTGCTTTATCGGCAGTTCATCTCAGAGGATATTCCCCGGCTAGAGGAAGCCGTTGAAGAGTCCCGGCTAAATCTGTCTGTCTTTGATATTCAACTACGAATCCGAACGCCTAGTGGTCAACTCAAATGGTTCCATTTTCGTTCTACACCACGCCAGTTGCAGGATGGGCGTGTGGCTTGGGATGGACTAGTGGTGGATGTTACCGACCTCAAGAACAGCGAAGAAACCTTACGCAAAAGTCAAGCTCTACTAGAAGAATCACAGCGAGTTGCTCGCCTTGGTAGTTGGGAGTTTGAAATTGCTAGTGGCAAAATTACCTGGTCAAAGGAGCTTTTTGATCTCTTCAATCGGGAACCCGCACTTTTGGAGCCAAACTATGAGGAAAATCTGCAATTGTATCACCCTGAAGATGGGCAGAAATTGCACCAAGCAGTTGAGCGGGCGATGGCCACTGGTGAGTCCTACAAACAAATTCTCCGTGTCCCCCAGAATGGATCTAATCGCTATTTTGAGGGTATTGGATATGCAGAATTCAACGCCGATGAAGAGGTGATTCGCCTTTATGGTACTGCCCAAGATGTCACCGAACAAGAAATTGCGCTACGCGATCGCCAAAAAGCAGAAGAAACTCTCCGCCAAAGTGAGGAAAGACTACAATTAGCACTTGAAGCTTCTGGGGATGGTTTATGGGACTGGAATATTCTCACTGGAGAGGTATATTACAACTCTCGCTTTTTAGAAATGCTCGGATACGGCTTGGATGAACTTCTACAAGATTTCAGTACTTGGGAGCGATTAGTTCATCCAGATGATCTACCTTGGGTTGAGGAAATCTTGGCAGCCCACCTCAAGGATAGTTCAGTACCCTACAAATTTGACTATCGACTCAGAACCAAATCTGGCGAATGGAAATGGATTGCCAACTATGGTAAGGTTGTCGTCCGAGATCAAGAGGGTCATCCTTTGCGGATGAGTGGTACTCATCGGGATGTTAGCCATATCTACGACGAGCTTCGCTTACGCAAACAAACTGAAGCAGCCTTAGCTAAAAGTGAAGAACAACTAAGGCTAACCTTAGAATTTAACCACATTGGTCTTTGGGATTGGAATGTTGAAACAGGCGAAGTTATTTGGAACGACAACCATTTTCGTTTGTTAGGTTTACAGCCAGAAACATCAGCAAGCTATCAGCTATGGCGCAATTGTGTTCATCTGGAGGATGTTGACCGAATTGAACAGGCTGTATTAAATGCGTTGGCAGAACATATTAATTTTGAAGATGAATATCGAGTGATTTACCCCGATGGCAGTGTTCACTGGCTCACCGGGAAAGGGCGCGGCGTTTACAACGAAGCAGGCGAAGCTGTGCGGATGCTGGGCGTGATTATTGATATCAGCGATCGCAAAAGTCTGGAGCGAGAACTAGCTCACAAGCAAAAGTTATTGGATGTCTTCATCAATAGCGCACCTGTTGGCGTAAGCATTCTCGATCGAGAACTGCGTTTTTCATTTGTTAATGAAGCATTAGCAGAAATTAATGGCATTCCCGCAGCAGCGCATATTGGCAAAACATTGGGGGAGATTGTCCCCGATTTGAAACCAAAGCTGGAGCAGGTGTTGCACGATGTTTCGACAACGGGTGAACCGATTCTGGATTTGGAAATCACTGGAGAAACCCCAAAACTTCCAGGTGTCATCAGAACTTGGCTAGCCTCCTATTTTCCGATTCAGTCTGAAGCCGATCAACCCATTAGTATAGGCATTGTTGTAGTTGAAATCAGCGATCGCAAACGTGCTGAACAAATGTTAGAGTTGCAAGCAGTAATTACCCGCAACATGGCAGAAGGAATTTGCCTAGTTCGTGCCAGAGATAGCGTATTGGTCTACGCTAATCCTAAGTTCGAGCAGATGTTTGGCTATGAACCTGATGAATTAACTGGTCAGCATATATCGATTGTGAACTACGGAGACGAACATACTACACCTGAAGAAGTGAATCAGGCAATTACGACTGCTATCTTGAAACATGGTGAAGCTAGTTATGAAGTTCATAATGTTAAGAAAGATGGCACCCCATTCTGGTGTAGGTCAAACGCTTCCATCTTTGGGCATCCTGAGTATGGAAGTGTCCTTGTTGCTGTCCACCAAGATATCACCGAACAGAAGCAAGCAGAGGAAAAAATCAAAGCTTCTCTTAAAGAAAAGGAAGTATTACTTAAAGAAATTCACCATCGGGTGAAGAACAATTTAGGAATTGTCAGCAGTTTGCTGCAAATGCAGTGCAGACGGACACAAGATCCAGTCGTGACAGCTATTTTGCGCGATAGCCAAAACCGCATTGCCTCCATTGCCCTAGTTCATGAAAAACTATACCGCTCTGAAGACCTCGCTGATATTGATTTCGCTCAATACATCCCAGATTTAACAACTCATTTATTTGATTCTTATAACATCAGTTCCAGGCAGATTCACCTGAATATTCAAGTTGATAATGCTAGCCTTGACATCGAAACTGCCATTCCTTGTGGCTTGATTATCAACGAACTGGTTTCCAATGCTTTGAAATATGCTTTTGTTGGTAATATTAGAGGGGAAATTGAGGTTAAGTTTTATCAAAAATCCGAGTCTATTTTTACACTCATTATTCGAGATAATGGCATTGGTTTACCTGAAAACTTTGATAGCAAGAAAGCTAAAACATTAGGCATAACCCTTGTTCATGGTTTAGTCAAACAGTTAAGAGGAAAACTCGAAATTGAATCTCACCAGGGAACACAGTTCAAAATTACTTTTACAAACAGCCGGATATAAAAATGATTGGTATCCCATCAAACACACATAAAAAGGAGACAGTTCGAATCCTTGTTGTTGAAGATGAATACATTCTTGCCATCAACTTACAAGAAAGTTTAGAGTCTCTGGGATACACTGTTTTAGGAATCGTCGATTCAGCAGCAGAGGCAATTGAAAAAGCAACTGAGTCACGCCCAAGCTTGATTTTAATGGATATCAGGTTACGCGGCGAAATGGACGGGATTCAGGCATCTGAGCAAATTTGGCGTAATTTGCAAATTCCTGTTATATACCTTACAGGTCACTCTGATAAGAGTACGGTGGAGCGGGCAACACTGACATCGCCCTTTGGGTATATTCTCAAACCCATCAAGGAACAAGAACTTTACGTTGCCATTCAAACAGCACTCAATCGCTACGATCGCGAGCAATTTTTGAGTTCTGTCCTCAGAGGAATGGGGGACGGTGTGATTGTAGTTGATCCTGAGTTGCGCGTAAAGTACCTAAATCAGGCAGGTGAAGCATTAACAGGGTGGCGATGGGATGAAGCCAAGGGACGGATGTTAACAGAGGTGTTCCGACTTGTTGACGAACAAACTCAGATCCCTGCCCAAAATCCAATTCTCGCAGCCCTCCAACAAGAAACTACTATCTATCTAGGCAGTCAAATTTTACTAATTACTAAAGACGGGACAACCATACCAATCGCTGACAGTGCTACTCCCCTCAGAGACAACAGTGGCATGATTACAGGAGCAGTATTAGTTTTTCGAGATGACACACAACGAAGGCTCACCGAAGAACGCAATCTCGCAACTGAACGTGCCCAACAACTAGAAATTCAAGTGGTAGAACTCCAACGCCTGAACAAGTTGAAAGAGGATTTTCTCGCAACCACTTCTCATGAGATGCGAACGCCCTTGTCAAACATCAAAATGGCAATCTCCGCCATAGAAAATATTCTTGAGCGGCAGGATAGCTTAAATTCAAGCACACTTTCTCCATCGGAATCTGTAGCCCGCTACTTAACTATCCTGCGTGAGCAGTGCGAACAAGAACTGGATCTAGTAGACAATTTGCTGCATATCCGAATGATTGATGCAGATGTCTATCCATTAGAATTAACTTCAATTCAACTTCAACATTGGTTGCCTCACGTCGCCGAGTATTTTGAAGAAAGGGCTAAAGCTAGGAAACAGACTTTGGAAGTTAGTGTTCCGCCAAATTTACCACCTTTAGTTTCAGACTTGGCTAGCCTGACCGAAATTATCTCAGAATTACTCAACAATGCTTGTAAATATACTCCGCCTGAAGGAGAAATTACAATGGATGTTCGGATAATTGACACCACAAAAATTCTCATAAAAGAGGATGCTGAATCTGGTGTATTAGATAACCTTCAAGTCCCCTACTTTCAAATTACAGTTAGTAATTCTGGGGTAATAATCCCCACAACAGAGCAATCTCGCATCTTTGAGCCATTTTACCGAATTCCTCAGAGCGATCGCTGGCAACATGGCGGCACTGGGTTAGGTTTAGCATTAGCAAAGAAGTTAGTAGAATATCTCCAAGGCAAAATTGAAGTTACTAGTTCTCAGGGCTGGGCAAGGTTCACAGTTCAGCTGCCGTTAAGCCTGTGAAGAAAGAGGCAGGGCGCGGGGTGGGGGTATGG
>NZ_JACKZS010000180.1 GCF_014222285.1 Nostoc sp. UCD121
CCTATATATAATATGATTAAAAACTTTTATTCAATTAATAAGAAAAAATATTTGTTTTTATAAATGAAAAAATATAAAGTAAAACCAACTAACCAGTGTGAAACTAATTGGTGTTTTTACCCATAAAGCCAAATAGTGGAGAATAAACCTTGAATACTCTGGATTTTTCGCTATTAGTATGGTTTGGCTCTTTGAGCGCTGGATTTTTAGGAGCTTTAACAGGCTTGGGTGGTGGCGTAGTAATTGTTCCTTTCTTATCTGTAGTTTGTAGAGTGGATCTCCAGTATGCTATTGGCGCTTCCTTAGTATCTGTGATTGCTACATCTAGTGGAGCAGCTTCTGCTTATGTAAAGGAAGGTTACACTAATATGCGGCTAGGGATGTTCCTAGAAATAGCAACAACCTTTGGCGCTGTAGCTGGAGCGGTTGTGGCAGCGAAGATTTCTACTGGAGCGATCGCTATTGTGTTTGGGATTGTTTTACTTTATAGTGCGTACCTATCTCGTAAACCCTACTCCGAAAACATCGATAATTTACCGCCAGATCCCCTGGCAACACGCTTGAAGCTAAATAGTACTTATCCAACTTCTACGGGAGAACAATCTTACAACGTGCGTGGTGTTCCCTTTGGATTTGGGCTAATGTTTATAGCTGGTGTACTTTCCGGTTTACTAGGTATTGGTTCGGGAGCGCTCAAGGTGCTGGCAATGGATCAAATAATGCATATTCCATTCAAAGTTTCCACAACTACCAGCAATTTCATGATTGGAGTAACAGCAGCTGCTAGTGCGGGAATATATCTAAACCGAGGTTATATCGACCCCGGATTAGCAATGCCAGTGATGTTGGGAGTACTGTGTGGTGCTGTATTGGGGGCGCGAGTACTTGTCAGAGCCAGAGTACAACTTTTGCGGAATATTTTCAGTGGTGTGATTTTAGTACTGGCGCTGGAAATGATCTACAAAGGTCTAACTGGGAGGCTTTAAAATGGTTCTAAACAGACGTACTAAGTTTGAGCAGCGTTTTGAGCAATTTATTGGCAATCTCTTAAGAGTCGGGGTAATCCTTGCTACCGTTCTGGTTCTAACGGGTGGAGTTTTGTACTTAATTCGCCACGGGACTGAGGTTCCTAATTACCAGTTTTTTCGGGGAGAACCAGCAGAGTGTCGTACTCCAGCCGGGGTAAAAACATCAATATTATCAGGTCGTAACCGAGGCATTATTCAACTAGGACTACTAGTACTAATTGCTACTCCAGTTATGAGAGTGGTTTTTTCTCTGTTAGCCTTTGTTCGACTAAAAGATTATACCTATGTAATTGTGACTCTAATTGTACTTGCTGGGCTGATTTACAGTCTCATTGGAGAATATTCTTAGATAGGTCTAAATTGGCTTAGTATTACTTATGTTACTCTTGTACAAAGAATAGATACTCCTGTCTCTCTTATGACAAGCTGTTGGAGCCGAGGGAGCAGAAGGCGAAAGGTGCAAGGAAAAAATAATAGTTAGTACAATACTTTCTTTAATAGCCTCAAGAGTTTATTAGAACAGTGTTAGAAGTTGAAAACTCACACATACTTTTAAATTATTATTTTGTCAATCATTCTTGTTTATCTTTTTGAAAAAAAATCAAAATAGCTCGTATCACTTTATTACTTTAGAGTTTAGATAGAATTACAAGTTTAAAAGCTTGTATATTATCTAGCCTGATGAGACTACCAAATAAATTTGAATACTCACTTCTAGCGATGTTGGCATTGGTAGATTCCTACCAGAATGGCGATCCAATGCAAATTAAACAAATAGCAGAGCTAAAAGGCATACAAAATCGCTACTTAGAACAACTACTGGCAACATTAAGATGTCAAGGTTTAATTAATAGCATACGTGGCGCTAAGGGCGGCTACATCTTAGCACGTGACCCCCGAAAAATCACAGTTTTAGATGTTTTGACTGCCATAGAGGGAGTAGAGATTGATGCACCTGCCAACAATACAACTATTGAAACTATGGAATCGGGCATAGTGGAGGAGGTTTGGCAAGAAGCCTGTCAAGCAGCTAACTTCGTTTTCCAAAAGCATTCACTCCAAGACCTTTGGGAAAGACGGTCTAAACGTCAACAAATGGAACTTATGTACTATATATAAAAAGGTAAATATTGTAACAATGTTTAACAATAATCTTTTTTCCGAACCTTTTGGTGAAACAACTGACGTGGAAATTTGGCTTAGTCGGGCTGGACTAAAATTTGAAGACTTAGGTAATGATCTCACTAGTATAGCCATTCGTAAGCAATGGCGTGAATATCAAGCGGCAGTGCAAAGATGCTGTGCAACCTTCCATCAACCACCAGAACGTGTTCAACTGAGTGGCGTTTATCAAAAGTTGAGAATACCTAGTAGTGAAGCAATGAGGTATAAAGTTCTTAATTGGCAATCTTGCGATGCGGCACTCAAGCAGCAAGACAGTAGTAGCTTCTGAGTGGGTCAGGAGGGTGACTTCCTCGCTTACACTCAGATGTTCTTTGCGTCCATGTATCTTTTTGATGGCATCATAGGCTACATCGATGGAAATCATCCTTGCTGCTTCCACTGGTTGACTATCAACTGCCGCTTATGATGGACTAGGGCGTGTCATCAATTTAAGCAGATAACAGAAGCAGCTAAATAAATTGCACCATTTGGCTTATCCTAAGAATCCCTGATTCCAGTTTACCTAATTGATGACACGCCCTAGATATAATATGTGGCGCATCTAAATTATACTTTTTGGAGTCTGAAAGACTTGCTGTGAGGTTTTCATCTGGAAAAATTAAATGCGTCTCGGCTTAGAACATTTTTAATTTGATTTTGGACGAGGAAAATTAGAAGGTGGCTTAAAGTTTTCTACTGGTACACCCTTAAGTGCCTTCCGCATAAAATCACGCCAAATAGGAGCAACCATACCTCCGCCTGTTGCGTGGTTAGATAATTGTCGGTTGTTGTCCCTCCCTACCCAGATGGCAGTCGTTAACTGCGGTACAGTACCAATAAACCAAATGTCCTTCTCTGAGGAGGTTGTACCCGTCTTTCCCGCAACTGGACGACCGATAGCTGCACCTCTACCAGTTCCTTCTTTAACTACCGTTTGCATCACGTCTAAAGTTGCTGCTGATGCCCAAGGGTCAAGCACTAGCTGAGGTTTAGGAGTATTATCTATTAACACATTGCCATTACCATCAGTGACACGGGCAATAATCGTCGCAGGCGATCGCCACCCGTAATTAGCAAAAGTCGCATAAGCGCTAGCTATTTCTAGCGGTGTCACACCGATTGCACCTAGTGGCAAAGAACTCACAGGTAACATTGGACTCATAATTCCCAAAGTACGGCAAGTTTCAATAACTTTATTCATACCCACAGCTTTGCCAATCTTGATTGCGGGGATATTACGAGACAGGGCAAGGGCAGTGCGAACTGGTATTGCTCCCATAAAACTATTATCGTAGTTTCGGGGAGAATACCAACCATTACCATCACGATAACTAACTGGAGTATCTAGAATTGTTGTACGTGGTGTAAATTTACCACTAGCAAAAGCAGTATAGTAAACAAAGGGTTTAAAAGAAGATCCTGGCTGACGGTGGGCTTGAGTTGCTCGATTAAATTCGCTAGTTTTTGAATCTACACCACCCACTAGTGCTTTAATAAAATGTGTGCGAGGATCAATTGCCACTAAAGCCATTTGATTATTATTTAATCCTTGACGTTCAAGGCTTTGATGCCACTTCTTAATAGTTTTTTCTGCCATCATTTGGAAGCTAGTATCTACTGTGGTTTGTACCTGCATTCCTCCTTTGAGCAATGTTTCACGCCCAAACTTTTTAATTAATTCCTGAGCTACGGTATTAGTAACATAAGGCAAAGCGCTACCTTGAAATGACCTAATTTCTCCAAGTTTAATTTTTTGTTTGAGTGCATCATTATACTCTTGTTGGCTAATCCAATTGAGTTCCAACATTCGCCCCAATACTTCTTTTTGTTTTTGTTTTGCCAGCTTCATGCTGACAAACGGGCTAAATTCTTCTGGAGCTTGAATTAAACCCGCCATCATTGCTGATTCGCCCAAAGTCAAAGTTTGTGCTGATTTTTTAAAGTAAGTGCGTGCTGCTGTTTGAACACCATAGTTATTGTGACCCCAGTAAACTTGATTGAGGTACATCTCTAATATTTCATCTTTACTGAGAACTTGCTCTAACCGAATTGCTAATACCGCTTCTACTATTTTTCGGGTAAAAGCACGTTTCTGAGATAAGAAAATATTTTTTACCAACTGCATGGTGATTGTAGAACCACCCTCTCGCACTTCCCCAGATGCCAAATTGACTAATGCAGCACGTCCAATACCACCAGGATTAATACCATGATGCTCATAAAAGCGACTATCTTCACTAGCTAATACAGCTCGTTTCAAATTTGGGGAAATTTGATCTAAAGGCACTACTTGGCGATTAGCTTCCCCGTGTATACGTGTTAAAAGCTTGCCTTTAATATCATAGATATAAGTTGTTTCTGAGGGTATAAAGTTTCGTAGTTGTCTAACATCTGGCAGATTACGGAAACTAATAGCTAAACCTACTAGTCCTCCAGCTAGCACAGAACTCGATAGCATAGTAATTGATAGGAGTGTGCCACCAGTTACCTGACCGACTTTTTTCAAAAATTCAAAACTAGGTAAAGTCTGAACTTGTGATTGTTTATCTTCAAAAGTTTTAAAAGAAGACACGGCAATTTAATTTCCTTACTTATTAAATCCGGTTTTATCTATATATATAAATATAAATAAGATACATAAAAATAAAAATCCTCCAAATAAACAGTTAAATTTATTTGAAGAAAATTTAGTGTGATGCATAATGCACAAGGAGCCGATTTTAAACAGTATTTTAACAACTGGTTGTGGAGATTAAAGGCAAAAATCGGGTAGAAATCGGTTAGTAAGAAAAATAATTATGAACTAAGCTTAATATTTAGAAAAATCTTTACTTTGATGTAAGGTCTTGGATAAGATATGGACTCTGAACCATTAATGATTAATTAATTTTTTCTATGAAATGGTCGCTGGAAAGGAAATGGATTGCCTCTGGCTTTGGCTTGAGCTTATTATTAATGGGTACAGCTAGTCTGATTTCTTACCAAAATGCTACTCAGTTAATTGAAAGTAGCAATCAAGTCAAGGACACACATGAGGTAATGAAAAATGTTATTGACATCTTCGCTACACTAACCGATGCAGAAGCCGGACGCAGGGGTTATATTCTTTATAGAGAGCAATCAGAACTCAAACGTTACTATCAGGCAATGCAAAGCCTGGATGCCAAAGTTAAAAAATTGCAGCAACAACTTGCTGATGACTCTTATCAACAGCAGCAAATAACGAAGCTAAAATTCCTCATTGCTCAAAGAGTACAATTATCTAAACAGTCGATTAACCTCAAAGACGCAGGTAAATCGAGCTTTGCTATTCAAGCACCTCTAGTTACTCAAAGCAACCAAAACCGTAATCAAATCCGCGAAACGCTTACCAAAATGCAAGCTAGGGAGGAACAGTTACTACAAATCTCGGTCAGACATTCCCAAGATAATATTCGCAACCGGATGTTGATTGAATTCCTCAGTACTTTCTTGAGTTTTGCTATTTTATTAGGCGTTTATGCGTTGCTTTATCAGCAATTAGTAAAGCGCCAAGAAGCAGAAGCTATTCAACAGACTTTAGCTCAAGAAAAAGAACTTAGCGAATTGAAGTTACGATTTTTTTCAATGGTATCCCATGAATTTCGCACACCATTGAGTATTATATTGGGGTCGGCTCAACTATTGGCTCAAAGTAATCAGCAGTGGACGGAAGAGAAGAAACTTAAAAATCTGTATCGCATTCAATCTTCAGCTAGGTCAATGAACCAGTTACTAACCGATATTTTAACTTTGACTAGGGCAGAAGCTGGGAAATTAGAATTTCATCCAGAACTGATAGATTTGGAAGCATTTTGCATTAATTTGATAGAAGACCTCCAATTTTCTCATCAACAACAGCATACTATTAAATTTATCAGCCAAGGTAACTGTACCCATGCAAAATTAGACGAAAATATACTTTATTCGGTTTTGAGCAACTTACTCTCAAATGCCATTAAATATTCACCTCCAGAGGGAAGTATTTTCTTAATTCTTAGTTGTGAATCATCCGCAATATTTTTCCAAGTTAAAGATAATGGGATAGGAATTCCTGGCGAATTCAAAGAGCATTTATTTGAGCCTTTTCATCGTGCTAATAATGTAGGCAAGATTGTTGGCAGTGGACTAGGACTTGCTGTGGTTAAAAAGTGTTTAGAAATACATCATGGAGAAATTTATGTAGATAGCGAAGTAGGAGGCGGAACAAGTTTTACGATAAAATTTCCCCAACAAAAAACAGTAATAGTCAAGAGCAAATTAAGCAGTTATGATTAAACTTAAATCTTTGGGTTATAAGGTTTTCATCCTTACTATTTAAAAAATTACTTTCGAGAGAAAGATGTCACAAATACATCTATTGATACAAAATATAATTAGAAAAAACTAACGTTAATTTAGAATGAACTATGCCACACGTATTACTTGTAGATGATGAAGCGGCTCTTTGCGACAGTCTCACCTATACACTACAAAAAGAAGGTTACACGGTGACTACAGCCGCCGATGGACATAGTGCAATCAAACAGTTTCACAAGCAAGTACCAGATGTAATTTTGCTTGACTTAATGTTACCAGAAGTTGACGGTATGGAAGTTTGCTGGCGGATTCGGGCATTTTCCAATGTACCTATTGTGATGCTCACAGCTAAAGATGAGGATATTGATAAAATTTGGGGTTTAGAAGCAGGTGCAGATGATTATATTACTAAACCTTTTAACACCCGCGAACTACTAGCACGCATCAAAGCAGTATTGCGTCGTCGTTCTGGGGAGCAGCCTTCATGAGAGGCTGGATACCTGGGATTAAATTAAATACAATTTATGCCAAGCTTTTAGGCACATACCTGATGCTAACAGCTTTTGGAACGTCGTTGATGGCAGGTTATATCCTGTGGTCGTTCCATGATTATTTTATGCGATCGCGACAAGTAGATTTGGATAACTGGACGAGTGCGTTAAGTGAAAGTGTTGCAGATGCACTAGAAGAAAAAGATATTAAACAAGTAAATTTACTGGTGAAACGGTATGGCGCACCACAAACTGTAACGCTACGTGTTTTTAGTCAACAAGGCAGTCTATTAGCCACTTCTGACCCCAAGTTAGACAGCCAGGTTAAAGATTGGTATCAAGTTCCGGGAATACGGGAAGCTTTACAAAACCGTGTAAAGCAAGGTGTTGCCAAAGGCGTTTTATCAAACAGCGATCGCCTCTACATTACCAGACCTATTGAGCGTAACGGTCAATTGTTGGGCGTAATCCGAATGTCTATGACTTTGGAGCAGCTTCAGCGACAGTTTGCTAGGGTAATTTGGAGTATTTTGGGAACCCTAGCTGTAACGATTCTACTGTGTACATTAATTAGCAGTCGCTTTGCTCGCAGCCTCTCAAAACCAATTGAGATTATGCGGAACTTTGCCATTCGCTTGGGTGGCGGTCATTTTGGCGATAAGCTGACGATCCATGAGAACAATGAGTTGGATCAATTGGCAGCAGAACTCAACCGGATGAGTGAGCGGTTAGCTTCCTTAGACAAAGAGCGACGGGTGTTTTTAGCCAATGTCTCCCACGAATTGCGTACCCCTATAAGTAACGTTCAGGTGACAGTAGACGCACTCAAAGCAGGAGCATCTGAAGAACCAGAATTACGCGATCGCTTTTTCCAAACTATCGAAAACGAAACCAAGCGTTTATCACGATTGATTCATGACTTGCTGGATTTAGGACGTTTGGAAGCAGGAGTTTTTGAATTAGAAAAGCAACCCATCTCGCTGCATGGATTAATTAACCGTGCTGTCAATGCACTAGAACCGCGAATGCTATCTTTGGGAATTTCTACACAGGTTAACGTCGGAAACCTAATAATTCAGGGCGATCCAGAGCGGCTATTACAAGCGATTCTCAATTTGTTGGATAATGCGATTAAGCACTCACCAGCCAATTCTCAAGTATCTATTTCTGGATACAGCCAAGGCAAACAAGCTATTATTCAAATTCAAGACCAGGGAAAAGGGATAAGAGAGGGTGATTTACCCAGAATTTTTGAGCAATTTTATACAACAGACCCCGCACGCAAAGGTAGTGGCAATGGTCTGGGGTTAGCAATTTCTAAGCGGATTATTGAAGCCCATCAAGGTAGTATTATCGCCAGCAGCGCACCAAATCAAGGGGCAACTTTTACTATATACTTGCCGATAATTCGTAATTCGTAATGGGCTACGCCCCGCTTCGCTAACGTAATTTGTCATTTGTCATTTGTCATTTGTCATTTGTCATTTGTCATTTGTCATTTGTAATACTCTATGGGTAGGGTTGCGCCTAAGTAATTAAGTTTTGACCATGATAACTGTACAATTACTCTTGCGAGAAATATTCTCGGCAATATTTCCTTGAATCGCTTGTTGCAGTAGACTTTCACGACTAGCTCCCAAAACAATCACATCACTGTTGTCAAGTTCTGCACACTTGAGGACAGCATCAGAAACAGAATTGGCACTAACGGGAGTAGCCATTACTTTACCACTAACTCGGCGTTGCAGAAAGTGAACAGATTTATCTAATAATGTTGTGTCAGGAATCGAGTTAGTCGGCTGGAAAACCTGACAGAGCTTGATTTGGGGCGATGTACTTAAAGAAGCCAGAGCAGGTAATAACTTAATTGCTTGGCTGGAGTTGGGGCCGCCTGCCATTGGCAACAACCAACGGTCAAAGGATCTTTTATCATCTAATTTAGCCAAGATAACATCACAACCTGCCTGTCTAATTATGGTATCCACCACTCGGCTAAAAACTCTACCAGGAGTTGATGTACTGCCTTTCCATCCCATCAGCACCAAGTCAATATGTCGTTCTTTGACAGTCTCCAAAATTGCCCCAGCAACATTATGGGCAATTCGGATCTGGGTATGAACAGGAATTCGCCACTCCTCTCCTAATAATATTGCCCGTTGCAAAAGTTGAAGACTTTTGCTGATTTGCACTGGTGTTTCCGATGGGATGCGGCTAGACGGAACGATAATCACTTGTAGGCATTCTATTTCGTAATTGCGATCCTTGGCGATCGCAACTGCCATTTCCAATAAAGTTTCGGCTGTCTGAGGATGTGAAAGTGGTACTAACAATCGTCCTTTACCTGTAGCCGGAGCGCGAGTTTGGTAAACCACATAAGAAGGTGCTGATTTACGTTCTATTTCTTGGCTATTACCACTGAGTCGCTCTGCTTCTACACGAATAATATCACTACGAGTAATAATTCCTATGAGCTTCCGATTTTCTGTAACGGGTAAGCAACTGAGATGATAACGATTGAGTATATGCAGTACATGAGCTAGTGTAGCTGTGGGAGTTATTGTCACTGGCTCTGGTGTCATAATCTCGCTAATAGTTGTATCTTTGCCTAATTGTTCTGAAGCAATATTAACTAAATCTTTCTGAGTGACAATGCCAACAACTTTACCATTCTCTAAAACTGGAAAGTTGCGATGGTGAGAGTGGGAAAATGCTTGTACTGCTTCATTAGTACTCATTTGGCTAGAGAGAGTTTCCACACGCCGTTGCATCACATCTACAGCACTGAGTTGTGCTAGAAGTCCCTCTGTGCTAGGCTCCTTGGTGATGTGAATTCCTTTCCACTCCAGTAAAAGATCGTAGAGCGATCGATGATCAATTTTTTCTGCTACTAAATAGGCAACCACAGATGCAATCATTAGCGGTAGCACCAGATTGAAATCAGTTGTCATCTCAAACACAATGACGACTGCTGTAATTGGTACTTTAGAGACGGCGCTAAAAAAGGCAGCCATGCCGACATGAGCATAGACTGTTGCAGCACTCATTCCCAGTAAACTGTGTTCAACAGCACCCACTAAGTAACCAAGGGCAGCTCCCAAAACCAAGGTAGGCACTAGTAAACCCCCTGGCGCTCCAGAGCCGTAGGTAAAAATAATTAGGGTAAACTGAACTAAAAGAGCGATCGCTGCAAATGACCAATTAGCACTACCCACAAGCAAAATTTCTCTCAGCCCAGCATGATCGCGAAAGGCAGCAGGTAATAAAGCGATCGCCATACCACTTACTAACCCAGCGATTCCAATTCGCCAGGGTAAACTCACGTGTAGGCGGCGGTTAATTGCTAGACTCTCAAGAATACCTTTATTAAATAGAATGCCTATAAGTCCCGCCAGTACTCCCAAAATCAAGTAGAAAGGGATTTCCTGAGCGAAGAAAGTTGTATCGGGAAGACCTAAATTTAGATGATTCAGATCCAGGTTGTGGCTACCATAGAGCCGGGAAATGACTGAAGCGATGAAAGAAGCCAAAATCGCAGTACCAAGAGTGATACCTGACACATCTTGGAGTAATTCTTCCACTACAAAGAGTACACCTGCGATCGGTGCATTAAAAGCCGCAGCTAATCCCGCCCCGGCTCCGGCGGCGATCAGTTGGCGACGATGCTCTGGGGAAGTCGGTACCCAGTTACTCAGTTGATTTGCCAAAGCTGCCCCAATTTGGACAGTTGGCCCTTCCCGTCCTAAAGGCATTCCAGAACCCAACACTAATGTAGCGCTGATCAACTTCACCAAAGCAATCCGCAGATTTAACGGCATCGGCACGCGAGCCAATACCGCTTTCACTTCCGACATCCCACTACCTGATGCTTCCGGTGCGAAGCGCTCTACTAGCCAACCAGCTAAAAGTCCCCCTATTAGTCCAATAGCTGGTAGTACTAAGTAGGCAGGCCAATGGTAAGAAACACGTACTCGCAATGCACCAGCCCAATCCACTGCCTGTCCTAACAGAACTGCCGCTAACCCAGAAACTAGACCAATCAGGCAAGCTTCCACGAAAGCCAAGCGCCTGGGTTGAACCAACTGACGGGAAAGCCTCAACCAGAGAATTTTACCTCTGGCTAACATATTTTTAGCAATCACTTGTCATCAATGAAGGTATATAAATGTCTGAAATGTCTTACCATTCACCCTATTCATAGCTTTTCGTAAAAAAATGAAATCAGAATGAAATTTTTCTATTCCTAAAGCTAGATATGTGCAGCAACAGTACATTATGTATAATAAATTATACATAAAATTCCCTTTTTAATACAGCCAACTCTGATAATCTGCGTTTGTCTCTTTCATATCTTCATAAAGCCAAACCATGCGATCCAGATACCATAGTTTGCCAAAGTAGTGTAGGATGCTTCCGAGCAGTGTAATCCAGATACTGAGAGCAACCAAGCCCCAAATCACAAAAACTCCACCTAAAGCAGAAATAGCAGACAGAATGTTAGGTACACGACAATGATGCTGAGGTACTGAAATTTTGTCACGGTTCAACCAAACTCGTTCACCTAGAACCGACTTTGAAATCCAATTGTTGGTTGAGCTTGGCTTGGAAAAGATGCGTGGGTTTAACCATATCCAAAAAACTACGATAACAATAGGAATCAGCGCCCACCAACCAAGCCAAATTCGACTCCAAAAAGCCAGGATCAGAAGTGGTAGTCCAGTAATGATACGTGTCCACCCACTCCAGGGATTGGCATGACGTTCCCAAGTGGTTTCGCTCATATTAAAGATTGCTGCTACCTTTCTTTCAAAAGTCATTGCAATATTTCCTCAAGGCTGTTGATTGTTAAAAACGCAACTTCAGTAGACTGAAAACTTTTGCGATCGCTATGTGGGCACGGTGGGCGCTCCGCACCATCGCTTTTAACTACTGTGCCTAAATCTGGCTCATCTGCAACAATAAGTTGCACAGAAGTAGCGGAATTTTTTGTAAATAGTAACTTCAGTTATATAATGACAAAAAGACCTTGTAATAAGTTTTTATCTTTGAGCCGTGAGCAACTGTAGCCTGAAAAAAATTCACTCCTCTGACCTGAGAATTGGCAATCAGTGCCCACCCTAGTATTGCTCTATTAACATGGGTGTCTGGCATGGTAATGCAGTTTCGTCCTTGCTAGACAGACTCTCGCTACATCCAAGAGTTCACAACTTTGATAGTCAAAGTTGACCAGTAGAGCAATTATCAAGATTTTAGACTTATGCAAACAGAATTACGGGATGCGATTGCCCCGCAAGAAATAAATCGTCGGCGTAACTTTGCCATCATCTCTCACCCAGACGCAGGTAAAACTACACTTACTGAAAAGTTGTTACTCTACGGGGGAGCAATTCAGCAAGCAGGTTCCGTAAAAGCTCGTCGTTCCCAACGCCACGCTACCTCAGACTGGATGGCAATGGAACAACAACGGGGAATTTCCATTACCTCAACAGTCTTACAATTCGAGTATCAAGGGTTTTTACTCAATTTGCTGGATACACCAGGACACCAAGACTTCAGTGAAGATACTTACCGAACTCTAGCAGCTGCGGACAACGCAGTGATGCTTATCGATGCTGCAAAAGGGTTGGAAACCCAAACCCGCAAGCTATTTGAAGTTTGCCGATTGCGTTCTCTGCCTATTTTCACATTTATTAACAAGCTTGATCGTCCCAGTATGTCGCCTTTAGAACTAATTGATGAAATTGAGCAAGAGTTAGGACTTTCAACTTATGTCATCAATTGGCCTATTGGTACAGGCGACCAATTCCGAGGCGTTTTTGATCGTCGCCATCAGCAAATTCATCTATTTCAAAAAACGGCTGCTCACGGTAGCAAAAAAGCCGCAGATACTACTATCTCCTTGGGCGATCCGAGAATTGAGTCTTTGCTAGAACCAGAGTTATACTACCAACTTAAAGAAGACCTAGAAATTCTCGATGGGGTAGGTTCAACCTTCGACTTAGAAGCGGTGCATCAAGGTAAAATGACCCCGGTGTTTTTTGGTAGTGCCATGAACAATTTTGGTGTTGAGTTGTTTCTAGAGTCATTTTTAGAATATGGACTCAAGCCGACTCCCCACGAAAGTAATAAGGGTCAAATTGCCCCAACCTATCCAGAGTTTTCTGGGTTTGTGTTCAAGTTGCAAGCTAATATGGACCCGAAACACCGCGATCGCATTGCTTTTTTGAGGGTCTGTTCTGGTAAATTTGAGAAAGATATGGTGGTGAATCATGCCCGTACAGGTAAAGCAATCCGCTTATCGCATCCCCAGAAGTTGTTTGCTCAAGAACGAGATACCGTTGAAGTTGCTTATGCAGGGGATGTAGTGGGGTTAAATAATCCGGGGACATTTGCGATCGGAGATACTGTATACATAGGTGAAAAGCTGGTGTATCCCAGTATTCCTTCTTTTTCTCCAGAGCTATTTGCTTACCTGAAGAATGCTGATCCCACCAAATATAAGAATTTCAACAAAGGAGTGACAGAACTCCAAGAAGAGGGAGCAGTGCAGATTTTACACTCCACCGATGAGAGCAAACGTAACCCAATTTTAGCTGCCGTTGGTCAACTTCAGTTTGAAGTGGTGCAGTTTCGTCTCGTTAATGAGTATGGAGTGGAGACTTACCTAGAGACTCTACCTTATTCAGTAGCACGATGGGTAACGGTCGGCTGGGCTGGGCTGGAACAAGTAGGTCGTTTGTTCAACACCTTTGTGGTCAAAGACCGTTGGGAGCGTCCGGTATTGTTGTTTAAAAATCAGTGGAACTTAGATCAAATTATGGGAGAACATCCAGAGTTGGAGTTAAGTCCAATTGCTTTACCACCTACACTGTGAGAAAGAGGGTTTATTAAACGTAATTAGAATTCATTGCCTAATAGTTTTAGACTATTAATAGAAAGTTATGGATCGCGCATCGAATAATCAAAAATTTCATCGTCTAAAAGAATTGATTTTACAGCAATTTGAGATCAATCCCACTACAAAATAGTAAACTTTAAAGATGTAAAAAAGAAGATTATTAAGAAATGGCAGCATATTCAATCGACTTACGAAAGAAGATATTAAGTGCGTGGGAAAATAAAGAAGGCACGCAGAGAGAATTAGCAAAACGATTTAAAGTCAGTTTATCGTTCATCCGTGACTTTTTGCGTCGGTATCGAGAGACGGGGGAGATAACTGCCAGACCACAAGGAGGAGATCGCCGCTCAAAGCTCAAAGGTAAAGAGAAAGAATTATTAAAGATAATGGTGACAGAAAAAAGTGATATATATTTGCGAGAAATTCAAGCAGCAATAAAAGAGCGCACAGAAATAGAAGTAAGTATATCAAGCTTGTCCCGGACTCTTAACCGCTTAAAATTAAAGCGCAAAAAAAAACTTTAGTTGCAACTGAGCAAGGTACAGAACGAGTAAAAGAATTGCGCTATAAATTTCGGCGTTGGTTAGATACTATAGATATCAAAAACCTGATATTCATTGATGAAACAGGTATAAATCTAGCTATGACAAGACACTATGGCAGAAGTGTTGGTGGTGGAAGAGTCTATGATGAGCGACCTGGTAATAAAGGCAAAAATATCACTGTAATTGGAGCTATGAGTGATGAGGGCTTAATTGCCACCATGACTTTTCCCGGTAGTTTGAATACGGCTAGTTTTTTAGTTTTTATCGAGCAAATATTACTACCTCAGTTGTGGATGGGAGCAATTGTCGTTATGGATAATTTACCTGTACATTATGCTAATACTGCAAAATATTTGATAGAATCTGTTGGAGCAAAAACTAAATTTTTACCTCCATACTCTCCTGATTTATCGCCCATTGAGTTATGTTGGTCAAAGTTAAAAGAAATTCTTCGTTCTGCTCAAGCTCGCACATCCGATGCTCTTCATCAAGCAGTTACTATCGCTGTTAATGCTATTACTGATGAAAACGCTTTAAATTGGTTTAATCATTGTGGTCTATTTTTTGAGCCTATTCGATAGCTATTTTTGTGGTTTTTTTGATCGCAAACTGCTGTAATAAATCTTCTTGCTGGAATCCCTACCCGCTTAATTGGTTCGCGTTCCAGGGTTCTATTTTATAGAGCAATTTTTGGAAAAATCGGGAAAAACAGCGACATTCAGCATAACATTGATTTTATGGGAACATCGGCAATTGAGCTTGGTCAGGGAGTGCGGATATTTAAAGATGCTCACATCAATGCGCTCGGAAAAAATAATCGAGTTGTTTTCGCAGAAAATGTGCAAGTTCAATATGGTGTAGATATTCGTGCTTTAGATAATACCCATGTTTTTGTTGATAAAAACACATTTATTGGTCCTTACGTTTGTATTTCTGGGCCTGGAAATATCCGGATTGGAAAATCCTGTTTAATTGCTGCACATTCAGGTATCTTTGCTAATAGCCATCAATATACTGACCCGATGATAGATATTGCTGCTCAAGGTGTCACTCGCAAGGGAATCATAATTGGCGATGATTGTTGGCTAGGACATGGAGTGACGGTTGTAGATGGGGTGACGATTGGAAAAGGTTGCGTAATTGGTGCAGGTTCAGTAGTCACAAAAGATATTCCCCCTTATTCCGTTGCAGTGGGAGTTCCAGCTAAAATTATTAAGCAACGCCACCCAATTACAGATATGCATAATGATTGCATATGAGAATATCGATCAAAAGACATCTTGAATGTCAGCAACCCCGTTCTTTCATAGACAGGGTTTCCAAACTCCCATAAGGTTCACGTGAGTAGAGAATTAAACAGATAATACCAAGTTGCCAAAGATAGTATTGTTACATTCTGTTATATTGAACAGAGCCAAGAAAATCCGACTTCTCCCT
>NZ_JACKZS010000181.1 GCF_014222285.1 Nostoc sp. UCD121
TTCATATAGTTAAGGAAAATAGATAAATTTTTACTTATACATCTAATCTAATATTTGTTTAATAATTCGAGGCAGCGAGTGAACTAATTTTGCTTCAAAGGCTGTAAACTGATTTCAACAAGGTGAATGATGCCTCTGCGTCACACTAGACCAGAGCCAATAAATTAGCCGAGTTTTTATATAAGTAGCCGTGTCATTCATGAAATGGCTGCGTTTACTTTGCCAAATATAGCTTAATCATCAGTAGCGCAATAAACGCAATATTTTTTGCCTAATTTGCCATAGCTATAAAAAATAAAATTTACCTTCAAAGGAGATATTATGACAGAATTTTTTAATCAAATTTCCCGTCGCAAATTCATCTTCACAGCCGGAGCATCGGCGAGTGCTGTATTTCTAAAAGGCTGTTTAGGGAATCCCCCTGATAACCTCACTGGTGGAAGCACTCAAGCACAACCAACTGCTCAGTCGGTTGCTAATATTAGTTCCGAACAAGCACCAGAAACTACTACAGTCAAGCTAGGATATATTCCCATTGTAGAAGCGGCTCCTTTAATTATTGCTAAAGAAAAAGGATTTTTTGCAAAGTATGGTATGACGGATGTTGGTCTTTCCAAACAAGCTTCTTGGGGTGCAGCCAGAGATAACGTAGAAATTGGTTCTGCTGGTGGTGGTATAGATGGCGGTCAATGGCAAATGCCAATGCCACATTTAATTTCAGAAGGTTTAATCACCAAAGGCAATCAAAAAATTCCCATGTATGTCTTATGTCAATTGGTTACACATGGAAATGGAATTGCGATCGCAAACAAGCACCAAGGCAAAGGTATTAGTTTACAACTCGCCGGCGCTAAGTCTTTATTTAAAGAATTAAAATCTTCAACACCCTTCACTGCTGCATTCACTTTTCCCCATGTCAACCAAGATTTATGGATTCGCTACTGGTTAGCAGCAGGCGGCTTAGATCCAGATGCAGATGTCAAGTTGCTCACAGTACCTGCGGCGCAAACTGTGGCCAACATGAAAACAGGAACAATGGATGCCTTTAGTACAGGCGACCCCTGGCCATATCGCCTGGTGCAAGACAAGATTGGCTACGTAGCAGCATTAACCGCAGAAATTTGGAAAAATCATCCTGAAGAATATCTTGCCATGAGAGGCGATTGGGTTGATAAAAATCCCAAGGCTACCAAAGCAATTTTAAAAGGAATTATGGAAGCCCAACAATGGTTAGATAATTTTGACAATCGCAAAGAAGCGGCTCAAATTCTGGCTGGACGAAATTATTTCAATCTTTCTTCACCGGAAATCCTGGCTGATCCATACCAAGGTAAGTATGACATGGGTGATGGTCGCAAAATTGATGATAAATCAATGGCGGCTTACTACTGGAAAGATGAAAAAGGTAGTGTTTCCTATCCATATAAGAGTCACGATTTATGGTTCATAGTTGAAAATGTTCGCTGGGGATTCTTGCCAAAAGATTATCTAGACAATAATGCTGCCAAAGCTAAGGAACTTATCAACAAAGTCAACCGCGAAGATATTTGGAAAGAAGCTGCCAAAGAAGCTGGGATTGCTGCTGCTGATATTCCCACAAATACATCCCGTGGTGTAGAAGAGTTTTTTGATGGCATCAAGTTTGACCCTGAAAAGCCAGAAGAATATTTGAAGAATTTGAAAATCAAAAAGGTCAGTGTTTAGAGACACGATTAATCTCTTGTAGAGACGCGATTCATCGCGTCTAGGACAAATAACAAATAAAATTTGTGGAGAATACAACATCATGACAATAGCCCAAAAACGCCCTGCAAGCCCTAGATTGAGTAATGGCTTTATATCCAGCCTGAAAAAGCAATTTCCTGACCTGATACCACCAGCGATCGCGATCGCAATTTTTCTGACTATTTGGCAACTCTTCTCTTGGACTCCGGGCGCTACATTACCAGGGCCAATACAAGTTGTTCAAGATACTTGGATTCTCATTTTTTGGCCATTTTATGACCGGGGTGGGCTTGATAAAGGTTTATTTTGGCAGATTCTCGCCAGTCTGCAACGGGTTGCGATCAGTTATACCCTAGCTGCGATCGTTGGTATTGGCTTGGGCATTTTGATTGGGGTTAATAGAACCATGTCTAAAGCATTAGACCCCATCTTTCAACTACTGCGGACTGTACCACCTCTAGCTTGGGTTCCAATTTCTCTAGCAGCTTTACGACAAAACGAACCCGCAGCATTATTCGTAATTTTCATTACGGCAATTTGGCCCATCTTAATTAACACTGCTGTCGGCGTAACCCAAATCCCCCAAGATTACAACAACGTCGCCAAAGTTCTCCAACTTAGCCGCAAAGAATATTTCACTAATATTTTGATTCCTGCGGCATTACCCTACATTTTTACAGGCTTGAGAATTGCGATCGGTTTAGCTTGGTTAGCGATTATCGCCGCCGAAATCGTCATGTCCGGTATTGTCGGCATCGGCTTCTTTATCTGGGACGCTTATCAAAATAACAACGTCAGCGAAGTAATTTTAGCTCTAGTTTACATCGGTGTTGTTGGGTTGCTTTTAGATAAAGCGATGGGTTGGCTGCAAAACAAGATTTTACCAGCAGAGCAAAAATAGTCATTGGTCATTGGTCATTTGTAAAAAGTTAAGGACTAGGGACTGTTTTCAAACTCGGAGATCCCCCCTAACCCCCCTTAAAAAGGGGGGGAAAGAAATTCTAAAAGCCCCCCTTTTTAAGGGGGGTTGGGGGGATCTTCAAAGACTAGGGTGCTTAAAGAGAGGTTTGAAAACACAACCTAATGACCACTTACCAAGGACAAAGGACAAATAACAAATAACAAAGGACAAATGAGATGTTCGTAGCTGTTGATCAAATTGAAAAAGTTTTTGAATTAACTGGTGGTGGCAAATATATCGCCCTCAAAGGAATCGACCTCCAAATTAAAAAAGGAGAATTCGTTTCTTTGATTGGTCACTCCGGTTGCGGCAAATCCACCTTATTAAATATGATTGCGGGTTTGGATTTGCCTACTGAGGGTCTTGTCACTCTTGAAGGACAAAAAATCACCAAACCTGGCCCAGACAGGATGGTGGTGTTCCAAAATTATTCGCTATTACCTTGGCGGACGGTAAGAGAAAATATTGCCCTCGCTGTGGACTCGGTAATGAAAGGTTTACCCGCCGAGGAACGCAACGCCATTATCGAAAAACATATTAATATGGTGGGTTTGCGTCCCCATGCTGACAAACAACCGGGGATGTTATCAGGTGGACAAAAACAGCGAGTTGCGATCGCCCGCGCCCTAGCGATTCGCCCCAAATTATTGCTACTTGATGAACCCTTTGGTGCGTTGGATGCGCTCACACGCGGCAATTTGCAAGAACAACTGATGCAAATTTGCGAAGAAAATGAAGTTACCGCCGTCATGGTGACACATGATGTAGATGAAGCGGTGCTGTTGTCTGACAGAATTGTGATGCTGACCAACGGCCCCGAATCGAAAATTGGCGACATTTTAGAAGTGGATATTCCCAGACCCCGCAAGCGGATGGAAGTGGTAGAACATCCCAGCTACTACAGCTTGCGGAGTGAGATGATTTACTTCCTCAATCAGCAGAAACGGATTAAGAAAATTCGGGCGCGGAAAACTGCCGACGTTGCCCGTCATGGTTTAGAAAAAGTTAACCTAGAAATTGGCTTTTTACCTCTGACAGCTTGCGCTCCTTTAGCAGTTGCTAAAGAAAAAGGCTTCTTTCTCAAACATGGTTTAGATGAAGTTAACCTGGTGCGGGAAAGTAGCTGGCGGGGTATAGAAGATGGCATAAGTGGTGGTTACTTAGATGCGGCTCAAATGCCTTCAGGGATGCCGATGTGGTTAACTTTGGGAGGACATAATAACCAACCTCTGCCCGTTGTCACCGCCCTTACCATGACTCGCAACGGTAACGCCATCACCTTGGCAAAACGCTTTCTCGACCAAGGTGTACAAACCTTATCAGACTTCAAAAGATACCTGCTTCGCACCCGTGACCAACGGCACACAATGGGAGTAGTACACGCCGCATCGATGCACAACTTGTTGCTGCGTTACTGGCTAGCGGCTGGTGGAATTGACCCCGATAGCGATGTGGATATGAAGACCATTCCCCCAGCGCAGATGGTAGCCGACCTCAAAGCTGGAAGCATTGATGGTTACTGCGTCGGCGAACCTTGGAACTACCGCGCTGCTGTGGAAAATGTCGGCTTTACCATCGCTACCGATTTAGAAGTTTGGCTGGGACACCCCGGTAAAGTTCTTGGTGTGCGGGAAGATTGGGCAGAAAATTATCCAAATACGCATATCGCCTTGACTAAAGCTTTGTTAGAAGCTTGCCATTATTGTGCAAATCCCGAAAATACCCAAGAAATTCGCCAAATTTTAGCTGGGCGAGATTATGTCAGCACTGATTTAGAATACATTCAACTCGAAGATCCAGATAGTCTCACCTGTGACTTAGACCATCCATTGCGAGACTATGCCCATCTCCAGTTTTATTCCGATTCTGCCATCAACCGTCCCAGTCGCACCGAACAAATTTGGATTATGAGTCAATTGGCGCGTTGGGGTGATACTCCTTTCCCCAGAAATTGGGTAGAAGTTGTTGAACGGGTGTGTCGCGTGCGTGTTTTCAGCACCGCCGCACGGGAATTAGGTTTGGATATTAGCTATATTCGCCAACCCATTCAACTGTTCGATGGTACTCCCTTTAACGCCGATGATCCGATCGCTTATCTCAACAACTTGAAAATTAAACGTGATTTTTCAGTCGCGGAAGTTGTTCTTGATGCACCGAGAAGGAGACTTGCGTCATAAAAAAGTCCTGAGAGAAAGAGGGAGTGGGAGAAGTAGCACATCACACGCGAACCTTTTATCTCCGTTAACGAGTATTTGAACTGGATGAATCCACCTTTTATCTCCGTTAATGATCTGACTTTTTATATCATCTGAAAAAATCAGCAAAAGACCTAACCCCCTACCCCCTTCCCTACAAGGGAAGGGGGATATTCAAAGCCTCTCCCCTTCTAGGTCAGAATATTCATTTTCGCATCGCCTACATTTAGCTTTTTAATCCCCAAATACCAAATACCATGCAAAATCGTAACTTTACAGCTACAAGCACACTAGGAAAACCATTCGTCGCTGCAACCACCAACCGCAGACCTTTTCTAGAAATTAAAGACGTTACCAAAGTCTATCCCACAAAGACAGGCCCCTTCACCGTACTCGACGGCGTTAACCTTAACGTTGAACAGGGCGAATTTATTTGCGTCATCGGCCACTCTGGCTGTGGCAAATCGACACTGTTAAATATGGTATCCGGTTTTAACTTTCCCACCTCTGGGCAAGTGTTACTCGAAGGAGAACCAATTACCAAGCCAGGGCCAGACAGAATGGTTGTCTTCCAAAACTATGCTTTGCTACCTTGGCGAACTGCTTTTGAAAATATCTACTTAGCTGTTAACGCCGTTTATCCCAACAAACCACAAGCCGAAAAAAGAGCGATCGTGCGCGATCATCTAGCAATGGTGGGACTGGCTGATGCGATGGAAAAGAAACCAATGCAAATGTCTGGCGGTATGAGACAACGGGTTTCTATCGCCCGTGCTTTGGCGATTCGTCCGAAAGTCTTAATTTTAGATGAACCTTTTGGGGCGCTGGATGCCATTACCAAAGAAGAGTTACAAGAAGAATTGCTCAAAATTTGGGGCGATAACCGTTGTACAGTGCTGATGATTACCCATGATATCGACGAAGCACTATTTTTAGCAGATAAATTGGTAATGATGACTAATGGCCCACACGCGAAAATAGGCGAAGTCATGGAAATTCCTTTTTCTCGTCCCCGCGATCGCGCCCGCATCATGGAAGATCCACAATACTACCAACTACGCAATTATGCCTTAGACTTCCTCTTTAATCGCTTTGCTCATGATGATGTAGGTTAAACTAATCGTCATTCTCCTAATTTTTACAATGCTTCCTTCCAGAAGAGTTTATATGTTGTTAGTTTTAGGTATAGTGATCGCCCCGATCCTATGCCTTTTTTTCAACATTAAAGCAGCGATCGCCATTATTGTGTTATTTGATGCCATCATTCTTGGATTGATGGTTGCAGATGGCTTACAGGTGCGACGTTCTCGCGTGCAAATTACCCGCGAATTACCGTCTCGATTATCCATTGGGCGGGATAATCCGGTAATACTAAAAGTAACATCGCCAAATACCAACGCCTTAATTGAAATCTGCGATTACTACCCAACAGGGTTTGGTGTATCAGCGCCCACACACCGGGCGATTATTCTCAGTAATACCACTCAGGAATTGAGATATACCGTCAACCCAAAACAGCGCGGCGAGTTTCCTTGGGGAAATATTCAAGTCAGACAGTTGGGAATTTGGGGATTAGCTTGGGATGATTGGCAAATTTCCCAAAGTCTGCCAGTGAAAGTTTATCCTGATTTGGTGGGATTGCGATCGCTGACAATTCGTTTAACATTGCAATCATCAGGATCAATGCGCCAATCCCGCAAAACTGGTATTGGTACAGAGTTTGCCGAACTACGGAACTATCGCACTGGTGACGACTTACGCTTTATTGATTGGAAAGCTACCGCCCGTCGGGTTGGTGCTTATGGGAATGCAACACCACTGGTGAGGGTTCTAGAACCAGAACAAGAACAAACTTTACTAATCTTGCTCGATCGCGGGCGGTTGATGACTGCAAAGGTGCAGAACTTGCAGCGATTCGACTGGGGTTTGAATGCAACTTTATCTTTAGCATTGGCGGGGTTACATCGAGGCGATCGCGTGGGTGTTGGTGTATTTGACCGCCAAATGCACACGTGGATTCCCCCAGAACGCGGTCAACATCATTTAAATCAGCTAATCGATCGCCTGACTCCAATTCAACCAGTATTATTTGAATCTGATTATTTAGGGGCGGTAACAAATGTTTTGCAACGTCAAACTCGCAGGGCGCTTGTAGTCGTAATTACCGACTTAGTTGATGTCACCGCCTCTACCGAACTTCTGGCTGCACTTTCTAAGTTAGCGCCTCGCTATTTGCCATTTTGTGTTACTTTGCGAGATCCACAAGTTGACCATTTGGCACACACTTTTACAGATAATGTTACAGAAGCTTATGCCCGTGCAGTTGCACTCGATTTATTAATGCAAAGACAAGTCGCATTCGCTCAATTGAAACAAAAAGGTGTATTAGTACTAGATGCACCAGCAAATCAAATTGCCGATCAGGTAGTCGAGCGATATCTGCAATTAAAAGCGCGGAATCAACTTTAAGTATCTAGGCATAAATAAATTTAAAGTTTGTAGTTAGGACTTTAGCCCTGATAATCCTTGCTATGAGCGATAAATCGCTCACTACAAACTAATAGTTTATTTTATATTTAATTATGTCTACCTACTTAGCAGAAAGGCAAAATTGCACTTTGTGCCCCTATACTAAGATGTCAATACGGTTCAAAGAGACGCGATAAATTGCCGCCTCTACAAGTGTTTTGGTCTTATCTGAACTGTATTGACTAATATGTCTCTACTAATTTACTCGTTATTGGTATTTTAAATTATTTCAGTTTTAGCGGCTTTCTTTATTTTAGGTTTTAACCAAGATTGATTTTGAACTTGATACCGGATTAGCTTTCTGACTTCTTCAGGAGACAGATTTAGTAACTTAGCAGTCATTGCTTCTACCATATTAATCTCAGTTACTGGTAGAACAAAATCCAACTTCCGTAAAGTATTGTTAGCGGTTCTAACCTCAATAAAGCTAAGTCCTTGCTTTTTTTGAATTTCAGCTTTGATTACTTTTAAAATCACAGGAATTTTTACTTGTATTTGTTTATTAAGCTTCAGCTTTTCTTGTTGAGACTCTAATCCAAATTTTTGTGCGATCGCTACTTCTGGAAAATTGGAGTTAGGAATTTCAATTTCTAACCTTTTTAGCAGAGAATTTGCTGTTTTAATCTTCACTTGAGTAAATTTTTGCTCTTTCTCTACTTTCATATCAACCACTGTAAAATTAAGTGTTAGCTCCACCTGTGGTAGTGTATCAGCTTGCAACTTATCCAGCGTCCTATAGGAGAATCCTAATAATTTTTTTGTTAACAAATCACTACCAGTCCAAAAAGCAATCCCTAGCAATATCATAGGTAGAATAATTAGTAAAATCTGTGGTTTTAAATAAGGCATAATATTTTAGTTTTTAGCTTATAAAAAATAATAATTTATTTGATAGTTAGGGAGTAAGCAATACCAAAAACTATCTATTGGTGCATTCATGATATGCCTTATGGTAGAATACTTTAAATTTTTAACCTGGGATTGTACTAATACAACATATAAGAAAAAACAACTTCCTTCTTATTAAGATAGTGCGGGAAATTCTCCTGTAGTGAATTTACATCGAAAGGTTGTATGCGGATATTATTAGTAGAAGATGATTTTGAACAATTAGAGCCATTACAAGGTATTCTATCGGAAGCTGGATATATTGTAGATGCTGCGGAAGATGGGGAAATTGCACAGTGGCTGATATCCCAAAAACATTACGATCTATTAATTTTAGACTGGATGTTACCGACAATTAGCGGTTTAAGTCTGTGTCGCCAGTATCGTCTCTCTGGTAAAACTGCACCGGTGTTGATATTGACAGCTAAAGACACCACGCCTGATAAAGTTATGGGTTTAGATGCGGGAGCAGATGATTATTTAGTCAAACCCGTAGACTTAGTGGAACTCTTGGCGCGCGTGCGTGCTTTGGGGCGCAGAGTCCCCAATTGGCAGGGAGATAGTCTACGGGTAGCAGATTTGCAATTGGATTTAGCTGAATTAAATGTAGAACGAAGTCAAGTAAAAGTCGAATTATCTCCTCGTGAAGCAAAATTATTAGAATACCTGATGCGTCATCCTAATCAGGTTTTAAATCGCAACCAGATTGAAGAGGCATTGTGGGAGTGGGGTATGGAACCGGAAAGCAATGCTTTAACTGTCCTAGTACGCAAGTTGCGGCAGCGCTTGCAAGTATTGGATGCAGCAGACTGGATTAAAACAGTTTACGGTATGGGCTATCGCTTAAATCCCCAATAATTAAATTGAGAATTAGAAGCCTTGAAATTTTTCTTTCAACGATCAATGACAAGTTAAGTAAGTGGGTGTAAATAATTTTCGTTGGGATAAGGCAATAGGCATAAGGGTTTTAGCCTAGTTCATTTTTATTTACATAGTTTGACTTTATTGTGCCAACTTACTTATGTTTAATCGTAGCCGTCGTAATCTTGCAAGTTGGTTCACCCTAACAATGGGTAGTATTTTAATTGGGTTTGCGGCGGTAGTTTACTATGTGGAAGTCATCGATGAGTTAGAGGAACTGGATATATTACTGTATAAAAAAACCAGTGTGATGGCGGCGAATGTGAAGTCAGAACTATACAATGGTAGCCGACAAATAGACTTGGAACATGTGCCGTTATTGGGAAGCATGGTAGAACCATTGATAGATAGTCAACTAGTGTATGCAAGTTGGTATGATGACCAAAAGCAACTAGTACAATTTTTTGGTACGATTCCGAGCGATCGCCTTTCGGTATTAGGTGGATTTGATACTATCAAGACCAATGATAAAGTATGGCTGCGTCAGGTAACGTTGCCTGTTTACCAGGATGGTTTATTAATTGGTTATATGCAGGCAGCGATGCCAATCACATCTATTGAAAGTGCTTTAGCTGAATTTCGGCTAGTTTTGGCGATTTCAGTGCCGATTACTTTGGGTGCAATTTCCCTGACTGGTTGGTGGTTGGGAGGGCTAGCGATGCAACCAATTCGCCACAGCTACGATCACCTACAACGGTTTACAGCTGATGCTTCCCATGAATTGCGATCACCTTTGACAGCAATTATTAGCAATGCTCAGTTTGGCTTTCTGTCTAAATCTACCGACCTTGAGGTGCAGCGTCAACGCTTCCAAAAGATTTTTGATATCGGTCAGTCAATGAGTATTCTGGTGACTAATCTGTTGTTTCTAGCACGTTCTCAAGGTCAATTACCCACCGAATCGCTAAAAGAAGTTGACCTCAAAAGTTTACTTGTGCAGATAAAAAATGATTATGTCACACACCAAGATGCACAACATATTAGTTTAATTTCTAAATTGCCTAATAACAGTGTAACTGTGCTTGGTGATCCTAACTTGCTTTATCAAGCAGTTGTAAATTTAGTTAATAATGCTTGTAAATATACTCCTGCTGGAGGACAAGTGCAGTTGCATTTATTTACTCAGTCTCATTCTGCTGTAATTCAAGTTATAGATAATGGAATTGGGATTCCCACAAATGATTTGCCATATATATTTGAGCGATTTTATCGGGTAGATAAGAAACGCTCTCGCAAAACGGGAGGATTCGGTTTAGGGTTAGCTATTGCTCAACAAATAATTCAATCTCACGGTGGACAGATTAGTCTCAGAAGTGTAGTAAAAAAAGGGACAACTTTACAAATTTTCCTACCTTTAAAGTAAATAATTAAGGGTAAAGGTTAAAGGTTTATTCTTTCTCCTTTCCCCTTTAACCGACAAGTATTGAGATCGGATCTTAGCGATCGCTAATAAAGAGATGCCAACACCTTATCTGCTGCTGCCCGGAATGCAGTTGCTGCACCAGCGCTCATATCCCGTGGCGCACAGATGCGATTTCTCACATAGGCGAGTGTGATGGCTCCAACCGCAGCCACAGTCGGATCGACGTTATCTTTGCCGCCTACGCGTCCCCACGGTAATGCTGCACCGTTGCCATTAATCAGATAGTCAGCCAGCAATCTAAGGTGGAAATCAACCGCTTCTTTAACGGCTGTTGTGTCGCCATTAACCGCCAATGCTTGCACCCCGGAGTTTTTCAGGATGTCTCCTAAAGCAACTTCTCGGTTATCAGCCAATCTCTCAGCCGCCTCTGCCCTAAATTGGATTTCTTCGCTAAGTGCTGGATCTGGGGGCAAAGGATTGCTGATAGGTATCACACCCCATCGGCGACGTAGAAGTAAATTGTTGGTGGTATCATCCGATTTGACGCGGTGATAGGCAGGACGCTGTTTGAGTGCTTCAAACCAAGCGTTGATGCGAGGATACCGAGGATTTCCCTTGAGGTGATATCCCCGATAAACAGGTAAGTTAGCCGCCAAGCGATCTAAATGGGGGCTATAGGTAATATCTACCACGCTAAATGTAGATAAAAAGTAGGGGCCAGAATATTTTCCTAGAAGTTGCTCAAGTTCGTCTAATTTAGATTCAAAAGCTGTCTGTAAGCTTGCTAATTCATTAGGATCTTCAGGAGCTTGCCGGAGGAATTTGTAAGCAATATCTCTCACACCATTGGTTTCAGCTTCTTCAAGCCATAGCCTAGCAACAGCGTTTTCCTCTGGGTTTTCAGGAAGCAAAGTTGAACCAAATTGTTCTTCTAATGCTAACAGAATTTCTTTGGATTCATAGACTAACTTTCCCTCAATTTTGGCAGCCGGAACAAGGGTTGTAGGAACTAAATCGGTATACCATTTAGGCTTGTTAGTCAAGTCGATAAACTCCGTTGCAAAGGGAATTTCTTTTTCTTCAAGAGCAAACCAAACCCGTTCGCAAAATGGACACCAAGAGTTAGTATCGCGGTAGAGCAATACTGGTGGTTCTGTATCTGGTGGTAGTTTCTGAAGGCTGCTAGGAATGGGAGCGGTGGAAGGGGATTGCCCAGGCCGACGCACGCGTCGGGCTGGGGTGTTTTTTTGGGCAATTTCTAATAGTTCTTCCCAATTAGATACGGTGTTTTGAATTGACATATTTCACCTTGAAAGATTTAGATTAGCTAATGGAGATATAGATAAAAATTGGCACAAAAAATTTATCTTTAAATATTTAGAATTTCAAACTCAAATACACCGTTAACCTTATAGGTTTACCGGAGTTAATGGTGATTATCACATGAAAATAGTTTGAAAGCAAGATTTACCATATCTATATTTTTGGCTTGTTTAAGTCAGAGAAGGACACAAAGCAAAAAAAATTGTAGGTTGGGGAGCCACTGCGTTGCGCGGGTTTCCCGCGTTGTAGCAAGTGGCGTTGGAGGCTTTGCCAAAGCCAACATTCTGATATATGTTGGGTTGCGCTCCGCTTCACCCAACCTACGTCTAATACACTTGCCGCAGGCTACCGCAAAGGGCGTATTAGCGCAGCGTCTCGTCAGAGAAGGACACAAAGAAAGAAGAAGCCAAGAAAATTTGGCGTAGCCTCACCAAGAAATCGGATGACTCCAGAATTCTGTTTTGAGAAAATATGCAATTTCAACGAGTGTAGCCCAAGAGTGTAGCGCCCCATCCAATAAAAGCGCTACCAAAGACTAGCCATGCAGCATTAATGCGGAAGTGAATAGCTAAAATGGCTGAGACGATCGCGATCGCCAAGCCGAGAAAATCTACAAATGGGGCTTGTGGTAATGTTAAGGTGGCTGCACCCAGTTGCAGGGTGGTAACAACCATTAGCGCTACAGCACTAACATTCACAGCATCCAAAAATGCTCTACTCCAAGAAGAGGCCCGTAAGCGGGGAATTAAGGGATTCAGGGCAGCAACGAAAACAAAAGAAGGTAGAAAAATTCCGATTGTGGCAACGATTGCGCCAGGGATGCCAGCAATGATATATCCAATAAATGTAGCAGTCGAAAGTACTGGCCCAGGAGTAAATTGACCAATTGCGATCGCATCTAGCAACTGCTGTTGTGTCAGCCAGCCATATTCTTGAACTAATCCTCCTTGGAGAAAAGCCACCAAAAGGTAGCCACCACCAAACAAGACACTACCGACTTTCAGAAAAAACCAGCCCAACTGCCATAAAGAAACGTTGGTTGCAGTAGATGCGGTAGCTACCGATGCAGCAACAACCGTTGATGCCTTTAAAGTCGCGCCTGTGGTAAGACTAGCAATTAGAAAGTTGGCTTTATCTCCTGGTTTGTCGTTTTTATCGCCAGAATGTAACCAAACCATACCCAGCAATCCCCCAACTAATAGGGCAATTACTTCATTTAATTTGAATAATAATGTTATTAACGCCACAGCCAAAGCAATCACTAACAATTGGCGAGTTTTCACAGCCTTTTTTGCCAAGCCCCAGAGTGCATTAATAATGATTGCTAAAACAGCCGGTTTAATGCCATAAAGGAGCGGAGCTACTTGAGGTAAAGTGCCGTAGGCAACATAAACCCAAGCAAACCCCCCAGTAATTAGAACCGCAGGTAAGACAAAACAGACACCTGAGACAATCAGCCCCAGCCAACCTGCATAGATGTATCCTATATGGATAGCCATTTCTGTGGAATTTGGGCCCGGAATTAGGTTAGTTGCGCCCAGTAAATCCAGAAAATGCTCCCTTGTCAACCACTGACGACGCTTAACCACTTCATCTTCAATCATGGCAATATGGGCAACCGGGCCGCCAAAGCCGATAACGCCAAGTTTAAAAAACAGTTTGGCGAGTTCACCCAAACGACTTGGTGCTGAGTTAGTCATCTTTGCTAGGGAATATTTTTCATTCAGTTTTATACTAATCTTTTAAGATTAGGGCTTATACCATTTCACGAAATGCTTGATACAAATAGATTTGTCTCTAATTCTGTCCCCTGCGATCTATTTCTATCAACCTGAAAGTGAAACGGTATTACGCACTCACTCTACAGAAGAATTATATTGTCTGTCAACGTAAATATGTATCTTCAGATGAAGGCAGGAGGAAAACTACCTTCAGCCTCCTACCTCATTGAATGACTCTTAACTCAGCACTATTTAACGCTGTGTGCCACTTTCTCTCAAACCTAACCCAATCCCTTCCCTTGTAGGAAAGGGGAGCAAGAATCAAAGCCTCTCTCGCTGTGGGGGAGAGGAATAAAAGCGGTGTTTGAAAAATAAGTTGCACATCGCGTTATTTAAGCCATTACCATTCCGCCATCGACGTTAAAAACTTGTCCGGTGATATAGTTGGCGGCGGGATCTGCGGCTAGGAAGCGCACCATCCCAGCGACTTCTTCGGGTTGACCGAAGCGACCGAGGGGGATGTATTTTAGGATATCTTCGGGGTTATTGAGATTGCTGGTCATATCGGTAGTGATGAAGCCAGGGGCGACGGCGTTAACGGTAATACCGCGAGTAGCCAGTTCTTTGGCAACGCTTTTGGTGAAGCCGATTACACCTGCTTTGGCGGCGCTGTAGTTGGACTGACCTGGGTTGCCCATTTGCCCAGCAACGGAGGTAATGTTAATAATTCGCCCCGATCGCTGTTTGAGCATGATTTTACTGGCGGCGCGTGTACATAAGAAAACACCAGTTAGATTCAGGTCTATCACAGCTTGCCAATCTTCTGGCTTTAAACGCAAAAGCAGTGTGTCGCGGGTAATCCCTGCGTTATTGACTAAGATATCCACACGGCTAAACTTTTCCATAACGGCGTTAACTAGTGCGTCTACTTGATCGCTTTTAGAAACGTCTGCTTGGATAGCGATCGCCTGACCTCCCACTGCTGTAATTTCTGTAACAACTGCCTCAGCCGCAGTACTCGAACTAGCATAATTGACAACTGCGATCGCTCCTTGTGAAGCTAATTCAATTGCGATCGCTTTGCCAATTCCTCGTGATGCACCTGTGATAATTGCGACTTTACCTTGTAATAATGCCATTTAATGTTCCTCAATCTTAGAAATACCGCGCTAATTATCTTATGGTGATTTAGGGAACATCTGAATATTGTCTAGATAAAATCTCAGTCTTTAGGAAGACAATCTTGCTGTCATCCCGCAAATTAGATATTTTATAGATAAGTTATCGCTTATATTTAGCTTTGGGATAAGGCATAGTTATAAGGGTTTTAGCCTAGTTAATTTTTCTTTACATAGTATGATTTTATTGTGCCAACTTCCCTTATTTAGACAGCTAAAATAGGTTTAAATACATATCTAATCCATATACACAAACACACACGATATATGGATTTTATTATAAATATTTAAGATTTTTGCGGGTAAATCAATCTATATTGAGTAATCTAATATTTTCCCAACAAAACCCATAAACTTGTACCGATTTTATTTACTAGGAATTACTATTGAAGCAAACAATTGAAAATCGGCGTGTGTCACATGGCAACTAAAAAAGAATTTAACAGCTTTGAAGAGATGCTGTCTGCTTCTGATGTACCTGTATTAGTAGATTTTTACGCTGACTGGTGTGGCCCATGCCAAATGATGGTGCCAATTTTAGAGCAAGTCAATCTCCAACTTAAGGATCGCCTACGCATTGTCAAAATTGATACAGAAAAATACACAGATTTGGCTACCCAGTATCAAATTGCTGCTCTACCAACTTTAGTACTATTTAAGCAGGGTCAGCCTGTGGATAGGATAGAGGGAGTGATGCAAGCACCGCAGTTGGTGCAATATCTACAAACAAAAGTTTAAGCTAATACTTAGAATTTAGGTTTTGCTTCTTAGAGGCGCGAAATGTCGCGTCTCTTTTAGTAAATAGTGGTTGAACTTCTAGCAGATAAAATCTTAAGTAAATATTAAGCATATTTACTTATACGTCTAGAGAAAGTAGTTTAGAAATTGAGATAGCTATATTG
>NZ_JACKZS010000182.1 GCF_014222285.1 Nostoc sp. UCD121
GGGACTTCCAGAAAATAAAATATACAGATAATAAAAATGATAATCATTGTTAGGGGGGTGGGAGAGGCTGCCGTTGGCAGCCTCTCCCACCCCAAGTTGTAGTAAATTGAATGATGATTCGATTTTGGGATGTTTGAGGTGTCAATACAATTAACAGATGCATTGAAAAAGTTATTGAAGGAAACCGCACATCAATTAAAAGGAGCAGCTAAACGTAAATTTATAGCACAAACAGTTGTGGCATTAGGACACGGAGGACAGTCTCTAGCAGAGCGAGAGTTAGGATGGAACCGTGTAACTATTGGTAAAGGAATTAAAGAATTAAATAGTGGTATCACTTGTGTGGATAATTATCAAGGTAGAGGAAGAAAAAAAGCAGAAGAACGCCTACCAACTCTTTTAGAAGATATCAAAAAACTAGTCGATTCTCAAAGTCAAATAGACCCAACTTTTAAAAGTCAAAGACTTTATACCCGCCTGGGCGCATCTGTTGTAAGACATCAATTAATTGAGAAATTTGGCTATGCTGAAGAAGAATTACCAACTTCAGAAACAATTCGCGTTAAGCTAAATGATTTAGGATATCGCCTGAAACGGGTTGCGAAAATTCAACCTCAAAAAAAATTCCCGAAACTGACGCAATTTTTGAGCAATTAGGTGTAGTTCATCAAGAAGCAATAGAAGACCCAAGTGTTTTACGCCTCAGTCTAGACGCGAAAGCTCGTGTAAATATCGGCTCATTTGACCGTGGTGGTAGAAACCGAGTGCCAACAGCAACTGATGACCATGACTTCCACCCAAAAACAACTGTGGCTCCCTACGGCATCTTTCTTCCAGCGTTTGATGAGCTATTTTTATATTTTACAGAATCTAAGGTAACTAGCGATTTTATCGTTGATATTTTAGCAGATTTTTGGAAATCGGAAAGCTGGCGATTTTCGCAAATAAAAACTTTGCTGATTAATCAAGATAATGGAGGAGAGAATAGTTCTAGACGCACTCAGTTCATGAAACGTATAGTTGAATTTGCTCAATCACACCAATTAAATATACGTTTAGCTTACTATCCTCCCTATCACAGTAAATATAATCCCATTGAAAGAACTTGGGCTGCCTTAGAAAATCATTGGAATGGCAGCATTCTAGATGAAGTTGAAACTGCATTAAATTTTGCTAAAACTATGACGTGGAATGGGAAAAATCCAGTTGTTAAGTTAGTTACTCAGACTTACTCTAGCGGAGTCCGTCTAACTAAAAAAGCTATGCAAGAAATTGAAAATAAGATTGAACGTTTGACTAATTTTACCGAAGATAATTTACCAAATTTAGGTAAGTGGTTTATTGATATCTGTTGTGGAGTAACGTAATTTCCAAAAATTTAAAAGCGCCAAAATAATCGATATCAATATCAATTCTGCTCACTGCATTTAAGAACTATCTTTGTGCAGACATTTATCTTGCATATTTATAGGGAGAGAGAGGTTGCCGTCGGCAACCTCTCTCTCCCTCCTTAAAATGATTATCATTTTTATTGACTGTATATTTTATTCTCTGGAAGTCCCTTAGAGCAGTCAACATTAAGCACAAAACCCCAGCAAGTAAGGAAATTATTCGCCAAGCCATAGAAGAAGCCATTAAGGATAGTCCCACCGTCTCTACGTTTATTCAACGCCTGGAGGAAAATAACATTGGGGTATTGCCTAAAATACGGGGGGAGGAACTACTAGGTTTTACCTACATCCATAATGATGTGAAAATCGCTGGTTATCAAGTATACAAACCCTATAGTTGGAACAAACTGCTGTCTGAATACGGAATAACATACGACCAAGAGAAAGATAAAGAAGTAATTCAACAAGCTAAAGTCAGAGCAATTGCTCGCATAAATAGCATACTTTTAAGTAATAATAATTACTTATATAGTGATAAACCTACTAATAGCAGTACAAGTGATATTAATAGTGATACCGATAGTAACTCTAAAAAACTTGTTACTACATATACACTAAACAGTAATTATCCCAGTGAGATTTCGATAATACAACCAAAATTAGAATATAACGCCACTTCGGAAGCAAATAAGACCAAGAAAAAAGTTCAGCCGCATCCAAAGAAACAGCACCCACAACAGGATATTTCAGAAGAAAACGGTCTTACTGCTAAACAATTCCTGGAAGAGCAATCTTCCGCTGTTCCTCCTTCTCTTAACCTTCTGCCTTCTACTCTCAAACATTTGCCTTCTATAATCACTGACTATATGCTTGTTACCAATAACTTCCGTATCAAAGGACGGGAGTTGAGTGCCAGCTTAGATAGCAATACTCTGAGTGTTTACCGTCATGGGGATAATACTCCTGTGATGCAAACCTGCTACAGTCAGGGAAACTGGTATGAAGAGATACAAACTCGATTAACAGGAAACGAAATTGAGCAGATTGAAAGTCTGCGTTTCTTTACCCAACAAGCGTTAATGGATAAATCGCGCTCAAAGGGAGGATTGAGTAATAGTAAATAATTCCTGGATTTACTATGCTAAAAGGGGTAAAAGTAGCGAGCGTAACATGAGCCGCCACGTAATGTCTGAAAGCCTTGCTCCTAAAGTGTTACAGAAATAAAATTGCTCTACGATCTGAAAATCGCCGAAAAACCTTATTTTTACTGTGCCAATTGAAGTCTAAGTTATTTAATACAGCATTTGGTAACGTAGCAACAAGGGTTTCAGGCTGCAAAATTCAGTGAGGTTTAAATCCTTAGTTTTGGCGCTGGAGGGAACCCACACTATGGTGAGCGTTGCTGCCGCAGCGCTCACTCTCTGTTCAGGCTGCTCTAGTGTCCCAACACGCCTAAAGGACGCAGCGAGCGCCGTCTGCGGGGATTTTGAGACCGATGAGGTAGTCGGCGACGATGTCGTTGATACACGCATTGCCGCCGATGAGGGCTACACCGTGCCGTTCGCCCTCGACGGTCAGCAGGCTCGCGCCCAGCGTCTTGGCAAGGCTGATGCCGCCCTCGTGCGGGGTAGCCGGATCGCGGGTGGCCGACACGACCAAGGTTTTAGGGAGTCCTTTTATGTTCTGGGCATAGGGGTAGCCGAGGGTGGGTTTCACGCGCCAATGCTCACAGAGGTCGCGGGCGTTGACGGGTCGACCGGTGTCTAGGAAGGGCGCAACCTTGAAAATGTCGCGCGTCATTGCGCTCTCCTGCTCGGGCGTGTGGCGTTCCTCGTCGAGGCAGTTAATGGCCACCAGGGACTCGTTGCCATTGCCATAGCTACCGTCGGTATTGCGCTGGGTGCGGATGTCGCTCAAGAACAGCAGGGTTTTACCGCTTCCGGCCTTGAGTTCGGTGATGCCTAGAATCACCGCAGGCCAGCTCACATCGTTATAAAGCCCAGTGATCACGCCCCCAATTGCGGCGGTGTAAGTGACCTTGCGTCCGTCTGCGGTGATGATCGGTTTATCAATCAGTGGCCGCACGAGCTGCTGGAAGGCGGCGGTAGCTTGCTTGGGATCGGTGCCGAGCGGACAAGTCGGGGTTTTAGCGCAGAAGGCCGCCATGTTGTCGAAGGCACGCTGGAAACCCGCGAACAGGACGAGGTGACGCTCGGTGGTGCCGGTGGTGGGGTCGATCGCGCCGTCGAGCACCATGGCCCGCACGTTCTGCGGGAAGGTTTCGGCGTAGATCGCGCCGAGCCGGGTACCGTAGCTGGCGCCAAAAAAGGAGAGCTTGTCATCGCCGAGCACCGCGCGGAGTACGTCCATGTCGCGGGCGACATCGCGCGTGCCGACGTGAGCCAGCACGTCCTCACCGCCGGAACGCTCGGCGCATTTTTGGTACAACTGACGGGTCTGGTGGTCGGTGTAGTCCTTGCCCCCGGAGTTGATCGGGTTGACCAACAAGTTGGCCTCTCGTTCGGCATCGGTGAAGCAGTCTAGGGCTGGTGTCGAGGCCGCAACCCCGCGTGGGTCGAACCCGATCAGGTCAAACTGCTTGGTGATCGGACTGTCGGCCGACTCATCTGCCACCGTGGCCGCGTAGCTCATCCCGGACATGCCGGGGCCGCCTGGGTTGAGCAGCAGGGAGCCGATTCGTTTGCTCGGCTTGCCCTTTGCCGGTACGCGCAGCAGTGCAATCTGCGCGGTTCGCCCGCGGGGGTTCTGGTAGTCGAGCGGCACCTCAAGTCGGGCGCATTCAAAGGTGTCGTTGGCGAAGTCCTTAGCGTCGGCATCCGTGGTGGCATAGCCCTCGCACGAGCCGAAGGTCAGCTTCTGGTCGTAGAAGCGTTTCAGATCCGCAGGGATCTTTCCTCCTGGCTCTGACGGGTGCCCGAATGTGGGCTGGCCGCAGGCACTAAGAACCAATATCACCGCCCCAATCATTAGCGAGCTTCGGACGTGGGGCTTGTGAGCAAGCATAGTTCTCCTCTTAGCGGGAACCGTTGGCTCAGAGCCGTGCGTGGGTAGGCCACGATCTTGCTTGTGGTTAGAAGAAATGTGAGACATGGGGATAAACTCCTTCGAGCTAGTTGTTGATGGGTTCAGGTATTAACGGGGTCATCGATGACTCCACCAAAGCGCAGACTGTAAATTAGTTTGTTAGGACTTACGCATTGACGGAAATAGAGTGGTGTGAGGCGTTACGCTTCCTCGATTAGTTCGACGTATGTTGATTTGTTTGATGCGATCACTTCGCTGGCTTCACATCCAGCCCCGTCCAATGAGCGGCAAAAGCCCACATATCCGCCGTTTCCTCAATGATCTTGTCCGTGGGCTTGCCCGCTCCATGTCCCGCGCGTGTCTCGATGCGGGCAAGGTGGGGCTTGTCACCGATATCCGCCGCCTGGAGCGCAGCGACATATTTGAAGGTGTGACTCGGCACCACGCGATCGTCCGTGTCGGCAGTGGTGGCGAGGATCGCAGGATAAGCCTTGCCGGACTGGATGTTGTGATAAGGCGAATATTTCAAGAGGTTACGGAAATCCGCTTCCTGTGCCGGAGACCCATATTCGTCTAGCCATAATTTCCCGCCTGTGAACTGGTCGAAGCGGAGCATATCCATCACACCAACCTGGGGTAACGCAGCGGCGAACAGATCCGGTCGTTGATTGACCACTGCACCGATCAGGAGTCCGCCATTCGATCCGCCCTGAATCGCCAAGCCATTTTGGGGCGTGATACTCTGTGCCTTCAGATACTCGCCCGCTGTGATGAAATCATCGAAGACGTTCTGCTTGTTCTGACGACGACCCGCTTCGTGCCATGCCTTGCCATATTCGGAGCCCCCGCGAATATGGGCGTGCGCGAACACCCCGCCCTGTTCGACCCACGCTAGCCGCTCGGCTGAAAAGGCGGGAGGCTCGGTTATGGCATAGCCGCCATACGCATAGAGCAAGGTCGGCGCTGGATTGGTCACATCTTTGCGCCGGACAATAAACATCGGGACACGGGTACCGTCCTTCGACTTGTAGAAACGCTGTTCGACCGCGATCCGATTTAGATCGATCGCAACCTTGGGTTGTGTCCACACACGCGCCGTATTGCTGGCGACATCGTATCGATAGATCACGCCTGGGGCGTTGAAGCTGGTGAAGCCGAAGAAGGTTTCCTGGTCGTTCTGGTCGCCCTCAAAGCCGATCGCAGTGCCGATGCCGGGCAGCTTCACAACGCCGTCAGCTTTGCCATCAAGTGTGTAGCGTTGAACTTCCGTCTGCACATCGACCAGATAGGAGGTGAACAACCGTCCGCCGACCAGCGACGCATTGCTCAGAACCGAATCCTGCTCCGGCACCACATCCGTGATCACCGGATCGGCGGCAGCGATGTCCATCGTCACCACCTTGAAGCGCGGTGCGTCCTTGGTGGTCATGAGGAAGAACTTCGTCCCCACATTGCCGACGACGTGCCATCGATCGTCGAGATTATTGACCAGCTTGCGGGGTTTCCAGTCGGCGCTCTGGAGATCCACCACAGTCAGTTTGTTGCCGATCGAAGCGGGCGTGGAAACGATCGCGATGTAACGCCCGTCTTCGGTGATGCTCAAGGAATGTATCATGTTCGGCTGGTCTGGGGTTGCATAGACCAGCCGATCCTGCGCTTGGGGCGTGCCGATCGCGTGGAAATAGACGGCATGATTGGTCACGCCCGCCTGGGATACTTCGCCTTGCTTCGGTTCAGGGTAACGGGCGTAGAAAAAGCCGGAGCCGTCCTTAGCCCATGCGATGCTGGTAAACCTCGCCCATTTGACCTCATCGTCGAGTACCTTGCCCGTGTTTACGTCCAGCACCCGAATCGTGCGCCAGTCCGTGCCGCCATCCTGCACCGCATAAACCACGCGCTTGCCGTCGTCAGATGCCGACCATTCGGCCAGCGCGATCGCCCCGTCCTTTGCCCAACTGTTGGGATCGATCAGCACACGCCCTGCGCCATCCACACTGTCGCGGACATAGAGAACCCGCTGGCTCTGAAGTCCGGAATTATAGAGGTAGAAATATCGTCCCCCCTTTTTGACTGGAATGGTGAACCGCTCATAGTTGTACAACTGCTTCAGTCGGTTCTTGAAGATATCTCGACTTGGTAGCGTGTTGAGATGGGCGTTAGTCACCTTGTTCTGGGCTTCGACCCAGGCGGCAACTTCCTTGTCGTTGCGGACATCGTTTTCCAGCCAGCGATAGGGGTCGGCGACCTTCTGCCCGAAATGTTCCTCAACGACATTGACCCGCTTGGTTTCAGGATAGGTGATTGTAGGCATGATTGCTGTAGAATCCGTGCAAGCGGAGGCGAAATGGGTAGTAGAGAGTAGCGCGATCGCAAAAAGGGTTGCGCGGCGCATCGGTATCTTTATCTTTTGAAATGAGAGTCGAAATCCAAAGAGGTTGAACTCTAGTATTTCTTGTCGTGATTTTCCAGTTTTGAACATGTCATTGACCTACCTAACAAAATGGTTGACCATAACTACCTGGGTTAAACGATCGCAAGTAGGTAAACAAAATTAATTACATTGTTTTGATCAAATTCTTTCAGCACGTTCTCAAGAGACTGAACTACGCTTTACCAACTTTGATCGACACTTGCTAGTTGCCTCGCTCATACGTAACTAATTTTGATTAACCATTTAGAAGCGATTCGCCTCCAGGTTGCGATCTGCGCTTCGCAGCAGCGCTTCGCTATCGCATCGAATCAGCCCGCGTCGATGAGCCGCTAGTTTCATCCTTGACCTCGGTTTTGATGACGAAAGCCCTTAATTCAACAATCTTGCCGCCGCGAAAGCGCCAGATGTCGCAGTACGAGTAATCAGCCGCCTTCCCGTCTTCGTCCTTCAGTGTGATGTCGCCGAGTGCCGTGACGAAATCACCCTCAGCGATGAAGTGAGCGACCCTAAACTTGGGCGGCTCTATGTATGTCGTTGCCATCCATTGGCGAACAGCTTCTTTTCCTTTCAGGGTCTTGTCGCCTACAAACGTCCATTCCATGTCGTCGGCGCAGAACGACAAGAATCCTTCATAGTTGCCTTTAGCGTTTGCCGCTTCTAAAATTGCTTTATTTTTGTCTGACATCGGAATTTCTCCTTTGCTCAATTCGTGAGCCGCTTTTTCTCAACAATTGCGCGGGTATTGCCAGTTCAGAGTCGATCCACTTGTCAAGATTGCAGACCTGCTGGAGATAAGTGCAGCAATCGGTGAGCTACGAATTCTCAGAGTCGTCATGTACTGCCGAGTCAGGTGCAACACCTGGTTCGGACCTGGGATCTTATGTCACGTCTGCGGCAGTCAGAACATACCGTTGCTGTTGTCCGACCGTTCGGGTATTGTCTGGAGCACGTCCCAGTGCTCTACCACCTTGCCGTCGGCATCTAGGCGGAAGATGTCGATGCCGGCCCAGTCCGGCTCACCCGGCCAGACCTGGTGGCAGTGCAACACCACGTAGTCGCCCTCGGCGATCACCCGCATGAACTGTACCTGCTTACCGGGGTACTCGCGCGCCATCTGCTCAAAGTACGCGATGAACCCGTCCTTGCCGTCGGACACATGCGAGTTGTGCTGGGTGTACGTAGTCCCGACGTACCGCTCTACGGCCTCGCGGGGCTGGCACTGGTTGAACATCAGGTCGTAGAACGCCGTGACGGTTCTCTTGTTCTGCTCCAGTCGGTCATTCATCAACATCCCCCTTGTGATGCTTTGCTGGACAAAATCAAACTCCAATCCGTTTAGCAATTACCAACGCCGTGAAGCTAGTCTAATTTTCTGTAAATTTCAGTACAATTTTGCCCCGTGTTCTTCCCTGCTCTAAACGCTGATGTGCCAGAACGACCTGATCCCAAGAGAATACTGAATCAATCACTGGGCGAAGCTGTTGACGCTCAATTAGTTTTGTCAAAGCCTCTAATTTTGCTTGATACTGGGGTGAAAAAACAAAATGAATCGTCAGATTCTTACCCCATGCTTCAAGAAGCGATTGCGGTATTGCAATGTCTACAATGCTGATAAGCCTACCGAAGGGACGAATGATTTCTAGACTACGCTGAATGGTTTCTCCACCGATCGTATCTAGAACTAAATCCACACCCAATCCATTTGTTTCTTGACGAATGACTTCTACGTAATCTTCATTCTTGTAATCAATCACTCGATCTGCACCCAGTTCTGTCACGAAATCTCGGTTTCTAGAACTACACGTCGCAAAAACGTATGCCCCTATCGCTTTGGCGAGTTGAACTGCGATCGAACCCACTCCACCCGCACCCGCATGGATGAGAACTGTTTCACCAACTTGTAGCTGGCCCCTAGTCACCAGACAATCCCAAGCCGTTCCGCCTGCAAGCGGAAAAGAAGCTGCTTCAATGTGCGATAGATTTGCAGGCTTCAATGCAACAATCGCTGCATCAGCCACATGATACTGAGCGTAGCTACCGAATTCTCCAAAAATTTGCGGCGAGTAATACACGTTGTCTCCCACCTTGAAATCGGTCACGGCTTCGCCAATTGCCTCAATCACCCCTGAAACATCGACTCCAAGGATAGCGGGTAATTGAACCAGTTCCTTGTAATCACCACGACGAGTTTGGTAATCGACCGGGTTAATCGAGGTTGCACAAACTCTGACTAACACCTGATTCAACTTCGGTGTTGGTGTGGGAACAGTTTGAATCTCAAACTTCTCAGCATCGCCAAACGCAGTTAATACGGCTGCTTTCATAGATTCCATCTGTGCCAACTCCCCTTGATTCAAAATAAACAGTGACGGGATTTCGATACCATTGAGCGGAAGTAACTCCCTAACTTCGCAATAGCCCGTTGCCTTTAAGTGCAAAACTCACGGAACAATTGCAGTCACGCGGATTTCAATCCGCATCGTTGGCAGTCCAAGAGCCGCGACTCCTACCTCTGTCCAAATGGGGGCATGGTTGGGCATATAATGACGAAATAGCTTGACCATCACCTCGTTAACCTCTGGGGGGAACCCGCCAACATGGTAAGAATTGATGTGGACAACATCCTCCCAACCCGCACCAGCAGTCGCCAAAGTTCGCTCTACGTTCCGAAACGCCTGGGCAATCTCATCCTCAAGCGATTCGGGAATTTGCAGATTGTCATCCACCCCGCCTTGACCTGATGTCTCCACTCGATTGCCAATTTTTACCGCTTGCGAGTAATGCAATTCATCCAGCCTAGATTCCCCATAACCAGGAGTGACAAAAAACTTGGGCTTATTCATGGTGTTCCTTATGTAGTACGTTTGACTGTATCTCGCGTTGCTGAAACGAGTTTGTTTCGGCATCATCTGATTTAGACACTAATGTTCAGAATTCACTTGCCATGTAATCACAATGATTTCTGCAAACCCTAAGACAAATATTAGCCGCGAAAACGCTCCTAAAATGGCTTCCATCGTCCAGTTCTGACTCTGAACCTCCCAGATCATCCAAACAATATAGAATCCAATCACCAACCAGGGTAGAATTACCGCTGAATTCCGTCTGCGATAGAAGCGGATCGTCCTCTCGCGCCAAAATGGGAAGGTGCTGAGGAGACAAAAAATGTAGGAGGTTCCTGCACTGATGAACAAGCTTCTTTGAAGATCCGAAGGCAGGTTTGGGTATCCAAGTGCGATCGCACTCAGACAAACTCCCAGCGCGAGATACAGGAAAGTAAACAAGGTAAATCGCTTCATTCTTTCTCCGATAAAGCTCATTCTTTGTACCAGACACGCACACATTGAAAGCAATTGATTGTAACGCCTTGACTGATCATCACTGGGTAGAAACCATTACTGACCGTCACTCCGTAGACACCATCACTTGTGCCTTCTATCCGATCTGGTAAAACAACGGTTTCAACATTGATTACCTGTATTGTTTTACTTTCGATCCACTGATTGACAGCACTAACAACCTCAGAGAAGGATTCATACTCAGAAGGTCCGCCGAAAGGTCCCCGTTTAGTAATCCGAGGCGCAAAATCTTTGCACTTAATCATTTTATCTACCACTTAAAATTGTAAAGTTGACCCTCACTTCAAGGAACCATTGTGATTTGATTTGTTGATGGCTCAATTCACTGTGAGTCCACCATCGATGGCTAAGGGTTGCCCTGTGATATAGCTCGCAGCATCAGAACATAAGAACACAACCGTTGCAGCAATTTCTTCAGGTTGAGCCATACGCCCCATCGGGACGCTCGACGATGCCATCGACTCAAACTGCTCTAAGGTCATACCCATCTCTTGAAGATCTCAGGAGTCACGATTTCTGTGTTGCGAACATAGCCAGGATTGACTGCATTAATCCGAATCCCTTGCTTGGCATAATCGAGCGCAGCCGAACGGGTCAGTCCCATCACACCATGTTTGCTTGCAGTATAAGAGCCAGCTCCAGGCACTCCGATCGATCCCGCTGATGAACAGGTGTTGATGATGACCCCTGCTCCTTGAGTCAGCATCTGTTGGATTTCATATTTCATGCACAAGAACACACCCCGTAGGTTAGGTGCCATCATGCTGTCAAATTCTTCAACAGACTGCTCGTGTAGTGGCTTTGGGGCTGTACCAAACCCAGCGTTATTAAGGGCAAAATCTAGCCTTCCGTAAGTGGCGACTGTTTTGTCTATCAGCGCCTTGACCTCTGTTTCACTCGATACATCCGATCGCACAAACAAACACTCCGCGCCTAGCTCATGAATCATCGCAGAAGTGGTTTCGCGTTCTGCCTCGCGTCTGCCAGAGAACACGACTTTTGCACCCGCAGCACCGAACGTTAACGCAGTTGCTTTACCAATTCCCGATGTGCCTCCAGTAACTAAAGCCACTTTACCCTGAAGCATCATGCTATTTCTCCTGTTCTAGTAAGCATTGACTAAAAAAGTGGTGTCTTGATGACTCAACTTGTAGTAGGTTGCGCCACGATAGATCAGCTTACGAATTGCTAGCTCAAAGTTGAACTAGCGTTTTGTACACGCATATTTCTGTTGGATAGAGTTGTCTTTGTACACTTCTAGCGTTCCAGATTGTTGGCTATCCAATGTTCCATCCCAAACCCAGTATTGATAATTACCATTCTGAAACTTGTAAACTCGAACGCCTTCTGTTGCTTGACTTGTTCCTTTTCCCAAACTCAAATTTCCGTTGGAACTGGCTGAGCGATAAAGGAGTTCGCTTGATTTTTTAGTTTTCCAGATATTGACGTTGTATCCGCCTTCACATTGCAAGTTGAGGAGCAAATTAGCGGTGGAATCTGCCGATGCAGGTAGGGCAAAATGAGCTATCATGCTGGTTGCTAAAGCCAGAAGAATTGTGGAACCTAAGATGCCATTTTTTAGCGGTGTTGTACGAGAAACTTGTTCGACAGAAATTTTAATGTTGTCAGGAAGGATTTGTACTTCTTTGTAGACAACATTAGGATCTTCGCTGTAACGTACTTCTTCTACTGTAACAACTTGTGGAACTTTACCTTTTGGTGGCTCAACACTGTAACGTAGTTGGAGTACTCCTGGAGGGTCGATCCCAACCTCGACTCGCTCTAATTTAACGGAATAGCCCTCAGTGGGAAATGTGCATTTACCAGTGACATGGAGTGTGGAGCTACTTCCGGGCATCGTATCGTACCAAGCAGTCCAATCGCATTGAGATTCTTTTGTAGTCATGATTGTTTCTCCTGTTTAAGGTTCATTGATTTGGGAAACGTAATGAGGGGTGTTCTGTTGCAGATTCGCGGCTATATCTCGACGCTCAAGAAGCAAGGACTCAATGTACTGGATGCCCTCAAGCAATTGTTCTTGGATAACTCTGCAATCCCGTCTATGCTTCAACCTGAGTAGTTACAAAATTCCGCTGCTAGTCGCGTCCTGCCACAATAATCTTTTCTGCTAAACCACTTGGGTTAGAAAACATCACCTCATGACCACCCGGCATTTGCACGAGTCGAAATAGTCCCAAGCGGTTAGACATCTTGGGATGCCAACCCCATTCGCCTTGAGGTAGCGAATTGTCTTCCGTACAGTAGAGGTAACTTTTGGGAATGGGCAGCGAGTAAAACTACTTTAAGTTCAACTTGTCAATCCACGGTTGATACGCTTGGGGCGATAATTGCGCGTAACTCGATTGAGCCAGGTCGAGGTCAGCGTCGTTGAGAAATGCTTCTCGCCAAATCTCAAACGGCATCATTATCGTATGATCGTCCGATCCTCTCGCTAGCCTATCGAATAATGCTTGAGAACTGGGTGGGATGTTATCTGTGAGGCTCTCACCATCATTCAGGACAAAGGCATCGAAGAAGATTAGCCGTCTAATGCGTTGCCTTTGGCCGGCGAAGCCATCGCTAATCGCTTCCGCAACTTTCGCAATAATTGTTCCGCCGAAACTATGTCCTAACAGAACAATATCGGTTAAGTCTTTGCCAACAATGTAATCGACGATCGATTGTGTACATTGAGCATGGTTGACGTTTTTGTTCACGCCTTTCCCATGTCCAGCGATCGTCGGAGCAAAAGTGTGATGTCCTTTGGTTTCTAGATGGTCGATGACCGCTTTCCACGCAGAACCATCATGCCAGGAGCCATGAACTAAGACAAAAGTTGACATAGAATCTCTCCTTGAATTAACTCACTGTATATCCGCCATCGATCGCTAAGGATTGTCCCGTGATGTAGCTAGCAGCATCAGAGCAGAGAAACACAACCGCTTGAGCAATTTCTGCTGCCTGACCGATACGACCCATCGGAACCATAGACCCGAGATCATCAAACGTTATGCCCATCTGGTCAGCGCTACGAGCCATTAGGTCAGTCGCAATGGGACCAGGATTGACGGCATTAATCCGAATGCCCTGTTTGGCATAATCGAGGGCAGCCGATCGCGTCAGCCCCATCACCGCATGTTTGCTGGCAACGTAAGGAGAGATCCCTGGAAGCGCAACGAGACCATTCGTTGATGAATTGTTCACGATCGCGCCTGAGCCTTGAGTTAGCATCTGTTGAATTTCATATTTCATACAGAGGAATAGCCCTCGCGCATTGACCGACAGAATCTTGTCAAAATCCTCGATCAATTGTTCATGCAGCGGTTTAACAACCCGATCGATTCCAGCATTGTTAAAGGCACAGTCGAGTTTGCCGTAGGTTGCGATCGCTGTCTGCACCAATTCCCGAACATCTGCTTCACTCGATACATCTGATTTGACGAACAAGCATTCTGCCCCAGTCTCGCGAATCAAATCAGCAGTTTCTTCACTTTCTACACTGCGTATGTCTGAGAAGACAACTTTTGCGCCAGCAGCACCGAATGCGATCGCAGTTGCTCGACCAATTCCCGATGCGCCTCCAGTGACTAACGCCACTTTATCCTGAAGTATCATTCTATTTCTCCTAAAATCCAAGTCCGGTTGTTCTCTCTTGAAATAATCATGAAATCGCTTTAGAAAAAAGCTTAGACAAATCTTGCAAGCATTAGGCTAAGAGCAAAGGAAAAGGCATGAAAGCTGATATGGGCTAACATTGCAGCCTCAAGTGAATATTGCCAAAAGAGCCAGCCAAACGCAATCCCCGCAATCCCATTCAGTAACAACGCCCGAATAATCACAACTGGAGTGAGGGGAACGATCGCGGCAGTCGCTGGCAGGTGTAGTAGTCCAAATACCAATGCGGCTAAAACGATCGCACCCTGGTAAATCCCTTGACTTGGCAACGTAACGCCTTGTTTTAGCCCTTTCCACGCGATCCAAACAAGCAGCGACATTAAACCCCAGCGCATCAAAATTTCCTCAGTGATGCCGCCATAGAACATTGCTGTGAGCAAATTCAACCAACTTGGCTCTGTATTATTGGCTGCCCGTAGCGCTTCCGGTAGGACAGGTTGCATCAACTGATCGAGCAACAAGAGAACGATCGCTGCCGCTGCACCCACACCCAAGCTCCATTTCATCTCAACGGCAAAAGATGGAGACTTAGCGGTGTGAAACACCCAATGATCAATCAAATGGGAGCTTAATCCAACACGATAGGCACAACCAATTCCGATTAGAATGCTGATTGCCAGTAAAATTGAATACTGTAGTCCTTGCAGAAGCATTAAAATCCCCAATGGTGGCACTTTTTCCAGTATTTCTGGAGACAGTTTCGCTAACTGTTGCTCGACTAAGGGAATAGACGCGATCGTGAACATGGCAATTCCCACACTGCCCAACCCAAATAGAATCCCGAATTGTTTCAGAATTGCCATTAGTTTAACCTCCAGATGATCCGTCCTATCAGCCCATGCCAGCAGCTACCATCACCGGAATTCTGGGCAAGTTGAAAACGATGTGAACAATGACAGCAGTCCAGACCGAGCCGCTACGGCGGAAGATTTCGGCGGTGGCGAGACCAGCGACTACGGCTGCGGGAAAGACGATGTTGATGCCGTGACCAAGGGCAAAGATCACGGTGCTACCCACGACCCCGATGAACGAATTGTAGCGCAGCAGCGCGTTAGCGACGACACCCCGAAAGAGCAACTCCTCACCAAGAGGCGTGACGATTCCGAGGAACAACGTGGCTAAAACCAGGGATAGTACTCCGCCGCTGCCGCCCTCTGCGTACACACCCTGAACATTGTTGGTGTTCCCGGTGATCTGAATCCAGCCCAGAACTGCCAATCCCTTGAGTACGAAGGCAACCAGTCCGACTCCGATCGCGATGAGCAGCCAGCGTCTGGAAACTCGGCGCACGCCAAAGGCACTCAGGGATCGAATCCGTAGTAGTGCTGCCGCTGCGAACCCGGCAATCCCGGCAATCCCGGAGAGCGAGGTGAAGACCAATCCGTAGACCACGGGGTCAAGACCGAGCCGCTTGAGTTGCGAACCAACCCCGAATCCGACGATCGCGAAGACGACAAGACCCACAATGATCTCAAGCCAGCCTGGACGGGAGACCCTGTTTGGTGCGAACGCGGCAGGGAGCTTCTGTGGGTGGTTAGAAGACACTTTAGACATGGTGATAAACTCCTTTGATCGAGTTGATGATTCAAGTTGCTGATGGGTTCATGAATCAAGTTCCCTCAAATCTCCCGGTTCGCCCATTTTTTAATGAGTTAGGAAAAGTAGATAGTCAAAAGTATACCGAAGGACATATTCCCAAAAA
>NZ_JACKZS010000565.1 GCF_014222285.1 Nostoc sp. UCD121
CTAGTTGAACGGTTTCAATCGTCAACGGCTTACCCGCGCCGTAAGCTATTGCTGCTTTCACTTCCACGAGTTAGCCCTCCTCATCAATTCAAAATTCAAAAAAAGCCCTTACCTGCAAGTATCTTACCTGCAACCCTGAAAAATGGAAAATGATGGGGTGAGCAAGATTCTATCAAATGGTAGTTGCAGAAAATTTACATAACTTTTTTGTAAACTAACTAAAATTGCATTTTCGGCTGAGATTGGTACATTAGTTACAGGCGGCAAGCCTAGAAAATG
>NZ_JACKZS010000183.1 GCF_014222285.1 Nostoc sp. UCD121
CAGTAAACCAAAAAGTTTTTCCCAAAGAGCGATCGCTAATTCAGTTTGCGTATTTCGAGGTGCTATATAATACTAAAATTATAAATAATGCTTATAGCATCCTGAAAGATTTCCAAAAATGAAATGATGAGAGTAGTGTGTAGCATATTGACTGAAAAAATTGAGCGTTTCATCAGAAGAACTGGCAATAACCGCCTCAGAAACCCTTGATGAGGTTATTGAGTGTTTAGTAGAAAATTTTTCCATTGAAACTCAGGGGGGATGTGACCAGCAAACTTTATTTGAAATTCTAATTAAGGCAGCTAGTAGTGGAGATAGTATTGAAAATACAGCCAAATTATTAAAGAACGTTCCCACAGCTAATGATATTAGATATCATCTCAATAAAATCAAAAACTTTGAAGAATTAGAGGCGCAAATAAATCAAGCGCTGAAAAGTCGAATTCCTTTAGGATTGAAAAAAGGCTCTTTAAAAATAGCGATTGATTTAAATTTAATTTGTTATTATGGTAAGCCAACACCAGAGGAATCAGCATACATATATCGAAGTCAAGTTAAAGCTGGTACTCATTCATTTTACGCCTATGCAACTTTATATGTGATTACTAAGAATAAGCGTGTAACCCTTGCAATTAGGGGTGTTCGCCAATTAGATACTAGTGTTGCTCTGATTACATATTTATTAGCAGAACTCGACTCTCTTAAAATAAATGTGAAGAAACTCTATTTAGATAGAGGTTTTTTTAATACTCCTGTAATCCGATGGTTGCAGGCACTAGATATTCCTTTTCTTATGCCTGCTATCAAGACGGGAAAGAAAGGAGGAATAAAGCAATTTTTAAAAGGCAGAAAAAGTTATAAAACTACTTATACAATAACCAGGGATAAAGATGATTCAGTTACATTTGATTTATGGATTATTTGTAAATATCGAAAGGGAAAGCGTAATCAGCATGGAGTTCAATACTTTGTTTATGTTGCTTACAAGGTAAAAACAAATTTAGATTACATCTATCAAGATTATCGAAAAAGATTTGGGATTGAAACTAGTTATAGACTGAAAAACATTTGTCGGATTAAAACTAATAATAAAAATCCTGTCTTGAGATTACTATTTGTTGGTATATCCTTTCTTCTTGTTAATATTTGGGTTAATTTACTTTGGCTCAGAATCAGCCGAAAAAGGAAGGGTAGTCGATTAATTTATCGCACACTTTTTGTATTAAAACAAATGTTAGCATTTTTATCTCAAGCTATTGAGCGAAAATATCAAGTCGTTGAAAGCATCTATATTCCATCAGGTTAATATTGACCATTTTCGGCTAGCTAATCATAAGTAATCATAATCTATAATATGCCTGCTAGTCAGAATACTCTGTATTTATAAGTATCATAAGCTACATTTAGTCTAGCAATCGCTCTTTGGGAAAAACTTTTTGGTTTACTGCCAATTGATTAACTAGTCGTAGAATTACATAGTTGTGATTTTACTATCAGTGATTTAACGTTGAAAATACGTAATATTAAGGGCTTTTAAAGAATAAATTATCCAAGATTATTTCTATATTTATATGAGCAGAAAGCCTTACAAACCTAAGATGGGAAATTTTTTAATTGGGAGCCTTTTATCTCAAAATACTAGTTAACAGTTAATTAATTTAATCTCAAATTATTCTGATTTGAGAATGACATGCTGAAAAAATAAGTATATATTGACACTAAAAGTTTATTTTAATATATGTCAGTATTTTCTATTAAATGCAAATCATAATTATCACCTACTTGGGGGAATTTACATAGCTTGTCAATGCTCAAGTTTCTGATTTTTAATGGCATACTTGCAATCTTGAGTATGGCAACACCCTGTTTAGCTTTACCTCTATCTCCAGGCGATCGCGTCAAGGTGACTATCCCAGAAGGAACAGAGTTCAGTGGGATTTTTGAAGTTAACTTAGAAGGCAATCTAGAAATCCCTTATCTAACTCCGTTACCTGTTGTGGGTTTAGAACCAGAACAAATTGAACAAAATTTAACTACAGCTTTAATTGATGGGGCTTTTTTTCAACCCTCCTTCCTTCAGGTGAGTTTGAGAGTGGTGCAATGGGGGCCTGTGGAGGTGTTTGTCAGTGGGGCAACCTTTTTACCAGGAAGGGTATTCATCAATGAACTTTCCCCAGGAGAGAAAACACAGGCGCCTGTGCCGGTGTCAGGAGAATATCCTTTTAAGCGTTACTTGGCATCTGCTATCCGCGATGCTGGTGGGATTAAACCTACTGCTGATATCAAAAACGTTCAATTGATCCGCGACAGAGAAACCCGAATTATTGACCTATCTGGAATGTTTACTGGTGAACCTTTTGCCGATGTGCCATTAATCGCTGGCGATCGCATCATCATCCCAGATTCAGGAAAAATGCACAACGAACTCATGCGTCCTTCCCCAATTACCCCGACTGGGGTGAAAGTATTCCTTTCCAATCTCACCGTCCCAGCTACAGGTAACGCCAGTTCTGGGGTTGGTCGTGATGCCACTTCGTTTCCTTATGGTGCCCGTTTTTCCCATGCGGTGGTAGCAGCCAACTGTGCTGGGGGGACAAGGGGAACAAATGCCGAGCGCAAAGCAATTCTGGTAACTACAGAGCAGTTGACTGGGAAAACTACTTACTTGCAGCGTCATGTCAACGATTTGTTAACAAATTCTACTAGCGATGCTAACAACCCTTTTCTACAAGCTAATGATATTGTGACTTGCTATGACTCAAGAGTCGTGCAATTTCGGGATGTCATCCAAACTATTTTATCCCCTATCCCTATTCTGCGGGATTTATTCAGATGACACAGCGACTATTCATTTTCAAAATATTACATCTGGGGAGTTTCCTTAAAGGCCGTTGGCTGCGCTATCTCATCCTCAGTGCTTTAGGTAATACTTTTATTTGGGGGTCATCACTTCAGTATTTGAAAGTCACCAAACCTACCTATACCAGTGAGTGGGCTTTAATGCTAAGTAGTGGTAGTTTTGGCGTTAGTGTCAACCTTCCAGGAATTGGTCAAGCATCTTCCTCCAGTGGTTCGGCTTTAGGTAATTCGACTTACGATCCTCGGGAAAACTTTGAGTATATTTTTACTAGTGAGCCAGTTTTAAAACACGCAGCAGCGATCGCCAAAATTCCGCCTGAGAAATTTGGCAAGCCGCGAATCAAACTGTTAAACAACACAACAATCATGCAGTTTGAAGTCACTGGTAAAACTCCCAAAGAAGCACAGAATAAATCTTTGGCTTTCTATCAAGCGATAGTACACAAAGTCAATGTCTTACGATCTAGGGAAATTTCTCAGCGAGGGGAACCTTCTCAACAAATTCTGCTTTCTGCACGACAGAAACTACAACAGGCTCAGAAACGGCTCTCGGAGTATAAAATGCGTTCTGGCCTGAATTTTCCCGATCAAGTAGGTAATTTATCTACGAACATTGAACAGTTGCGACGGCTGCGAGCAGAAACTCATGCTCAAGAGCAGATGGCTAACAAACGAATGCAGCAACTATCCCAGGATTTAGGACTTTCCCCCGCAGAAGCCGCAACAGCATTTCTCCTCCACGTAGACCAAATTTTTCAACAAAACCTGAAGGACTATAGTGAAGCTACAACCACTTTGGAAGTGTTAATGACTAAATTTGGTGTTAACCATCCCCAAGTAGTTAAAGAAAGCAAACGCCAACAAGCTGCTTGGGATGCCTTACTTCAGCGCAGTGAAGAGCTATCAGGTAAACCTTTGACTGCCTCTACCATCAATCGGTTAGCTTTGGCTGTGAGTGGATCTGGGCGCGATACATTATTCCAGAGTTTGGTGTCTTCCCAATCAGATCAAGAGGGGCTGAAAGCTCAAGTCAAAGGATTGGACTCAGCGATCGCTCAGTTAGAAAAGCGTCTAGATAATCTCTCTAAAAAGCAATCAATCTTAGAAAACTTGAAGCGAGATCAACAGATTGCGGAAGCAATGTTTGCGTCTACCCTCACCAAATTAGATTTAGGGGAAGGAGACGTTTTTTCCACCTATCCTTTGATCCAGCTGGCGATGGAGCCTAGTTTGGCAAATGAACCCACTACTCCCAAAAAGAACTTTATCCTCGCTGGAGCGGCGGCAGGTTCACTCTTTTCTACCCTTGGTCTTTGTTTGCTGTGGATACGTAAACCTTGGATCGAGAAGTTGTCCAAATTCATCTCCTGATCAAGACTATTTTCAACACTATGAAAACTAAGACTAAGGAAAATGACCTCACACCATTAAATGTGCCAGAAAAAGTTGTCTGGTGGGCGATCGCTAATACTTATGGCATCTGGGTTGTGGGCGGACTATATGTTGTAGGCGCTCTGCTAGGTTGGCTACTGCTACTATTTTTACTAATTAAAGTCTTGGCACAAACTCAAGACACCCCAGCCGAGGAAAAAATTAGCATTTCCTTGTCTTTGTGGATTTGGATTGCCGGAATGCTGATCATGGAAGTGACATTGATAGTCGGACATCTAGACTACAATCTGGAAACAGGTCTAATCATTAAATCCAGCATTGGCTGGGCTAAAGGTTGGGCTGGACTAGCCCTTTACCCCTTAGCAGGGTGCTTAAATATCCGCCCTCAGATAATTTATCGGGCTGTTTGTATCGTGGGTTTTCATACCCTGTTGATTATCCCTTTTTTACTATTAACTCCTTCTCTGCACCTACCCCAAGTCCTTTATGTCTCGCCACTCAAAGCCGTAGGGGGGCCAGGTAATGAATTTTTTGACGTGCCTCTATATGAAATTGATGGCAGCACAGGTGACTTGCGCTGGCGGCTATTTACCCCTTGGGGACCAGCATTGGGTTTTGTTGGTAATGTTTACTTTATGTTGGCCTTGCAAGAAAAAAATAAAAAATGGCGCTGCTTAGGATTAGCAGGATCAGTAGTCATGTGCTTCGTTTGTAAATCTCGTTTAGCTCAGGTTTGCATCGTTATCATCCCCTTGCTGACAACACTCTTCTCTGGTTTAGCGCGGCCAAAAACGCTAATTGGGCTGGGTTTTGCTAGTTACCTAAGTGGCATTTTCTCCCCATCAATTATTCTTTCCTTTAATAATTTTTGGGAAAGTTTCAAAGCAGCACGAGCCGGATCTACACGGGTACGCATGGCTTTAAAAGACATTGCTATATATCGCTGGAAAACAGAAGCGCCAATTTGGGGACATGGCGTGGTAGAAGAAGGCCCCCACATTGTTGAACACATGCCCATTGGTTCACACCACACCTGGGCGGGTTTATTATTTGTGAAGGGAATTATCGGGTTTATGGGTCTAGCTATTCCCTTAGCTTTCAGTTTTTTTGATTTGTTAATTAAGTCAACGGACAGTAGACGAGAAACCGCCAAAGTTGGTTTAAGTATTGTGATGATCTTATTTCTCTATACGTTTGGTGAAAATTTAGAAATATTAGTTTATTTATATTGGCCAGGATTATTAGCTATGGGTATTGGTTGTCAAGAAAAACCAAAGCTTACTTAGAGTATTTCAAATAAAAAACAATCCCAAACTTTAGTTATTTTCAGACAATATAGCGCCATACAGTTCAGATAAGACCAAAACACTTGTAGAGACGGTGATTTATCGCGTCTCAAAAACCCAAAATCTTTGCCAATAACCCTTAATTCAACAGTATTGCAGACAATTGATACCATTACCCTTTTAACTTCTTCTTTCTTTGTGTCCTTCTCTTACGAGACGCTGCGCGAATGCGTACTTTGCGGTTCGTTTTTTTCTTATACTTAAATATGGTTTAGCGCATCTTCATACAGAATCAGTATAAATAAGTCTGCATGATAAAACACATAATTTAAAACCGTGTTTGATACTCCACTACTGCACGACTATCATCAGTTAAATTAGTAGAGGCACGCACACGAAATTCATCATTTATCCGGTAATTAACACCCCATTGAAAAGGATCATTTGTTGTCAAAATCTTAATACTGGAAACAGAGATTTTGGTAGAAATATCGACCCCAGCCTCGGCTGCTAATTCCAAAGTTGAACTACTCCTTCCAGCTTCGGGATTCTCAGAAATAACGGTAGGAAATATCCGCAGTTCACTTAAACCAAAGGTACTCCCAATCTGGTTAAAAGCAGACTGAAAATTATTGAACACAGCCGAACCTGCAATGTTAATCAGTCCCAAAGTACTGTCGCCACGCCCTTGAGTGTCTACAAATCCACCTCCTAAAAGAGCTACAATTTCGGTTTGACTACGTGACGGACTACTTGTTAATTCTAAATTTTCATTGAGTTTGCTGGCTAGACCGTTGATAGTGGCTTCGACTCGAACACTCTCTAAGGCTGATAAACCTGTGGAATTTACTTTACCGAAGTCATTACTTTGAGTTACGTCCAGTACTTTGGCAAATAGCCGAATATCTAAGTTGGGGTCGCGGGGTTCAGAGGGACTAAAAGTTGCGGTGTGTTTATAGCCACGAGCAAGGTTAAATTGGGTAGTAAATAAATTCACCCCTCCTTGTTCTAACTGGATAGTACCATTGGGTACGGGCTGATTGATCGAGCCGTTAACGATGAGATTACCAGTGGCGCGGAAGTTAAGAATAGGGGGTCGGGTAATTTGGACATTTTTACCGAGTTCTAAATCTAGATTATTAAATCTAGCGATACCTGACGGCAAGCCTTGAGCCAACGCATTTCCCTTGCCATTCCCAATTTCCGCTTTACTCTGCTTATTATCTTTTGTGGGTGATACACCGAGACTACTATTTGCAGATGAAGTCGCATCGGTAGATTCTGCCAGCAATACCTGACCGTCAAATAAACTTACTTTACCGCCAATCGCTGGGTTAAGGGCAGAACCTGTAATCTGCAAATTGCCACTAGCGCCTCCTTGGTAAAGTCCCTTGAGATTTAAGGCTAACTGATCGAGATTAACGGTTAGGGGATTGGTGATACTCACGTTCTGATTGTTGAAAATGGGAATTTCTCCAGCAGCCTCCACCTTCCCACGGCTAAATCTACCCTGAAGATTTTCAACTAAGATGCTGTCAAAATTAAACAGTACTTTACCTGTGACACGTCTTAGCTTACCTGGCAATGCCTGAGCTGAAAAAGTAGCATTATTAACAGTAGCAATTCCATCTACTTGCGGTTTTTGCAATGTTCCGCGTACTTTAAGGTCTACTTCTCCTTCACCTTTTTCAAAAACCACTTGATTCGTCAATGCGTTTAACAGTCCTAATCCCTCATTTTCCAACTTCACATCCAAACTAATTTGGTCACTGTCTGGTGCAACGGTTGCAAAAGGCAATTTATAAGGGATACTGCCAGTAATATCAACAGGTTTTGGCCCTGCAACTGCTACAGTACTACCAAAGTTTAAGCGTCCGTTGGCATAGCTGAAACTTGCCCTTGCCGATTCTATTGCTTTTTGATTCAATAATCCGTCTGTGATTTGCAATTCCCCTCTAGCTTGGGGATTAGCAATACTGCCTGCTAAAGCTGCTGTACCATTAAGATTCCCTGTAATTCCAACTGGCAGTTTTACAACATTATTCAGTAGTTGCACCGGAAAATTATTCACCCGCAACTGGCCAGATTGTTCATCACCGCCAACGTTACCCGTAAAGGCAATCAACCTGTTTTGAGATTCGATTCGTAAAGGTCGCAAACTCAAAACACCGTTTTCAAAGTTGCCTTCGGCAATCACTTTGTCAGCAGTATAAAAACGATTTATTTCTTCCTTTTTACCCCAAGCAAAGTTTTGTCCATTCAAATTAAAATCCACTGATAATCCATTGGCTGTAGCTGTATTTACAGCTACTTCCCCGTTGAAAGTCCCCTTTAAGTCTGCCAAATCTGGTATTGGAGTGGAGTTAAGTCGCTGTTCTTGCTGTTCTGCTACCAAAGTTTCAATTTCAGAAAACCGTTGGATTTGGGTTAATAAGGGTTGATTTGGTACTCCTTGGGGGGTAGTGTTTAGATCCTCTGCTGTGCCGTAGATTTCTGCTGAACCACCTGGCAAATTTTGTAAATCAAATATTTGTGTTAAAGCTAAAACATCTTGGATCTCTCCTTGGCTGACGTTCAGTTTACCTTGGAGTTGAGGCCCTTTAGAGCTTTGGGCAAACGTACCGACAAGGGCGTAGCTACTTTTACCTTTGACAAATTCGCTGTTGGTAAGTGTGCCTTTTCCATCACTGTAGCGGAATTGAGCAGCTATTCGATCGCCGCGAAGCCAGCCAATGTGCGGATTAGCGATCGCTAAATTCCCGGTTGCTGCCAATGTCTGCTGATTAAACAGCAAATCTCCAGTTAACAACCCAGTTATCTTACCAGCACCCAATCGAGTAATTGCTGGCGGAGTCAAATTCAATATTTGTAAAGGGAAATTGGCAACTTTCAGCGCCCAATTATTCCCTTGAACGTTACCTGTGGCTGATGCTTCCTGCCATTTTACTAAGAAGGATTTCGGGCGATTATTGGCATCTAAATTGAAAGATAGGCGATCGCTATTACCTGCCAAGTTTAAACTCAAACCGCGTCCCTGGGCTGAATCAATGTTTCCAGTTAACAACGGCTCAAAAGCAATATCTTGAACAACTAAGTCTCGTAAATTAATTTGCCCTACCACATTTGGCAAGGGCAGCTTACCAGTGATTTGTCCATTAAAATCGACTCTACCCGCCACAGCAACCTGATTAGGAAAATTGATCGGTAACTGTTTTAAGTTGTAATTCTGCGCTTGGACATTGAGATTTAAGGCAGTAATTTCCGGTTTACCTGCCTTTTTTGCATTGGCTAATATATTACCACTCACACTTAAGCCGGGAGCAGTTGCTCGCTCAATGGTCAGCCTTTCACCACTCCAAGCGATCGCAGCCGTTAGGGGTTGCTCAAGACCAGGGATACCTTGGGATAATTGCACCTGTCCAGCAGCACGCACATCAGCTAATTTGGATGATCCGACATTGCCAGCTAATTGTAACTGACCGCCAAACTGACCCCGCAATTGCTGATTGAACCGATTTAACTCCACACCGTCAGCATTAACTACAGCTTGATAGCGACCATTAGCCAATTGGATATTAGAAGCTGCGATCGTTCCACCTGCAACATCTAACCTTCCCTGACCGCTAGCTTGGATAGTTTTTGGTTGGAAGGACTCAACAGAACCCGCCACGTTTGCTTGACCATTTAACGTCCCTCGTAGCTGCGGTGGTACTGCTGCCAACTGCTGCAAAGGTACATTATTTGCCTGAACTTGTGCCTGATAGAAACCATTAGCAAGTTTGAGATTAGAGGCTGTAATAGTCCCACCCGCAACATTTATCTGCGCCTGACCGCTAGCTTGGATAGTTTGCGGTTGGAAGGATTCAACAGAACCCGCTACGTTTGCTTGACCAGTTAACGTCCCTTTAAATTGCGGTGGTACTTTTGCCAATTGCTGCACAGGAACATTCTTAGCCTGAACTTGCGCCTGATAGACACCATTAGCAAGTTGGATATTAGAGGCCGTAATAGTTCCACCCGCAACATTTACCCGCGCCTGACCACTGGCTTGAATAGTTTGCGGTTTAAAAGAATCAACAGAACCCGCTACATCGAACTGACCAGTTAACGCCCCTTTAAATTGCGGTGGTACTTTTGCCAATTGCTGCACAGGAACATTTTTAGCCTGAACTTGCGCCTGATAGACACCATTAGCCACTTGGATATTTTTAGCTGTAACCTTACCACCGCCAATAGCAAGGCTACCCTCACCAGTGCCACGGAGAGTTTTCAGGCTGAAATTATCTCTGTTACCTGCGATTTGGAACGTACCCGCCAAAGGATTGTTTAAAGCTGGGGGAGACTGTTTCAATATTTGCCCTAACCGCACACCATTAGCTACAAGTTGAGCAGAGAAACTTTGGTCTTGCAGTTGGACATTAGAAACTGCTACCGTGCCGCCGCCAATTTGAACTCCTGCGCCATCAGTGCGAATCGTGGCAATTTTAAATGGTGCTGTGTTGCCTGAGAGGATGAGACGACCATTGAACTGTGCCTCCGCCAAAGAGACATTTTGTAGTTGACTTTTGTCTACAAAGGGTTCTAATTTTACGCCAGAGGCAACAGCCACAGCTTGCCAACGCTCATTAAGATAACTACCAGTTGCCCGGACTGTGCCACCACTTACATTCAGAGCCACATTGCGGAAAGAGACGTTGCGATTTGGAGCGATCGCAACTTCGCCAGTTCCGGGGTAAGTTCCATTAGGTGCTTGGAATTGTACCAAAGTTTGGACATTGGTAGGAGCGCCGGTTAATTGAGCTGTAGCTGAGACATTGCCGATTTGGAACGCAGGTGTTGTTTCATAAACTTTTGCGATCGCATCCCCTGGAACATTCTTGGCGGCGAAATTTAAATCTAGTCGCGGTGTTTTACCAAGTTGAATTGTGCCAGCGCCCGTGATTTCACCACCAACTTTAGCTTTACCTTGAATATCTTTTAGGGTAATTAAAGAGGAACTAGAACTAGTAACAAGCTCAAATTTACTACTGATGCTATTGAAATCAACTTTATCAATGCGGGCAGTTTGGATTGTGGCAACTGTGCCTGAGATAATTGGCTCTTTAGTTGATCCGGTAATCTGCAAATCTGCTTGTACTTGTCCAGCGATCGGCACAGGTAGTTTTACCTTGAGGGTATCCTGGGCATTAGCCAAACTCACCGCATTTACACGCCCTGCCAACTTAAAACCTGCTTGAGTGTCGATGATTCCCGTAGCCACTACAGGAATTTTGCCGTAGTTGGTAGTAACATTGTTTAGTTGCAACTCCGTTCCCTGAAAACGGAGATTTCCTTGGCTATTGCTCAACAGTTGCGAGACTTTGGGTATTTGAAGTGTTACCCCTTGCACAGCCGCATTGCCATACAATAAAGTCTGTTGCCCTGGTGTCAACCGAATTAACAAGTCGCCATTAGCTCGACCCGCCTGTAAGTTCACTGGTAACTTAATCAACCGAGTAATATCCGCAGCCAGCAAATCTTGTGCTTTCACTTGAAAGTTGCCCGCTAGCACCTTAGAACGTGTCTCTCCCTGAATGGAAATATTACCACCACTGTCTGCTTGTCCCCCCACTTCAAACCGGATTAACTGGTTGTTTGCTAAAAGTTGGGCAGAACCGTTAAGTTGAGAAAATGTTACGGGAGAGGTGGTAGACGCGGAAGATATTCCTTCCCCTGCTCCCCCTGCTCCCCCTGCCTCCCCTACCTCCCTTCCTCTCTCCTGCGGCATCAATGCCAGCTTGGCATTACGAAACCGCAAATAGTCCAAATCAGTTTTAATTGCACCGCCTCCACCTGACGACGCGATGCTAGTGGAAACCCAACGCCCTTGGTCATCCTGGTCAATGTAAATATCTGGGTTGACTAAGGTGACATCTAGCTTGAGGTGGCGGTTAAAGATTAGTTGTAACGGGTTAAAACCCACCTCTACAGATTCGACTGTCGCCCGATCTGGATCTGTCGGTGTGGCTGGGATAGCTGAAGCGCCAAACTGCACTCCCGTTAACGAAAATTGTGTGACTTTTCCCAGTTTTACCGGACGGTTGAGTGTAGTAGTCAGACTTTGTTGTGCCAACGGCGTTAACTCTGTTTGGACAAAAGTCCACAACCGCCAAATACCGATGATAACTCCTAACAGTAAAAGTCCACTCAAGGCAATGCTACCCCGACTCAACACCAGCAACCACAGACGCTTGCGGATAGGGGAGGGGGAGTGAATATCTTGATGGGGAGATTTAGTCATTTGCTTTCACTGTATTAATTGCCGGATGTCGCTGGCACACACAAGCATTAACTGACACATTGATTCAGTATGCCATTTCCAGGATACGCCAAGTAAAGCAAAGACCTCATTAGTTAAGTTACGGTATTTGCTTGATCCAATACTTATGCTTAATAATTTTGGCGTTTTCAGGAAAATCTGAATAGAGTGAAAATTCTTCTTGTGACTTTCCTTGAGGTACAACGTAGAACTTTAATATGAATAGACCTTAAAAAAGACAGATGATTACACCAATGCGTGTTTTTGTGTTGATTTTTAACGCTCGAACGGAAAATGAGGGGATTCACACGATTCGGGAAGGCGATCGCAATAAAATTCTGATGTTTGAATCGGAAGACGACGCGACGCGCTTTGCCCTAATGCTGGAAGCTCAGGATTTCCCCGCACCGACACCAGAGCCAATCGATGCTGAGGAAATCAAGGAATTTTGCGAAAGTGCTGGGTATGAATGGGAAATCATCCCAGAAAACAGCAATTTAGTTGTCACTCCCCCAGAACTGAACGTAGAACAAACTGACTGGCAAGCAAACGCCCAGAAGGAGGATACTGTTGAAGACACCTTCCCTCTCAATCAACAGCCACTAGAAGAACCAGAATTATCTGATTCTGAACTAGAGAAGATGCGTCGCAAATTGGAAGGATTGCTTTAATTAGTCATTAGTCATTAGTCATTGGTCATTGGTCACTGGTCATTGGTCGCTAACTGACTAATGACAACGGACAACGGACAAAGGACATAAGGATAAATGACAAACTTGCAAGAACGTGGGCATCTTTTAACCGAGCTGGTAAATCCTAACAGTCTTAACTTAGACCAGCTCAGTTCTCTGGAATTGGTAGAACTGTTTAATAGTGAAGATCAAAAAGCAGTTGCGGCGGTTGCAGCGGCGAAAGTTCAGTTGGCTGAAGCGATTGATAGCACCGCAGAACGTTTGCGTCACGGAGGACGCTTATTTTACATTGGCGCGGGTACAAGTGGTAGGTTAGGGGTGCTAGATGCTGCTGAGTGTCCACCTACTTTTTGTACGCCCCCAGAGTTGGTACAGGGGATTATTGCTGGTGGTGCGGGTGCGCTGGTACGCAGTTCGGAGGATTTAGAAGATAGCATCGAAGATGGTGAGGCTGCGATCGCTGGGCGACACATTACCCAGCTAGATGTAGTTGTCGGTATTACTGCTGGTGGGACAACACCTTATGTCCACGGTGCCATTCATGCAGCTCGTCAACGGGGAGCCAGTACTATTTTTATCGCCTGTGTTCCGGCTGAACAAGTTAGCATTGATGCCGATATTGACATTCGCCTATTGACAGGGCCAGAAATCATCGCCGGTTCAACTCGCCTGAAAGCTGGTACAGTCACGAAGTTAGCTTTAAATATACTTTCCACAGGAGTAATGGTTAAACTAGGTAAGGTTTATGGTAATCGTATGGTGGATGTGGCAGTAACAAATCAAAAGTTACGCGATCGCGCTTTACGAATATTGCAAGACCTCACAGGCTTAAGTCGGGAAGCTGCTGGTTTTTTATTAGAACGTAGTGGCAAGTGGGTTAAACTAGCATTATTAATGCACTGGACTGGTTTGGAAAAAGAGGATGGCGATCGGCTTCTTTCAGAACACCAAAGTAATCTTAGGGCAGCTATTATGAGCTATCAAAACCACAACCAATCTTAAAGACATTTTCCTAAATAAATACTCTACAGGTGGCTGCTACTTGTCTGAGCAGCACACCTTTTTTTAAAGATAATATCCCCTAAAAAAGCTCGCTTCAATTAACTTGTATTAATAAATGTAAAATTAAATAAATATTTTTAACATTCACAGCCAATTTTAATAAATAAAGTTAAAAATTCCTCAATATTACTAATCATTTTAAACAAAAATTCAGAACTTATACGGATATAATTCCGTATGAAAATTATTAAAATAATCAGTTAATACTGAATGAATCCTAAATGATGTGGACTATAGCAAGCTACTTGATTCGTAAAGTCTACTGATAACAAACTGTATGAAATCGGATTTATAGATTAACAGGATTTTTGGTACTTTCTCATCATTGCCTTGATTTTAATAAACTTGATTTTGACTGCTATATATCAATTTTGATGTGTCTTCTGACCACTATACAACTAGTGTGGGTTTTTCAATAACTGGCTTTTTAATACAAGGAATAAAATATGACCCACTCGGAACTTATTCTTTCAAATAATTTAGTTAATGAATTTAAAACTTGTACTCAACTGCAATATAATGGCAAATTAAATATTAAAAGTTCAAAGGGTGGCCAATGGACTTTTTATTATCGCCTGGGACGTATTGTTTGGGCAACAGGGGGCACTCATCCCTTCCGGCGCTGGCGTAGACACATGGCTCAAAACTGTCCTCAGATTGATGTTGATAAATTGCTGTTGCGTTCACAAGACGTATCAATAGATTACTGGGATTACCGCCTTTTAGAAATCTTTTATAAAAAACAGAAAATTCAGAGAGAACAGATTCAGTCTATTGCCGAAAGCACCATAGCAGAATTACTATTTGACTTAGCATTGCAAGGAAATTTTGCTTCTATAACTTGCACTCGCAGTCAAGAAGTTATCCTCGAAACACCAATGAGCTTTACGAGTGCAGAAATGTCTGTAAAGCACATGCAAGATTCATGGAAAACTTGGTCAGCCGCTGGTTTAGCAAATTTTTCTCCTAATTTGGCACCGGTTTTGCGGCGACCAGAACAACTCCAACAGATGGTAAGTCTATCTGTCTACAAAAACTTTTTGAATTTAATCAATGGTAAATTCACTCTCTTAGATTTAGCTGTGAAAATGAAGCAGAGTGTACTACCACTCACCCGTTCGCTGCTTCCTTATATCCTTAAAGGAATCATCGAATTGGTAGAAGTACCTGATATGCCATTAGTAGTGACTGAGACTAACAATAAGCCTCCCACTACACAACCAAAGAAACCGAACGCTCCATTAGTGGCCTGCGTAGATGATAGCCCTCAAGTCTGTAAAATGCTAGAGGATATTATTACTTCCAATGGACTAAGGTTTATTAAAATTCAAGATGCTGTACAAGCACTCCCAACCCTGATTCAAGATAAACCAGACCTAATTTTCTTGGACTTGATTATGCCAGTTGCCAGTGGTTATGAAATCTGCACTCAGTTGCGGCGAATATCAGCCTTTGCCAATACACCAGTGATTATATTAACAGGCAGTGATGGTCTTTTAGATAGAGTTCGTGCCAAAGTAGTCGGTTCTACAGATTTTATTACTAAACCCGTAGCGCCTGACAAGGTAATGAGTATAATACGTAAATACTTACCTACATTGAGTGTTCCCATTGAGAAGAGTAAAGCCAATGTATAGGAATCCGCTTTGATTTCTGTTCGCGCAGCCTGGCGTAGGCATAGTTACTTGCTTTAACTAGTAATAGGCAAGAAGCAATGCGAAAAAAGCTTTTTTGGGTTCACTAAGTTTTTCAAAAATAGAATATAAGTTCTAGATAGGTTTGTAATTAGGGAGAATGAATAATTTTTATTGAATAATTAATCATCAGTTAGTCTGATTGGCTTAAAAATTTCATGTCTCAGTGTTGGACTATAACTCAGTAATACCCAGAACCAAATTTCTACAACCTATAGACTTTCTCGCGTTCATAAACATAAAAAGAAGCCAGAATTCAGAAGGACTAATTAGGTAGCAGTATGAAAGCTACTTAATTATTTT
>NZ_JACKZS010000184.1 GCF_014222285.1 Nostoc sp. UCD121
CCCCTTAAGGTTCTACCCAGCGTTCATCTGCCTTAATGAGGTTAATTAATTCCTCAACACCTTTGTCTTCCGGGACTTTTTTAATTTCTTCTCGACCACGATATAAGGAAATGTAACCAGGTGTTTTGCCAACATAACCATAGTCGGCATCTGCCATTTCGCCGGGACCGTTGACAATGCAACCCATAACTGCTATGTCTAACCCAGTTAGGTGTTTAGTGGCTTCCCGGACTTTGTGTAACACTTCTTCTAGATTAAACAAAGTACGCCCACAAGAAGGACAAGCGACGTATTCCACCATCGTTTTTCGCAATCCCAAAGCTTGGAGAATGCTGTAACAGACGGGAATCTCTTTTTCTGGTGCTTCTGTTAGTGAAACGCGAATTGTATCGCCAATGCCATCAGCAAGTAAGGTAGCAATACCAGCCGTAGATTTAATTCGCCCATATTCGCCATCACCAGCTTCGGTAACGCCTAAATGTAGCGGATAATCCATACCCAATTCATCCATGCGCTTGGCGATCAGGCGATAGGCGGCTAGCATCACAGGTACTCGTGAAGCTTTCATGGAAATTACCAAGTTGCGGAAATCCAAGGATTCACAAATGCGAATGAATTCTATGGCAGATTCCACCATTCCTTCTGGGGTGTCACCGTAGGTAAATAGCATCCTCTCGGCGAGGGAACCGTGATTTACCCCAATTCGCATTGATTTACCTTGATCTCGCAAAGAAACTACTAGAGGTTCTAAAGTTTCGCGGATTTTATCGCCAATTTCGTCAAATTCGGATTGAGTATACTCGGTTCGATTGACGTTGGGCTTTTCAAAGACATACAACCCCGGATTAATCCGCACTTTTTCTATGTGCTTGGAGACTTCCAGGGCGATTTTTAGCCCATTATGATGGACATCAGCCACAATGGGCACGTCTTGGTAAGTTTTTATTAATTTTTGTTTAATTTCTGCTAAAGCTTTAGCATGAGCCATACTCGGCACTGTAACACGGACAATTTCGCAGCCAATTTCGTGCAGACGACGAATACCAGCTACGGAACCATCAATATCAAGGGTGTCTTCGTTAATCATTGACTGCACTACAACGGGGTAGCCACCGCCAATGGTGACATTTCCTACCTTTACGGGACGGGTTTTTCGCCGCTTGATAGTTGTATCAAAGATAGGTTGACTTGATGCAGTATTTGAAGTATCTACTATGGGCAGAGTTTGCATAACCTGATCGGGTAAATTTGCAGTAGCTAAAAATATCAGATTTGATAAATCTCTGTTTCCCAGATTGCCACAGCTAGGGGATCTTTTGGAGGATTATGTAGAAAAAATTGGAGAATTGAGTCAGGCAAGGAATTAAAAACTTTTCTAACTAAGTAGCGTTAGTAAGATTTTGGTTGGCTGCGATCGCTTAAAACTTTTCTCTGGGCCATTTACGGCTTACCGAAGCGATCGCGATCGTGCAGTTCGTGAAAATCGATGATTGGCCCCTTGGGTACAATTCGATTTGGATTAATCTCGGTCATACTCATGTAATAGCCGCGTTTAGTATAGTCCAGATTACATGTTGCTTTGAATGGCTGACGCTGATATAGATCCTTTAGATAATTCCAGAGGTTCGGATAGTCGAGAATTCGCCGCAAGTTGCATTTAAAATGACCGTGATACACTGAGTCAAAGCGATACAGCGTTGCAAACATACAGATATCGGCTTCGGTGAGTTGAACGCCACATAAATAGCGCTGCTTGCTCAGAACGTTTTCCCAATGGTCTAAACTCTCAAAGAGTTCAGTTACCGCATTTTCGTAGGCTGCTTGTGAAGTCGCAAAACCAGAGCGATATACACCAGCATTGATTGGCATATAAATTGCATCGATCGTTTCATCAATCTTTTGTTGTAAGTCGCGTGGGTATAAGTCTACTTTCTGTGTAGCCAATTCCCCAAACTCTACGTCAAACATCCGTATGATTTCACGAGATTCATTGTTGACGATAGTTTGAGTTTGTCGATCCCACAACACTGGAACAGTGACTCGTCCTGTGTATTTGGGAGCGGCTTTCAGATAAATCTCTGACAAATATTGAGTATGACTCACGGAGTCAGGTATGGTTTCTATCGGTGCAGAAAAGCTCCAGCCCAAGTCGCTTAGAATCAGATCAGCCATAGAGACTGAGATGGCATCATTTAACCCTTTGAGTTCTCGCATAATTAAGGTGCGATGCGCCCACGGACACGCTAAGGAAACGTAGAGGTGATAGCGTCCGGTTTCTGCCTTAAACCCACTAGAACCATCGGCGGTAACGCGATCGCGAAAGGTTGTTGGCATCTCATGGAACTCACCGCTTTGATTCTGCTTATTCTCATCGGTTATCCATTTACCTCCGACCATCATTCTTAATGCCATAATTCTCTCCTAAGCGTGATGGTGTAATTCTGCCTTTGCTAGTTTAGTTAACTCCATAGAAGTGCTATCAAAATATTAATGCAAGTCATTTTGCTAAATGATAGCGATGATTGTACAGATACAGCAGTTTGCAAATAAGTCAGGTAGAAAATGCAGAACTCACGCAGCAGAAAGAGTTTCTGCCCCCTGCCCAAATAATGATTACTAACTTAGATAAAACTGGCGTTAGCCATTTGGGAAGACTAAATATGAAAGCCTTCAAGATTTAGTAGCATGGTTAGTATTCCTGGATACCACGTAACCGAAGAAATTTCCAATGGTTCGAGAACCCTAGTTTATCGAGAGTATCGAGAAACTGACTTTTCCCTCAAAGATGATTTTGGTTTTGAGCGGAGGCGATATGTCGGGTATTTACAAGAGTTTTTAGCGATCGCTCGAAAAATTATAGTGGAAAAATATACTGGTTCGATCCAATGCGACTCATCTCCAGGGCAAGGTACGGAATTTGAGATATTAATTTCAGTTCAACAGTCAGCAGGAGAAACAAGTCATGCATAACACAGAATTCGAGCAAGAAATACTTTTTCTTCGTCAGCAAAACGCTCAGTTACAGCAACAACTGGCAAAATCCACCACAGAATTCAGTGCAGAAATCGCCCAATTAGAACAGAAACTTAGAGAATCAAAACAACTATTAGAAAGTAATTGTCAAGCAGAACTAACTTTCAAGGCTTCTCAAGCAGAATTACTAGCATTGTTTAACGCCATACCAGATGTGATTCTCATCCTTAATGCCCAAGGACGCTACCTCAAAATTGCTCCTAGCGGTGCGCCTTTACTATACCAACCACCTGCGGAACTAATAGGTAAAACCATACACGAGGTTTTACCTTCTGCTTTTGCAGACTCTTTCCTCAACTGCATTCAACAGGCACTAAAAACCAAGAAAACTTTCAAAATCGAATATAGCTTGCCCATTGGCGATCAAGAAGTTTGGTTTGAGGCGAGTATTGCGCCAATGAGTGAGGATACTGTTGTTTGTGTAGCTAGGGATATTAGTAATGTCTACAACGAGCTTCGTCTACGCAAAGCGGCTGAGGCAACCTTAATTCAACAAGAAAATCAGTATCGCAGCATTTTTGAAACTGTGAATGATGGCATTAGTGTTGTTGATTTAGATACTGGTAAGATTGTCGCTGCTAATCCCGCTTTTTGTCAAATGCACGGCTATTCTCAAGCAGAATTTTTCCACTTAAGTCCTACAGATTTTATTCATCCCGATTCTTTTCAGCAATTTGGTAAATTCATCAACACAATCAAAAAGGGAGATGAATTTCACACTCAGGCTGTAGATATTCGCAAAGATGGCACTTATTTTGATATAGAAGTTACAGGCAAACTCTTTAACTACAATGGCAAACCTCATGCACTTTCGGTAGTGCGAGATATTAGCGAACGTAAACAAGCAGAACAAGAGCAAAGAAGACTGCTAACTATTTTAGAAGCCACAACTGATATCGTCGGTATGGCTGATGCAGATGGAAATAGTTGCTACCTAAACAAAGCAGGGCAGAAGATTTTACAAATTCCAGCCTCAGAAACCAACAAATTTCATATTAGCGAGGTTACAGGACTATCAATATTAGAAAAATTTCAGAATGAAATAATACCTACCGTAGTTCGAGAAGGGATTTGGTCTGGAGAATCTATATTTCGCTGTCGCAATGGTGAAGAGTTTCCAGTTTCCCAAGTGATAATTGCCCACAAAAATGAACAAGGCGAAATAGAATTTTTCTCAACCATTGTCCGTGATATCCGCGATCGCCAACAAATCGAAGCCCAGCTTAGACAACACGCAGAAGATTTAGCCCAAACTCTTCAAGAACTCCAACGTACCCAAGCACAAATGATTCAGGCTGAAAAAATGTCTAGTCTGGGTCAACTTGTGGCCGGAGTTGCCCATGAAATCAATAACCCTGTCAATTTTATCCACGGTAATCTCAGCCATCTTGAAGAACATACCCAAGATTTATTACGGTTAATTAACTCATATCAAATCATTAACCCACCTGAATTTAAGAACAGCAATTGCTACTCTGGCGAAGCAAGCTACACGTTAGCAGAGCGACTCAATCCACTGCTGACTTTATGCCAAGAAATTGATCTGGAATACATTCAGAAAGATTTACCAAAAATCTTGAATTCAATGAAAGTGGGAACTCAACGCATCCGTCAGATTGTCCTCTCACTACGTACTTTCTCGCGCATGGATGAAGCCGAGTTTAAAGCTGTAGATATTCACCAAGGCATAGACAGTACCTTAATGATTTTGCAACATCGCCTTAAAGAAAAACCAGAATTTCCCGAAATTAATGTCATCAAAAATTACGGTAGCTTACCTTTAGTAGAATGCTATGCCGGACAACTGAATCAGGTGTTTATGAATATTTTTGCAAATGCTATTGATGCCTTAGAACAAAAAACATACAATGAAGTTTCTCTACCCAAAATTACCATACATAGCACGTTAATAGATTCTTATTGGATCAAAATTGCGATTGCCGACAATGGTTTAGGGATGCCAGAAGGAGTTGAAAAGCAGGTTTTTAATCCATTTTTTACCACCAAGCCTGTGGGTAAGGGAACAGGTATGGGAATGTCTATTAGTTATCAAATTATTACCGAAAAACATGGTGGTAAACTGGAGTGTTACTCAAAACCAGGACAAGGAACAGAGTTTGTGATTAAAATTCCAATTCGGCATTAGATAGGCAATAGTCAAGAAGCCTCTTTGAGCTATACGGAATTTTTTCAAAAATCAAATATGAGTTTTATGTTAATCAATTTAGTTTTTAATTTGGAGTGAATTAAATAAAATGCGATCACTTTTGCTGAAAAATCTTTGTGAAAGTCAATTTTTTTAACTAATCACAGAGGCGCAGAGAACACAGAGAGAAGGAGAGAGACTTTGAATTTTTTCCCTTTCCCGCCTTCGGGAAGGGGGTTATGGGGTTAGGTCTATTTGCATACTTGTACCTCACCGAATTGAAAATGGTTATAAGAATAAAAGGTGTTATGACTGCCGGACTACAAGTCGAGCAAATAACCCTTCTTCTGCAATTAATTCTGAGAAATTACCCATCTGCACTACATTACCTCCATCCAGAACATAAATGCGGTCTGCATGACGAATTGTGCTGAGGCGATGGGCAATCACCACTCTGGTAGCATTTAATTTGGCTAAACTTTCAGTCACAATTGCCTGGGTGCGATTATCCAGAGCGCTGGTTGCTTCATCCATTAAAATAATTTTGGGCTTTGCAACTAGCGATCGCGCAATCAATAATCTTTGCCGTTGCCCCCCAGAAAGATTAGTACCACCCTCAGCAATGATAGTATGCATTCCCATCGGCATTTGCTTGATATCATCAGCCAAGCCTGCCATCTGTGCGGCTTCCCAAGCTTCTTCTAGAGAAACCAAAGCTCCGGCGGTGATATTATCAAAAACTGAGCCAGTCCCAAATTTGCCATTTTGCAATACTACTCCCAACTGTCTGCGTACAGCCTGAAGTTCCAAATCTGCTAAGTCTTTGCCATCATAGTAGACACTGCCTGTTAATGGAGTCTCAAATCCCAGCAACAACCGGAATATCGTTGATTTACCACTTCCAGAAGGGCCAATAATCGCCACAAACTCTCCTGGTTCAGCATGGAAACTGACATTATTGAGAATTAAGTTGCCATTTTCCGAGTAGCGAAAACTCACATTTTCTAGGGCAATACGACCACTTAATTGACCAGGGTTAACTTTGGTTGAGCCATCTTCAGGTTGCGATCGCCAAATCGGTTTTGCCCTTTCCCATATTGGTACAATCCCCCAAATCTCAGATACAGTATTGCTCAGGTCAATTATCCCTTTGATGAAAATTGTCAAGGCATAGTTAAAAGCAACAAATATACCAAGTGTGAGGCGTGGCTGCATCAACAGCATCGCTAATCCGAAAAGCAATATAGAACTGACTAAGGGTAGTGCTTCATTGAATACAGACATACCATCTTTAATCTGTTGCCAATTCGCCTTTAGCCGGATTTGCTGGCTATACTTTTTTGCCCAAGCAGCAAATGCCCGTTCTTCTGCCATTGCTACCCGCAGTTTGGCAACACCATTGATTAGTTGGACAGTGAGTCCCTGAATCGCGCCATTGAGTTCTTGCTGTTTGCGAGATTTCTTCACCAAGCGGAAACTTGCAACTGTCGTAACCGCAGCAGCAAAGATTGCTAAACCCACTCCCACCAGCGCTAATTGCCAGCTATAAATAAACATCAACACTAAATTGAGTAAGGCAAAAACCCCACTCAACAACGTTTTTTGGGTAGCACCGCTCAGTTTTTGATGAATTCCCCTCACCGCCATGACACGGTTAACTAAGTCTCCGGCAGTATACTGACGAAAAAACCTCGGACTTAATCTCAGCAGGCGATCCCAAATAGCTGGTTGCAATACGCTATCAGTGGCGCTTTCAACTCGGAGGGTAATAATACTTTGGGCAATTTGAAAAGCTAGCTGCCCAAAGGCAACTGCAAACATTACCAATCCTATCTGCCATAGTAAAGCGCGATCGCTATCTGGAATGGCATTATTGATTAAAATTGCTGTTGCTTGTGGTGCAACCATTCCCAATATCGTCCCCAGTAGCCCCACTACTAAAATACTTGCGATGTCTTTTTCATAACCTTTCACCCCAAACCGAAGTAAATCGATGGCTTTGAGTGCAACTTGGGGCAATGGTCGATACAGAACGTAGGCAGATGTTGTCAGTGTTTTTGCTACTGCCTCATTTACAGGGATGCGAGTTCGCGCAACTGGGTCAAAGATCACATAATCCCGCTTATCTGTGAGTAACAAAGCTACTGGGCGCTTTTCTAATTGCGTATAAGCTAGCATCGGCCCTTGATCTTGCCGCCACCAGGCGCTTGCCAAAGTCACACGCCGGATACGAATTTGCGATGATTGGGCGATCGCTGCCACAGGGTCTTTAATTGAACTAAAATTATCTGCTGCTGGACGAATCTCAATTCCCAATGTCCGTCCAATTGCTCCCATTGCTACCAACAGAGGCGGCCCCTCTTGAGATACAGCTTCTTGCTGTGGTTGCAATACTGTTGCTAATTCAGAGAGTGCGCCCTCAATTACTTGCTGATTAAGTTGCTCTCTTTGTTGAAACTGCCGAAATTCTGCTTCTGCTTGTTTGTTTGCTAGCAAACTCAAGTAGTGAAAAAAATAAGTATGTAAACATACCAAGCTACTGGGTATTTCGTCGTTACTTGGGAAATCTGCGGTTGTTAATACTTGTCCAATAACTGCATTTTCTGCCTCCAGCCACATCGCACTCGTGATGGGAAAAGCTGGCGAGGCGGGATTCAACGTTAGTTCCTCAACTCCCATCCAGCTAACATTACCTTGCTGCAACTTCACCCACACAAGTGTTTGTTCCCACAGATGTAGTGCCTCACCAGTCGATAATGAAAAATCCTCTCCCGATGTCTGCACAATGTTTAATGGCGTTGTCAAAACTGTTTGCTGAGAACTAAGAGACTGACTTAAATGATTTACCCAGCCTTCTAAAAGTTTTATGGCTTGAGAGTCAGCCTCTGCAATTCCCTGAACCAAATCAACCATTGACATCTGGCATAATTGGGTAGGTTCAATTGCGATCGCTACAAAACTCCATTTGCTTTCTTCCGGTAACAAAGCTGTACTAAATAATGCTTCTCCAGCGTTGACATGAAACAGATAGCGGCGCTGCTCCCTTAGTAAACTGTTTTTAACTCCAGTCGCAAATAGAGCTAATGTTCCAGACCGCACTATCCAGAATATTTCTGAGTCATTTAACAATACTGGTTCGTTTGCCTGAAAAGAGTACAGTTTAGAAGAAGGATTTACCTGCGGGCTACTCATTGCTCAACTATGCCTCTGCTGCGTGGAGTAGGCGAACATAAGTCCCACCTTGCTGCCATAATTCCTCATGGGTACCACTTTGGACAATTTTACCTTGGTCTAGAACAATAATTTTATGGCAATCACGAATTGTACTCAGGCGGTGGGCTACTACAATACATGAGCAACCACGCTGTCGCAAGTTACGGTTAATCATCAATTCGGTTTCTACATCGAGGGCGCTGGTTGCTTCATCCAGTACTAATATTGTGGGATTTCTCACCAAAGCGCGGGCGATTTCTAGACGTTGGCGTTGCCCACCACTGATATTCATACCGCCTTCAATCAATTCAAAGTCATATTTAGCAGGCATAGAAGCGATCGCATCATGAATGGCTGCATCTTGACAAGCTTGCACCAAATCAGCTTCTGGCACAGTTGAATCCCAAAGAGTGATATTATCTCGCACAGTCCCCGCAAATAAAAAGATATCCTGCTCAACCATTGCCAATGAGTTTGCCAACACAGAACGCTTAATTTGCGATCGCTCTACACCATCAAAACAGATTTCCCCTTCCCAAGGCTGATAAAGACCGCAAATTAATTTAGCAATTGTAGATTTCCCTGAACCACTTCCCCCCACAAGCGCTATGCGTTGCCCAGGTTGAACAGTTAAGCTAAAATTCTCAATTAAGGCAGGTTCCACCCGACTGTAGCCAAAAGTGATATTTCGTAACTCAATATGTCCCTGTAATTGCCACATTGGGTATTGGGCATTGGGCATTGGGCATTGGGCATGGGGAATACTTGTAATAAGTTCCCCTCTGCTCCTCTGCTCCTCTGCTCCCTTGCCTCCCTCCACTTCCAAATCAACGGGATTTTGCAGCACATCATCAAGGCGGTTTAAGTCAGCTTCTAAATCTTGCAGCGTGCTGCCGAAATTAACGAGGCTATTAACTGGCTCTAAGAAGCTCAGTGTTAAACTTTGGTAGGCAACCAGCATCCCAATACTGAGATTGCCATTCATTACCTGAAAGCCGCCAACCAGTAGAATAGAAGCTGTGGTCAGGGCTGTCAAAATCGTCGGTAATGTAGTGAGAATTTGAGTTTTTAAGCTTAATTCCTGTTGGGCGTTGAGTGCTTTAGCGTAATAACCCGCAAACCGAGCAAATAAATCTGACTCTAGCCCAGAAGCTTTGATGGTTTCTATCGTTTGGATGCCGCTAATCGTTACTCCACCCACCTTGCCATATTCCTGAGCTAGGCGCATATTTGTATCTACACGAGTTTGCGATAAAAATAGAAGGGCGAGAATGTTGATTAAAGCAAAACCAACTGCGATCGCACTCAATAATTGGTCATACTGAATCATTATCAGTAGGTAAAAAACCATCATTACTGCATCAATTAATGTGGTTGCCAAAGGCCCTGAAAGTGCTTCCGCCACTCGGTCATTTAGTTGCACCCGGCTACTTATTTCCCCAGCAAAGCGTTGGTCATAAAACCCAATAGGCAATCGCAGGATATGCCAGAGAAACTGTCCTGATGTGCTGACTGACAACTTAACCATCAATCGTCGCAGATAAGTCAGCCGCAGTCTAGCAAGGAATGCCCGCAATATAGTAGTTAACAACATCCCTAACAATAAAGGTCGTAACCAATCTTGCCGGTCTTGGACTAAAATCTCATCGATAAACACTTGAGCAAAGGCTGGCACCGCTAACCGAGGTAATGTTAACAACAACCCAGCCAGCAGACAAAATAAGATAGTAACTCGTGAGTTTTGTAAACGGGTAGTTAAAGCCGAAATAATGTGATTTTTTTTGCCACCCTTCTGGAAGTCCGCTCCTGGTTCCATTGTCAGCACAACACCAGTGTATGCGCGATCGAACTCTTCCCAACTCACTGTTCTCCGACCATTGGCAGGATCATTGAGGTAGACGCGTTTTTTGCTATATCCTTCTACCACGAGAAAATGGTTAAAATTCCAAAAGGCAATGTAGGGAAGACGGGTAGCTGTCACCTTTTCTAGAGACAGTTTTAAACCTTTAGCATTGAGTCCATAGTTTTTGGCAGCTTTGACGATATTAAAAGCTTTACTCCCATCCCGCGAGACACCGCATTCTTCACGCAGTTTAGCCAGTGGCACAATCCGGCCGTAATAGCTAAGAATTATTCCCAAAGCAGCCGCACCACATTCGACCGCTTCCATTTGCAAAAGTGTAGAAGTACGGACACGATTTGGTTTAAATTTTGGGATTGGGAATGGGAATGGGGGATTGGGCATTGAGCATTGGGCATTGGAGAATTAAGACTTGAACGTTGAGCTTCCGAGGATGAACGTTGAGCTTCCGAGGGTGGACATTGAGCTTCTGAGGATGAACGTTGAGCTTCTGAGGGTGAACGTTGAGCTTCTGAGGATGAACATTCAAGTTTTAACCCCAATGCCCCATGCCCCATGCCCCATTCCCAAATTAATAAATCCCCGTCCAAGATCGCAGCATAGGAATAATATAAGAAATCGGTGCTTTTTCTCCAACTTTTACTTGAACAGAGGTAGTTGTGCCGGAGGATATTTTTAAAGCTGGGCCGTCAGAAGATGACCATTTGTAGCCACTGACGGATGTAGGATTTTCTTGGAGTTGGACAAAAGCTTGCACTTGACCTTCGCCTTTACCCGCAAGACTGGCAGCCATTTCTTTGTTACCAACGATCGCTGTAATATCTTGTGTAGTTACCGGAAATGAAGAAATATCTGCGATCGTTCCGACAATACCACCTTCGCGCTCACGCTTGGCAAAACTGGGAGTCACCTGTACAGCCATCCCTGGTTTGATTTGCTTACCATCTTTATTAGCAAAGTAAACAAGGCTCATAAGTTTTGAATTTGCCTCTTCAGCCTCGATTGACCCTAAGCGAGTACCCGGATTCATCATTTGACCAGGAACAACACTCACTTCCAGAATATGACCATTGTATTTGCTAATTATTCGACTTTCTTGAGATAGTTGCAGTTCTAATTGGGCTATACGGCGCTTTACTTCCCGAATTTTATTTGTTTTGTCAATTGATTGCTTTAAGTCTTGTTCGCGTAATTTAGTATTTTGAGTATTAATATCTTTAATTTTGGTTTTAATTTCGTCAATTCTGTTGAGATTTTCTAGATATTCTCGTTGTGTGGTGGTTTCTTGGATTTCCAGATCCTTGAGTTGCACATCAATATTCGACAGTTCGCTTTGAGTATTAAAATATTCTTGTTCAGCTTGCACCAACATATCTTGGCTGATGACATGCTGCTCAAAAAGCTGACGACGATTATCAACTCGTCCTTTGAGAGTTTTAAGTAAATAATTAATTTGTTGTTTGCGAGAGTTAATGCTTTGACGTTTTTGAGCGATCGCTCTCAATGTTTGATCGCGTAACTTTGGCGCACCTTGTTCTCGACGCAGGTTATTTTCCAAATCCATTCTCTGCTGTCCAAGAGTAATGATTTGTTGGTCAATTAGCAGCTTTTGTAATCTGTCAGTCTCTTGATTTTGGGTTTGTAATTGTTGCAACTTTACTTGCTCTTGCTGTAGTTGCTGCTTTAGCGCTGATTGGTCGATAATACCCAGCACATCACCTTGTTTAATAATATCTCCCGGCTTGACCTTGAGAGCTAGTAACGGGCCAGAACTGGGTGCTTGAAATTCCACAACATGGTGCGGTTTAATCAAGATACCTTGACCTGTGACGGTCAGGGGAATTCTGCCGAACACACTCCAAAGGCCAGCTACAGCAACCAAAAAACTCATGGTAGATAAAGTCAACCAAGCTTGAGGCTTGACTACATTTATCGCTTGATCCAGTTGTTCTGGTGAAGATAAGCGTTCCAGAGCTTCTTGGCGAAAGATATGGCTGTGTTTGAGTTGCATTGTTCTCCTTCTTGCTGATGGCACTCAGAGCCTCAAGTCTTCTAGACCTTTAAGATTAAAGTGCGATCGGGGAGAACTAGGGTAGAAGTAAGGGAAGCGATCGCTTCTACTGCTTCAACAAAGCACAAACATTACCAATACCTTGCTTCTAGGTTTGCGATCAAGTGCGGTATCGAGGAGCGATCGCACCTTGCTTGGTGTAAGGTCTTCTCTAGACCTGTAATGCTTGTTTGGTAGACAAACTGGGGGCGGGTGTATGCGATATATAGACAGTCTACTACGCCAAGATCCCAATTCTCGCACGTAGACATTTTGACCACTTGCTCGAATTTGCGATCGCTTCTGGAATTATAAAAGTCTATTTAACAGAGGGAAGCTTTAGTTCTATGCCTAATTTGTTCCCTATTTCAATAACATTTAAGTTAAATTTTGTCAATGTTTAAATAGGTTCTATTTTATTGCCTTTTCGACTTCTTCGCAAATTTTCACCCAAGCTTGGTTACGTTCTGCCTTATTTAGAGTGTCGAGGGGTTTACTTGGAGGGTGAGCAGCTTGGTATTTTTCGATGTCGGTTTTTTTGTATGAGCTTGCACTAATTGGAATCCAAAAAATGGTTAATCCCTCTTGTTCGGCTGCGTTGAGTAAGGGGGGTAGCTCATGTCTGTCGATGAAATCAGAGCCTATAAAGTCAGGGCTGACTAGCAGGATAGCAACCTTAGCCGTGGCTAATGCTTTTTCAATCTCGGCTTTCCATTTTGCGCCAGGTTTGATTTTGGTGTCATCCCAAACGATCAAACCTTCTGCACGAATATAGGGTTTTAGTTGTTTTTGCAGTTCTGTTAACCATTCTGCATCTTGATGACTGTAGCTAACAAATATTTGGTTTCTGGTGCTTTCTGACATAATTGGTTCCTTAATGGGGAATGATTCAATAATTTCTTTGTCTATTTGTTGTCTTTGTCGATTTCTTATATCTTCATACCCATCAAGTAGTTGACGGATATTGATGTTTATTTTGAGTTTACCAATTGGATATTCAAGAACGCGCATTGATTCGAGTCCGAGGAGTTCTTGGTAGTCGAGTGGCGGATGATTGGGATGGTTGGGGACGGGAACCCATTCGGTGATTTCGAGATTGGGGAGACTTTTGTGGATTTTTTGGAAAACATCGCGGAGGATGCCGAGAAATAAGCGGCGGGTTTCTTTGCGTTTGCTAATGGTAATGAAGATTTTTTTATCTTCGGGATCGGCTTTGATCCGAGCGATATTGTAGATTTCGTTGTTTTCTTGATATTGCAGCATTACGCCACTGCGCCAATAGATTTGGTTATGGATTTTTTCGTGGCTGTTGACGATGAAGCGCGAAATGATGCTTTCGGGGAGAACTTTGTAATGGTATTGAAATTCCAAGGTTTTGCCTTGGAGTTTTGTTTCGTTTGGTTGGTCTTTGGGCAGAAGTCCCGCAATCAGAAATTGTGGTGGGTAACATTCTAGTGCAAAGCCAAGCTCGAATTCCTTCATTAGTTCGATTAGATAACCATGACGCTCGGTGGGGTAGCGCTCTGGATTAAGGATGCGGATGAGATCGGCGGGGGTGAAAATGCCTTTGGTTTTAGTTTTGAGGTTTTCATCGCTCAGGAGCGCGTAAATGCCTTCTGTAACCCAGTTGGGTTTGAGGACGTTGGTATCTTTGAGGATGGGATGATCGCGGAAATTAAGAACTAAGCCGAGTCGATGTAGCAAGTCGATTAGTTGCTCTTGGTTTTGTTCTTCGGGAATTTCTTTTTGGTGGCAGATGCCAATGTAGCGGTTGTAGCTGATGAAGTCTTCAGTCATGGATTCGAGTTTTTGTTTAACCTCAAACCATGTCAGGGGTAAAAGGTCGTAGACTTCTTTGAGGTTGGCGATTTGCTGCAAAATTGCTGCGCGGAGTTCATCAATGCCAATATTGTCTTGGCAGGAGGTTTCGATAATGGCTTGGATGTTAGGATATTTTTCGCGTAATGCCTTGCGGTTGATGTCAAGGGGTTGTTCGTCTTTTTTGTTGCCAACGATAATCACGGGGGACTGTCCGCCGAAGCTTTCGATTAGTTTCAGCCAATATTCAATGCGGTTTTCTTCTTCGCTGGTGCGACAATTACAGACTAGGAGATAGAGGCTGCGCTTAGTCAGAAAAAACTGATGGGTAGCATGATAAATTTCCTGTCCACCAAAATCCCAAACATTGAGGCGGATGTCTTTGCTATTAACCTGCACGTTCCAAGTTTCTACATTGAGTCCATCGGTTTGGGGTTGATTTTTGTCATATTTATTGCGGATTAGTCGCTTGATAAGGGATGTTTTACCAACGCTGCCTTGTCCGATGAGCAAGAGTTTGGCTTCGTTGAGTGGACGGACTTCACCGCTACGGAGTAATTGCAAATAATTGAAAATCTTTTTAACTGAACCAACACGATCAAAAGATCCTAAAATCTCTGGTGAAATAGGAAGCGGATTTCCCCGTAAATCCAGAGTTTCCAATTTTGGCAAACTTTCGATCACCTCTGGAATCTGGGTTATTCGGTTGCCATTGAGGTGAAGCTGCGTCAGATTGGTTAATTTAGCGATCACCTCTGGAATCTGGGTTATTCGGTTGCCATCGAGGTGAAGCTGCGTCAGATTGGTTAATTTAGCGATCACCTCTGGAATCTGGGTTATTCGGTTGCCATCGAGGTGAAGCTGCGTCAGATTGGTTAATTTAGCGATCACCTCTGGAATCTGGGTTATTTTGTTGCTACTGAGGTGAAGCTGCGTCAGATTGGTTAATTTAGCGATCACCTCTGGAATCTGGGTTATTCGGTTGCCATTGAGGTCAAGCTGCGTCAGATTGGTTAATTTAGCGATCGCCTCTGGAATCTGGGTTATTCGGTTGCCATCGAGGTGAAGCTGCGTCAGATTGGTTAATTTAGCGATCGCTTCTGGAATCTGGGTAATTTGGTTGTTACGGAGGTGAAGCTGCGTCAGATTGGTTAATTTAGCGATCACCTCTGGAATCTGGGTTATTCGGTTGCCATTGAGGTGAAGCTGCGTCAGATTGAGATTGGTTAATTTAGCGATCGCCTCTGGAATCTGGGTTATTTGGTTGCTACTGAGGTCAAGCTGCGTCAGATTGGTTAATTTAGCGATCGCCTCTGGAATCTGGGTTATTCGGTTGCCATTGAGGTCA
>NZ_JACKZS010000185.1 GCF_014222285.1 Nostoc sp. UCD121
TTTTGGGAATATGTCCTTCGGTATACTTTTGACTATCTACTTTTCCTAACTCATTAAAAAATGGGCGAACCGGGAGTTATTAACTAAAAATTGCAAGACGCTCTTGCAAAAAATACTAATTAGACAGTCAAGGGGCAGGTATATATCAAATTAATGCCTTTTTTCTTTGCCATGTCTTAACAAGCATATATTTTGGGCATCATAATTCCAAGCTGAATACATGAGCTAGCAGCCAGAAACTCTTTGGCAGCAACTTTTTTATTTACAACTATAGTATTGACCTATGGCAGATAATTTTATACTTTATTTCTTTATTTCTCCACATAGTTCGTACACTGGGTTGATTTGGCGATGCCTACAGATTCAATTGGTAGTAATCTGTATAGCGGTTCCCACTCAGACGCGGTATAAAATTATATCGCAATGTTTAGGGGTAATTCATGAATTGCCCCTACTGGTGTACCTCATGTGAACGAGAACTGCTATAGCGTAGGTATTTGGACATTATCAGAAGCTAAGTTACAAGCTGCCCAAGCACATCAGACCTGGAAATCACCTTCAGAATTGATTGAGGGAGTCAGCAAAGTAAATTCTGAGCCAACACCTATTTTGATAGCGACACCCGGAAACTTCAATCCTGATTTCCAATTACGGCCAGTGCTACCCAAACCAATCAAACGCGGTGTACGGTAAAGGTTTCACAAAATATAGACGCAGACCTTGGCTATAGCTTGAGTAATGTTTGCAATCAAGAAATTGGGGGAAGTACTTACGGTGGTAATTCCTTGACAGGACAGTTGCGGGTCAAATTTTAGTAGTCACTGATAAGGCTGAAGAATGAAAGCACCATTACCTGATAACGAAATACAGCGAATCGAATCTCTTTTGGAGTATAAGATCCTTGATACTCATTCGGAACCTGCTTTTGACGATCTCACCCATTTAGCCTCATATATTTGTGGCACTCCTATTGCCTTAATCAGTTTAATTGATAGCGATCGCCAGTGGTTCAAATCCAAAGTTGGAATGGAAGCCCGAGAAACACCGCGAGATTTTGCATTCTGCGCCCATGCTATTATGCAACCGGAAGTTTTTGTTGTGCCTGATGCCACACAAGACAAAAGGTTTGCGACAAACCCGCTAGTCACTTCTGACCCAAATATTCGGTTTTATGCTGGTGTACCGCTAACTAACCCTGAAGGATATGCACTAGGAACACTTTGTGTAATTGACCGTGTACCAAGAAATCTCTCCCCAGAACAAGTTGAAGCATTGCAAATTATCGGTCGCCAAGTAATCAAGCAATTAGAAATGCGGCGTAACTTAGCAAGTTTGGTATTGGTGAGTCATACACGCAAACAGGCACACAAGAGACACAAAAAATTTTTTCAAAGAGTAGCTGGAGGGTTTGGGTTAGCATCGGCAATTTTAGTTTTGATTGGCGTGATTTCTTATCAAAACACACGTATATTGATTGATGCTAGTAATCAGGTACAAAAAACCCAAGGGAAAATCAATAAACTGGAAGAATTACTGTCTTATATGAAGGATGCCGAAACCGGACAACGCGGTTATATCCTGACTGGACAAGAAAGTTATCTGGTACCTTATCAAGCAGTAGTTGCAAACATCGATCAAAAAATTGTAGAACTGAAGGATTTAATCGCAGATCAACCTAGGCAACAAAAGCAGTTTGCCACCCTTGAATCTCTGATAGCTGCAAAATTTGCCATCCTCCAGCAGACTATATACCTGCGTCAAAATCAGGGATTAGAGGCAGTATTGCAGGTAATTCAGACAAATCAGGGAAAATATATTATGGATGATATCCGCAACATCATCCATGAGATCGAGAATGAGCAAAAAGGGTTGCTTCAACAGCAGTCACAAGCTGCAAAAGCCAGTGCAAATAACACAGTTTTGACACTTGCAATCGCTATTTGCCTAAGTTTTATCATTCTGGCTATAGTCTACTACTTCATTTATCGTGAGGTAAAAGAACGTAAATTAACAGAGGAAACGCTAAACCAAGAACGCAACTTTATTTCAGCAGTCCTTGATACAGCTAGCGCTTTGGTAATAGTTCTGGATACACAAGGGCGAATCGTTCGCTTTAATCAAGCTTGTGAACAAACAACTGGTTACTCATTTGATGAGGTGAGAGGAAGGCATTTCTGGAACCTGTTTCTCATTCCTGAACAGGTAGAACCAGTTAAAGCAGTTTTTGAACAGTTGCGAACTGGTGAAGCGCCCAAAGAATATAAAAATTATTGGGTAGCAAAGGATGGCAGTCTGCGGCTGATTTCATGGGCTAATGCTATTTTGCAAGATGATGAGGGTTGCGTTGAATACATTATTGCTACAGGTATTGACATTAGCGATGCCTATGATGAGCTTCGTTTACGCAAACGAGCAGAACAGCACCTTAAAGCCCAGTACTCTACAACGCGCGTCTTAGCACAGTCAACTACAATCAGTGAAGCTATGCCCCAAATCCTGCAAGGAATCTGCGAGAGTTTGGAATGGGATCTAAGTGAAATTTGGATGGTAAATCAGCGAGCGAATCTACTATCTTTGCTGAATTCATGGTATAAAATGTCTTCGGGAATGCAAGAATTTGAGATCCTTAGTCAGCAGATCATTTTTGCACCAGGAATTGGCCTGCCTGGTCGTGTTTGGGAGAGTGCTGAACCTGTTTGGATTGTTGATGTAGCTAAAGACAAAGATTTCATTCGCTCTCAAATTGCTGCCCAAGCGGAACTACACGGAGCTTTTGGTTTTCCAATTCATAGTGGTAAAAACATCCTTGGTGTCATTACCTGCTTTAGCCATGAAATCCAGCAACCTGACCCAGATTTGGCAAAAGTTATGAATTCTATTGGTGAGCAAGTAGGGCAGTTTATTGAGCGCAAGCAGGCAGAAGAAGAACTCCAACGCCAAAATTTGCGATCGCGACTATTTACTGAAATCACCCTTAAGATTCGTCAGTCTTTGAAAATCCAAGAAATTCTCCAAGTCAGTGTTACGGAGGTACAAAAAATTCTCCATAGCGATCGAGTTTTGATTTATCAACCTTTGACAGATGGATCGGGAAGTACTGTGGTTGAGGCAGTAGTTTCTGGCTGGCTGACAATTAAAGAGAACAAACTCACTGATTCTTATTTTCAAGCGGAATATACACAACAGTACTATTTACAGCAATATCGTCAAAAACGGAATCTAGAGCTTGCTGACTTAGACATAGCGGAAATTCAAAAAAGGCATATAGAATTACTGCAACAATTTGGGGTCAAATCCAATTTAGTCATACCCATTCTTGTCAAAGAAGAACTCTGCGGTTTACTGATTGTCCATCAGTGTGGCAGTTCCCGCCAGTGGTCTAGCTTTGAAACTCATCTTTTACGACAAATAGCCGATCAAGTAGGTATTGCCTTAGCCCAAGCCCAAATGTTATATGCAGAAACTCAACAGCGAAGAGAACTTGAAGTTGCTCGTCATCAAGCTGAATTAGCTTCTAAAACCAAAAGTGCCTTTTTAGCAAACATGAGTCATGAAATTCGGACTCCAATGAATGCTGTGTTGGGGATGACAGGCTTAATGTTAGAAACTCCCCTAAACTCAGAGCAGCAAGATTTTATCGAAACTATTCGCATTAGTGGAGATGCTCTTTTAAGCCTCATCAACGAAATTTTGGATTTATCCAAACTTGAGGCTGGGGAAATGGCACTAGAAACTTTAGATTTTGACTTATCTTCCTGTCTAGAAGAAGTGTTGGAATTATTAGCTCCCTCAGCCCATAATAAAGGATTAGAAATTGCAGCGTTAATCTATCCCAACGTTCCCACCCAACTCCAAGGTGATGCTGGTCGCCTGCGACAAATTCTTATGAACCTGATCAGCAATGCGATTAAGTTCACCAGTAATGGAGAGGTAGTAGTCCGAGCAGAATTGCGATCGCTTTCCTCTACTACAGCCACCATTTATTTTGCCATCACAGATACCGGTCTTGGTATTACCTCTGAAGACCAATGCAAACTCTTTACCCCATTTACCCAAGTAGATGCTTCCACCACCCGCAAGTATGGCGGCACAGGTTTGGGATTAGCCATCTGCAAGCAACTGGTAAGCTTGATGGGAGGAGAAATTGGTGTAGAAAGTCGGTTGGGCAAAGGATCTAAATTTTGGTTTGAAGTAACTCTTGCCCAGCAACTTCACCCGGTTTCCTCAGAAAGCGAACGCGAACTTCTGACTAATCGGCGCTTGTTAGTGGTGGATGACAATGCTACTAATCGCAAAATTATCCACTATCAAGCTACCCGTTGGGGAATGTTAGTAGATCAGGCTGCTTCGGCTACTATTGCCCTCAAAGCTATTGAGGAGGCTGTCAAGCAAAAAAATCCCTACGACATTGCTGTGATTGATATGCACATGCCAGAAGTAGATGGCATGACCTTGGGAGAGCAAATTAAAGCAAATTCAGCGATCGCTGGGCTACCTTTGATTATGCTTACCTCTACTAATCAACGCGATGAAATCCAACGAGCGCTAAAAATAGGATTTGCGGCTTATTTGGTCAAACCTGTTAAGCCGTCCCGACTCCTCGATACCATCATGGCTATCTTAGAAACGCAGATAAAGGAGGAGATAGAAGTAAGAAGTCAAGAGTTAAAACTAAAAGATTACGAAAACAACAGCAACGATCATTCTCCTACCTCTCGCCTCCTGGCTAGTGACTTCCATAAATTAAGAATTCTCTTAGCTGAAGATAATTTGGTGAATCAGAAAGTTGCTTTGAAGCAACTCCAAAGCCTAGGTTATAGTGCTGATGTTGCTGGTAATGGGAAAGAAGTTTTGCAGCTATTAGAAAAAATCCCCTACGATTTAATTTTGATGGATTGCCAAATGCCTGTTCTCGATGGTTTAGAAACTACAAAAGAAATTCGTCGTTGGCAAGAAAGCAGCTTTATCAATAGTCGTCGTCCTGTAGTAATTGCGATGACAGCTAATGCAATGAAAGAAGATCAACAGATGTGTATAGATGCAGGAATGGATGATTATCTCAGCAAGCCAGTAATTAAAGAGAAATTAGCGGCGGCGCTACAGCGTTGGGGAAGTATCATATTTCAAGCAAAAGAAATATATGTTTTAGAGCAGAAAGGTTCAGTTGACCTCCCAATTGATTGGGAACGCTTGCATCAGCTCTCGGAAAATAACTCAGAATTTGAATTGGAACTACTGCAACTATTTGTTGAAGATATGCAACCTCGTATAGAGATCATTAAAATAGCGATCGCAGATAGTGACTATGAGCAACTAGCGCTCCAAATCCATCAAATTAAAGGTGCTAGTGCCAATATTGGAGCTACAACCATGCATTTAGCAGCACAAAAGTTAGAAAAATTAGCTCAAAATCAAGAACGTCGAGGTACTACTTACTTAATCTCAGAGTTAGAAGAGTTTGTTAAATGTATCCAAGAGTTTTTAATCACGAAATAGTTTTGATATAAAAATACCACGTCAATTTCAAGTTAATAATTAAGTTAACAGCTAGCAAAGCTTAGATAAGAGGATTAATAATATTTACTAATAAATAAACAGTAACGATTGTCTGCTGTTGGCTCATAACTCAATTTGTCGGCAATGGTAGACATAATTTTTAAACCCCGCCCCCGGTCTTGATAATTCTCCTCAAATTCAGCTATTTGCCGCAATTTCTCCTCTAAGTCAAACCGCTCACCTTGAGACCAAATGCGAATTTCTATATATTTATTTACCCGTACAGCTTCTAGTTCAATAGGAGTGTCAATAGGTAAGTTTTTGTGTGCATGTTCAACAATGTTAGTAAAACCTTCCATCAAAAGTGTTTGACATTGCCACCAAATTTCTTTGTTAGGAATAGGCGGGTGATTCATCTGCTCGAACCAAAACAATACTTGAGGTGATGCTGTCAGGTCTGTGTTGACTTTTAGATAAATTTTCTTTTTCACGTTTTAACTAAGAAAATATTTTGAGACGATCCTATTCGTATTTAATTTATTTAATTTGAGTATTTTCACTATACATTTAAAACTAAATTTCATATAAGTTGAATTAGAGTAATTACTTCCTTTTAACCGAAACATAATTTAGGAATCAGAATACATTCTGACTTCTGAATTCTTTTTAATCTACTTAGTAAACTTTAATTTATGCTTAAAATTTTGGTTATTGATGATGACCCTATAGTGCGAACAGTACTGAAAAGAACACTCCAAAATCAAGGTTATGATACCAGTATCGCCAAAAATGGCGAAGAAGGAATTAGACAAGCACAATTACTACGTCCCGCTCTGATTATCTGTGATTGGATGATGTCCGAGGTAGATGGGCTAGAAGTGTGTCGTCAAATTAGAACAGATCCAGAGTTGGCAACTACTTTTTTTATTCTATTGACCGCTAGGGGAGCAGCTCCAGGAGAGGAGGAAGATCGAGTTAGAGGACTTGACGCTGGAGCAGATGAGTTTATCTCTAAACCAATAGAGATGAATGAATTGAAAGCGCGGGTAAGAGCAGGACTAAGATTACACCAGTTAAATCAGGATTTACAAAGTCAAAAAGAAGTTTTGGAGATACTAAATCAAGATTTACAAACCCAAAAGCAAATTTTGGAGGCAGAATTAGCTGAGGCTGCTGATTATGTGCGATCGCTTTTACCCTCACCGCTTGTAGGAGCAGTAACTACAGAAAATCTGTTTATTCCCTCAGCACAGCTAGGGGGTGATTGCTTTGACCATTATTGGATCGACGAGGATAATTTGGCAATTTATTTGTTGGATGTATCAGGTCATGGGGTGGGTTCTGCTCTCCTATCTGTATCCGTGCTGAATATTTTGCGATCGCAATCTTTACCAAACACCAACTTTTGTCAACCAAGCGAAGTCCTAAAAGCGCTCAATCATGCCTTTCAAATGACAAAGCACGGTGATAAATACTTCACAATCTGGTATGGAGTTTATCACCGCCTGAAACGTCAACTTATTTATGCTAACGCCGGACATCCACCAGCTTTACTCTTATCGAATATCTCTACAACAAGTATCCAAGTTAAACAGCTAAGTTCTTTGGATTTCCCCATTGGCTTTTTACCTGATGTCCAATTTGAAGACGCTATTTTTCAGATCGAAGAGAACAGTATTTTATATATTTTTAGTGATGGTGCTTATGAAATTAATCAGTCAAATGGTAAATTTTGGGGTCTTGATGCTTTCATTGACTTACTAACTAAACATAGTTTAAAAGACCCCTGTGTTCTAAATCAACTATTGGCGAATATTATTACCTTAAATTCTCAAAATAATCTTGATGATGACTTTTCTTTAGTAAAAGTTAACTTTGGTTAGTATAGTCAAGTATTTAGGATAATTTAGAGTTTACTATGTTGCCAATACTTGGCGATTGAATTCATCTTGGTCAGCGAAAGTTTGAAAAACTCTATCTATTTTAGTCAATTCAAATAACATTCTAATTTGATCGCTGATTGAGCAAACAAAAAGTTTAGTATTAGCATTTCGCGCCATTTGCATTGCTGAGACTAAAGCACCTAAACCAGAGCTATCGATAAACTTTACTTCTTTCATGTCAAGTAACAATATATCGGCTCCACTTAGCAGAATATCGCTAACTTCACGACGCAGCTCATTACCTCTAATACTATCTAAAACCCCAGATAATTCTAGTAATTTTACGTTCATGCTCATTGTTTTATCCTATTGCTTGACTGGAAAAAATGTATTTACATTTTGGCATTGACCTAAGCTAAACTGCAATAGATACAGCAATAGTTTTGTATCTTAAAGGGATCTGCTTTAATTTGTGTCCGCGTAGGCGCAGCCATACTTACTAACGTAGTGCCGCTTAATAATTATTATTTGCTATTGCAGTAAAGAATCTAGCCTCTACAGATTAGCTAAAAATTCCAAAAGCTTTAAAATAACCATCTTTATAACCTAAATACCGTGCCTAAAAACGAGACATAAGCAGTGGTAATTTCACTGCAATGCCACCCAACATGAAAAAATGCTGTAAATTATACAGCTAGGATTACGTTCTTCCTTGACGTTGGCACAGCCATCGCATTGTTTCTTTCTAGATGGTCTGAAAATTCAGTGTCTGATTAAATCAAGATCAAGTTAGCGGCTCTGCGCTAAAGTAAAAATATTGGGATCAAAATCTCTGCCAGTAAGTTCAAACACCACTAATCTTTACCACTGCGGCGATAATGTCTCAAGAGCATAACGAATCACTCCAACTTCAAGAGATCACCAAACTCAAACCGAAACACTTTGCTGATTTAGTCAGATCAGCACAATTGATTTTCGACCCCACAGCCGGAGTTTCGGGAAGACATATAACAGTTGACTGGGAACAATTCGGAATTCCCCATGATGTGGCAGACAATCTCAAGTCACTTGGCCAAGAGTACCAATATGCATCTCCTCACATCCCTGTTGAAGTCATTTGGAGTAAATTAACTCCCGAAACTCGTATTTGGTTTGTTGGAAACAAAGATAAGTTGTGGAAAATTGAAGAAGCTTTCCCAGCCCTTGACGAAGATTAAAGGGAATATGAATCATTTGTAGGGGCATAATCTTTGTGCCCCTAACTACCAGCAGCTAGGAGGGCATTTTTTTACCCAATTAAAGCATCAGCAATTTTTTAAAAAACTGCTGTTTTGCTTCGAAGGACTTTCAAGCTTTCAGCCTGCTGTTGCACGCGCTCACTAATGCGATCGCACGCTAACTCACAAAGCTCAAAAATCATTGGTTCGGCAATCTCGTAATAGGCACTTGTGCCTTTGGGCTGACGAGATAGAATCCCTGCTTGAGTTAACACTTTCAGATGCTTAGATAGATTTGCCTGACCTAAGTTAGTAACCTCGGCAATTTCCATCACATTCATTGGCCCTGATTTTAGACTGGCTAAAATCTGTAGTCGACTTGCCTCTGATAAAACCTTAAAGTAGTCAGCAACTGCCACAAGAACAGCTGGATCGGACTTGTGTGGCTTAGTTTTTGGCATAGGGAGATTTAATAGTCGGTACAATATTTTTTTAATAACTAATTAGTTATTAAATTTCATAATAGCGTAGTTGAGTTATTGCTATACCAACCCACTTTGATTTTTGAACAAGACTCAGTATGGATCTATCCCTTCTTTCCTATTCCCTGTTCCCTGCCCACCCAAGTAAATATAGCTATGTCACGCTGCGTGAACAGAAATCAAACCGGATTCCTATATTACTAAAATAATACATTAATCTCACAAAATACTTTAAAAGGAGTACCGATTGAAAATCTGACTATATGCAGCAATCTTGGAGTTAATAATTTATTTTTGAGTAAATACAGTAAAAATACTACCATTTGGATGATTATCTTCGATGGTAATTGTACCGGAATGTGCCTCGACCGCCATTTTGCAGAAAGCCAATCCTAAACCAATTTGCGAAACATCTGGTATTCGACTTGCAACTTCATATTTATCGAATATGATTTTTCTTACGTCTTCAGGGATTCCGGGGTCTGTATCCGCAACTTGCACTTTCGCACCACCTGCTGCCAAATACTCTCCTATTAGGGTAACTTGAGAGTTAGATCGTTTTAGCGTACTATCTGCTCTGCGTCAAAACGAAGCAACTATCAATATACCTTTAATATTTGTCACTGCTAAAGCAGAGCGTTCAGATTTTCGTCAGGGCATGGATTTTGGGGCTGATGATTATTTAACCAAACCATTTACTCCTGAAGAACTACTCAGCGCGATCGCTTCTCGTCTCGAAAAGCACGCATTGGTTGAGCGCTAAACTAAATCTAAATTAGACGAACTGAGAATGAATATTGCTCACTCATTACTTCACGAACTGAATACTCCTTTAAACGGCATTCTTGGTATGTCACGGTTATTAATTGAAAATTGTGACATCATGCCTAGCTCTGAAGAAGCTGAAATTGCTGAATTCATTTTCACATCTGCTAATCGACTGAATACATTAGTTCAAAGATTTTTATTATATAGTAATCTAGAGTTACTAGCCAAAAATTATCAGATCACAGAGAAAAAAGATAAATGCCTTGCGAAGAGAATTATGGCTCTCCCAGACTAGATATGTTAAATTAACAACAGAAATACCAATTGAGTAAAATTCTTCTTCTAAAATTATTAAAGTTAGTTAAGCCATAAGCCCTTCTTTTAATGAGCTTAATTTTCTGATTAATCCCCTCAACAATACCTTGAGTAGTTCTGTGATCAAAATAAGCGAGAATCTCATCTATCCATCTACTAATGGTTCGACAACTTTTTGGGAAAAATTTATAAGCCGTTTGAGTCCATTCCAGGAATTTATATAAGGCTTCATCACTGGTTATGTGACTTTCAAATATATCTCTAATTGCTTCTTTATTTCGATACATTTCTCCTAATTCTGGAGCAAGTTTTTGCAGCGAATTTATCTTGGCTTTCTCCTCATCATTGAGGCTTTCTTTTTTCTTTAATAAAGGGTATTTACTGTGAGTTAACCCTGCTAATTTCTCCTCTCTCTCTTGCCGATTTTTAATTTTGACTGCTGCCCGTTTTTCCTGCTTTCTTTTTTCATCTAACTCCTGATTTATTTGTTTCATTACATGGAATCTATCGGCTACTACTTGAGCATTTGGTAGCATTTCTTGGATTAAACTTTTATAGGGTATCCATAAGTCTATACTGACTTCTTCTATTTGATTTAATACCTCTGAACCCAGGCTTGATAAGTATTCTGCCATGACGGCTTTATTTCTTTTCTCCAACAACGTTATTGGTTTTCTTGTTTCTAAATCTACTAATACAGCCGCATAGTTTTTTCCTCCTTTTAGCTGGGTTATTTCATCTATACCTAACTTTTTTAGCTGAAGAGGTTTTTCTTTGAGTAAATCAGCTTCTTGTTCTTTTAATAAGGTTTCTACCTCCGATGCTGTCATTCTATTTCTGATGGCTGCACTCTCTACATTCGTTTCTAATACTTCCTTAATTACTTTCATTGCTAGTCTTTTTGTATAGGTTCTTCTAGTTTTTATAAAATCTAGTGACTCACTGAAGACTTTCCGGCATTTTGTGCATCTCAATTGCCGACGATTTACCTTTAACAATACTTGATAATCACTCAGAGGTATATCTCTGACTGTATACCAATGATTTTGATGGATTTTATCAGTTGTATGTCCACACTGTGGACATTGACCAACTTTTAGCTTAGTTTCGACTTCTATGACTATTTCATCATCAGTGATAAAGTCATAATTAATAACCTTGATATCTTCAAGATTAATAACTTTAGTAATAAAGTGCAGCAAGGGATTAGATGGCATATTTATTAAATCACTAATTCTTATCTCAACCTTTTTTATATTTTCTAGTTTTAATTATTTTTGTATCTCCACTACAGACTCGCTTTGAGATGTTTTTTATGATAAAAATATGGGTAGTTATCTATTTTATTTATAATATTTTATCATAACCATTCTAGGAGAGCCAGAATTATTAGTCAAGTTGCTCTTAAAAAAACTACAGAAAATTCCAGACAAAAAGATTTAAAGCTAGATATCCAAGAATTTACAGTACAGTTACCAGAAGAAAAACTAACTATTATTATTGAAGAATTACTTGATAATTCTTTGAAATTTTCTTTTCCAGGTAATGAAATTCAAGTTAAGAGTAAGGTAGAAGGTAGTAAATTTAATTTATATGTAATTGATAATGGCAAAGGTATGACAATTGAAGAGATTGCTACAATTGGAGCTTTTGTACAGTTTAATCGAAAATCATGGGAGCAACAAGGCTCTGGTTTAGGTCTAGTTATTGTTCAGCATATAGTGAAGTTATATAGTGGTGAATTTACAATCGATAGCATTCCTGGAAAAGGAACTACTGTCAGCATTAGTTTGCCTTGTTAGGGTGTTATCAATTGTATGGAATAAGTAAGTGGGCGTAAATAATTTTCGTTGGGATAAGGCAATAGGCAATAGGTATAAGGGTTTTAGCTAGTTCATTTTTATTTACATAGTTTGATTTTATTGTGCCAGCTTACTTACAGACCTAAGCTCGACTGGATCTAAAATCAAGAACTCGGTTTTCTTTATCCGGCAAAAATCCTAGCTTTTTGGCAAATACTTTTTCCACATCAGAGATTATTAACGAAGGTAAAAAAGTAAAACTACTGTCCCATATACAGCAGTTTTCTCTTGTATGAAGTACAAAGAGCAGACTTTTAGCCACTTTGCTACTCATTTGCTACTCAAAACGGTAGCCTTAAAGAAATACACTATATTTTGGCTATGTTGCCTAAACCCAAGAAATATTGGACACCCCAGCACTGGGCAAGTTGGAAGCCTTTCGGCATTGGCGAACAGTACCCTAACAACTATTGGGAAGTATTTCGGGCAATCTGGCTGTCTCGTGACAAACTACCTTATGCGTGGAATATTCTTGACAAAGGTGTTTGTGATGGTTGCGCTCTTGGAACAACCGGGATGAAGGATTGGACTTTAGATGGCATCCATCTCTGCAATGTCCGATTGCGGCTGTTGCAAATGAATACTATGCCAGCTTTTGACCCTGGGCTATTGGAGGATGTCTCGCAGTTACAAAAGCAAAAAAGTGTCCAATTACGCGACTTGGGAAGACTTCCTTTCCCGATGATGCGTCAACGAGGGGAAAAAGGCTTTCGCCGTATTAGCTGGGATGAAGCTTTAGGGGTAATTAGCGATCGCATTCGCGCCACTACACCAGATCGACTTAGTTTTTATATTACCAGTCGCGGAACTGTCAACGAAACTTATTATGCCACCCAAAAAGCTGTGCGGGCAATGGGAAGCAATAATATTGATAATGCTGCCCGCATCTGCCATTCTCCCAGTACGGCGGGACTGAAAGCTGCTCTGGGTGCAGGGGCCACCACCTGTTCTTATAAAGACTGGATTGGTACTGATTTATTAGTCTTCATTGGATCCAACGTTGCCAATAATCAGCCTGTCACCGTTAAGTATCTCCATTACGCCAAAAAAGCTGGCACGAAAATTGTAGTTGTTAACACTTACCGCGAGCCAGGAATGGAGCGCTACTGGGTTCCCTCAATTGTGGAAAGTGCCGTTTTCGGTACAAAGTTTGCCGAAGACTTCTTCTTAATCAACATGGGCGGGGATATAGCATTTTTGAATGGCACAATTAAACATATAATTGCTAACAACTGGGTAGACCAGTCATTTATAGATTTACACACAGTTGGCTTTGCCGAACTCAAAACATCTTTAGAAAGCCAATCTTGGGAAGAATTAGAGCGGCTTTCTGGTACATCCCGTGAGCAAATGTACGTCTTTGCCAAAATGGTAAAAGAAGCCAACAAAGCCGTATTTGTTTGGAGTATGGGCATTACCCAGCATGAATGCGGCGAAGATAATGTGCGAAGTATTATCAACTTAGCTCTTACCAAAGGTTTTGTCGGTCGGGAAGGCTGCGGTTTAATGCCAATTCGCGGCCACTCTGGGGTACAGGGTGGGGCAGAAATGGGGTGTTACGCCACAGTATTTCCTGGTGGTAAAACTATCACTCCAGAAAATGCTGCCCAATTGAGTCAGTACTGGGGTTTTGATGTGCCAGCAAGTAAAGGTTTAATTGCTCCAGAAATGATTAATGCCGCATATCAGGGGGAATTAGATGTGTTGTTTTCCGTGGGAGGGAATTTTTTAGAAGTGCTGCCAGAACCGGATTATGTGGAAGTGGCGCTGAAGAAAATACCATTGCGGGTACATACGGATATTGTTCTCTCCAGCCAAATGTTGGTGGAACCTGCTGATACTGTAGTGCTTTTACCTGCGACGACTCGCTACGAAATACCAGGGGGAGTAACAGAAACTAATACTGAACGCCGGGTAATTTTCAGTCCAGAAATTCTAGGGCCGCGCATTGGAGAAGCGCGTCCAGAGTGGGAAGTTTTTCTAGAATTAGCAAGGCGCGTGCAACCAGATTTGGCAGATAAGCTAGCTTTTGCTGACACAGCTGCTATCCGCCAAGAAATTGCTCAAGTTGTCCCCCAATATGCTGGGATTCAACACTTACAGCAAGCTGGCGATCAATTTCAGTATGGCGGGTCACATTTGTGCTTTGGTTGGAACTTCCCTACGCCCGATGGAAAGGCGCACTTCGGCGTATTATTGCCACGCCAAAGGGAATTACCAGAAGGTTATTTCTTAGTAGCAACGCGCCGAGGCAAGCAATTTAATAGTATGGTACAGGAACGTAAGGATGCAATTACTGGGGCGGTGCGAGAGGCAGTGCTAATAAATGCTGCTGATGCGGCACTGTTGGATTTAAAAGATGGGGATAAGGTAATTCTTAAGAATGAGTTAGGTGAGTTGTTCTGTCAAGTTTATATTGCGCCAATTCAGTCAGGAAACTTGCAAGTCCATTGGCCAGAAGGAAATGTGCTACTAGATAAAAGTAAGCGATCGCTAGAAGGGGTTCCTGATTATAATGCGATCGCATGGTTGGAAAAAATCTGAATCAAGTCTCATTTTTTCAGCTTTAACATTTCCACCAGTATATCCATTAACTTATATCCCAAAACCCCGTATGAAGAATTACACAGCGATCGCATGAAAAACCCTCTCCTGAACTTAAAATTTCTAACATGGATATAAATGAACTTCTCAAATCTTATGCTGCTGGAAAAAGAAGCTTCCAAGGACTGAATCTGCAAGAAGCAGAATTAACAAATGCCAACCTCATAGGCGCAGATTTTAGCTATGCTGATTTGCGTCAAATGCGACTTGGTAAAACTAATCTTAGCCAAGCTTGCTTACGGGAAGCAGACTTGAGTGAATCTATCCTTTGGGGTATAGATTTGAGTGAAGCAGACTTATATCGTGCTGTTCTCCGAGAAGCTGATTTAACGGGTGGAAAACTAGTCAACACACGCTTACAAGAAACAAATTTAATCAAAGTTAGTTTATGTGGTGCTAATTTGCATGGTGCAAACTTATCTGATTCTTTGTTATTTCAAGCAGACTTACGCCCCAGTTCTGACCAGCGTACAGATTTAGGATATGCAGTTTTGACTGGGGCAGATTTGAGTTATGCTGATCTCAGAGCCGTTTCCTTGCATCACGCCAACTTAAATAAAGCAAAATTATGTCGCGCTAATCTCTCTAAAACAATACTGTGGGGTAACTTAGCGGCAGATTTAAGTGGGGCTAGTTTACAAGGTGCTGACTTGAGCTATGCAAATCTAGATAGTACTATTCTGCGGCAAGCAAATCTGCAAGGTGCTGACTTAACAGGAGCAATTCTTCAAAATGCCGATCTTCAGGGAGCAATCATGCCTGATGGGACGGTTCATAATTGAGTTATTTTAGAGATTATAGAGTTCAATATTTGACATACTTAATAC
>NZ_JACKZS010000186.1 GCF_014222285.1 Nostoc sp. UCD121
CCAATAGATCCCCCAGTACCCAGCCCAAACATTCCTGTCGCAATCATGTACATTGCATTCTTGCCAAAAAATTGCACTCCTAAATATCCGATAGATATGGCCGCTAATGTGCCAGTGAGACTTACAACAATTACTTGTGCTTGATTCCGTTTCATAATTTAAATTCCTTTGCTTAGTAAACGGTTATGAATCCTTCTTTGGTTTGACTAGCACTGAACGCAAGTACTGCCGACAAGCTGCTTCTCCCCGACAGATCAGAATACGAAGGGCCTCGACTTCCTGTATCGGAGAAACACAAATCTCAACGATGGCTGGAATCAAATTCTGTTGTGAACGCACATAGTCTTGATGGTGCTGCTCTAATTCCTGAATCTTAGAATTCAATTGCTGTATTTGCCGTAATGCTTGCGTCAGAGGCGATTCTTTCTTTTGAGAGCGATTATCCAAAGTGAATGACATATTATTGCTCTTGTGTACAACATGATTAGATTGATAGGCTGACCAATCAGAACATTTTTCATCAAGTAAGCGTGGGGATGAACAGTATTCAGTACTGCCCGTTGAGAAGGGAGGCTCATCTTTTATTGTTGGTTTTTTCGGCGGTTCGTATTTGGATAACAAAGCGCTGAAGTCATAAATCGTTACTGTTGATTTGAGTTCTGGCTCCGGTTTTGGTTTCGACTCTATGGCAAGTTCAGGAATGCCTAAACCAACTGCATCTTTGATTTCCTGCTCCATGATCTGATTCTCCTTGTTGGGAAAATTGCTTTACCTGCTCGATTGCGTTGACTAGCTGATATAAAACGTAAAAAGCATCATTTAGTGCCACATGATTTCAGGTAAAAAATGCTCTGACGATTGAATTTTACGATAAGCTCGACTACTTCCCACAAGCTGCAACGTATATTGACAACCCTGCAAGATAGCCCGAATTTCTGATGTGGCTAACTTGAAATATAATCACTGTTTCTCGTTCTAAGACTTGTCTTGACGAATACTAAGACTTGCTCCGTGGCCTAAAACTTTTCCAATCAGGGCAAGTTTTCTCTTCTATCCCAGTAGGGTGTATTGCACAAACCAGCATTACTCCTTCGTATTCAATACCATGAAAATTCCGGCATCCTCTACAATTTGTGGGTATTGCATTGCGTCTTTCAATTAATATTTTGTCAATCTCTGACTCGATTTGAATTTCATACAGACTCTTGACAGCAAAACAAGAACCACCTAATAACAAACACGTTCCTGCAAGTACACTTCTTGCGCTTGCCCCGCTAGTTAGCCCTTTAAACACAATTGTGCCTCCCAACAATACTGCTGTTATTCCCATTGCTCCAGCACAAATATTTAAGTACTTCAGTTTTGACATCGGCTTATTCTTATAGAGAATTGGTATTAGCAAAGTGTTCTGCTAAAGGTGGTACCATTACTAGCGGATTGCTTAATCCACTAAACACATGAACATTGTCTAATCCTGGAACAGCACCAATTATAGGAAATTGATTCCCACTAAATGCCACTAAGCAATGATGCCAAGTTCCTGGTAAATTCTTCAAAGTTGGTAACACTTCCCCGACACTTTCTCGCAACCATTTTTCACTCGCTTGTGAATTTACCTTGGCATGAGGATCTGTGAGAATGCGGCTAATTTGACCCAAGCGTAAACTGCCATCTTGAAATTGAATTGCGCCAGCATCTAAAATCGCTGTTACTGGTTCATTACCTGGCTGCTCCCAAACTTCATCGACTTGAGCAGATTGGGCTTCTAATTGAAATCGTTGCACATTTGCTGGCATAACTAAGGTGCTTAACTTGACATCAACAGGTGCAGTTTCAATTATTTCTGCGTGGGTAAAATATATTTTAGTGGAAATACCAGATGCTTTTAATAGTTGGCGGCTAAGTCCACCTGCACAAATGACAACATTTGTACTGTGGTAAGTTGCAGTAGTGGTTTTTACACCACTTTTTAATATTTGCAATACTTGGGTAATTTGTACTTCACCCCCACCACGCAAAAAAGCTTGAATGTAAGCTTGTGCTGTTTTTTGTGGATGAATATGACCATGTTTAACAGTTAAAGCACCAGATATCGCCTGTTGATTTAGGAGTGGTTCCAGTTCAATCGCTGCTTGTGGGCTAAGTAAATGTGGTACATCGGCACAATTATTATAGGAGGCAGCGATCGCTTCTGGGTCACTAGAAACTGGAATAGTCAGTAATAAATCTAATTCCCGAAACTCGATATCAGCGTCTAACTCAAGAGATAGGATACGATAGCGATCGCTTGCTTCTTTGCACAATTGGCGAGTAAATGCTGTAGTACCCGACCAATAGGCAAGCCCACCATAACTATAACGAGTTGCATTCTGTGGTATTTCATATTCTTCCACCAGAAGTACGCTAAAGCCTGATTTTCCTAATTCATAAGCAAGTGCAGCACCCGTAATCCCACCACCAACTACAATCCAATCGTAAGTTTTCATTTTAAATTTCCACTCAGCAACAACCATCTAATATGTTGCTTGTAACCGTTGTAAAAGATATTCTCTTGCTAAAATAGGCGGATAAATAGGGGATTTTCCTTTGTGACAACTCTGTAAACAAGCAATCTCTACATCATCATTAGGATGACAGAAAAAAGCAATAGAATACCGAGACTGGTTTACCCTGTCGTCATTAGGAATCATCACCCGATGGTGAGTTGAACAAAACACATGATTTGTCCACCTCTGCATTAAATCACCAGTATTAACTATAACAGTATCAGGAATTGCAGCCGCCTCAATCCATTCTCCTGCTGTTGTTTTTACTTCGAGTCCGCTGACTTTATCTTGGAAAAGTAAAGTAATACTGCCATAATCAGAATGTTCCCCAGCACGGACTTGTCCGGGTTTCGGTGGTGTCTGCAATGGGGGATAGTGGAGCAAGCGCAAGGTATGATTATATTGATTGTGCTTTGTCGTCAAAAAATCTTTAGGCAATTCCAACGCCAAAGCAAAGATTTGCAATACTGTGTTAGCTAGTTTTGTGCAACTATCATAGAAAGCAACAATACAAGCATCCATCCCAACAGTACCCTCCTTGTTGACATTAAACGCCTCTTTTAAGTCACCTGGTTTATTGGGGGCAAGACGTTCTCTCTCAATAGCAACATCTCCTGTATTCCAAAATTCATCACTCCAAGCTTGCTTTTGCTTAACTTCTAAAGTTTGTTTAAAAAAAGATTGATTGTAGCTGAACACTTGCTCTATTAAGTCTTTTGAGATTCCCGAATTTCGCAAGTAGATGAAACCGATTTCATGGCAAGCTTGATAGATTTGTTTCACGACAGCTTGCTGATTTGTTGCATTGCTATGAGTGAAGGCACTTAAATCAATTATTGGAATTGTGACCATTGATTATTCAAGATATTCTATTAATAGTTAACAAGTTGTAAGAACTCAGATTGATACTCCTGTAAATATGTTGCACTTGTCAATACCCTCAGACCTGAATTCTTACAACTTACTTAAAATTTATCCCGTTGAATACTGAGGCTTGCTCCGACTAAAGAACTTCCTAAGAAAGCGGAAAAACTGACCAACATTGCACCCAGACAAATATTTTTCTGTTGCTCCCAACCAGAGATGATTATATTGGGGTCAGCATTCGTTTCAATAATCTCCATTCCCCAGCAAGCCATTGCCCCTACTCCTGCAAATCCGGTAAAAAGCAGAGAGACAATTGCAGTTATTTCTATGGTGCGGTCGAAAAAAATCCTGGGGTTAAATCTTTTTCGAGTCCGACGAAAAACTAATTTATTACGAGTATTTGAAGGCAAAGATGATTGATGGGTTACTTTCTGGGTTTTCATTTAGCATCCTCCAACTGGACATAGAAACCTGCACCTGTATTGGTAATTTTTACTTTTCTTTGATTTACCAAGCCTTGAATCACTCCCAGGCTAAATTTGATACTGCACAATCGTGCGCTACCCCCACAACGACGGAGATACTGTAGGCACAGTGAGGACTGGTCAGTAGAGGTGGGGTAAGTTGATTTTTTAGGCATAATCTTGACTATGACTCTATGATTTTTGACATACTCCCCGCAATTAAATTGCGGGGATTCTAGGCTCAAACAGCGATTGCTGGCGTAGCCAGTCTGACATCACCTAACCCAACAGTCGATGCCCCGACTGCACAAATATTGCGACTTGCGTTTTCATCCCTTCCGTTAACTGACTGGCAAGAAGGACAACGCCATTCTCTAACAGATAAATCCAACTTTTCTAGAACGTGTCCACAGCCAGAGCAAGTCTTAGTGGATGGATACCACTGGTCGATAAAAACAACCAGTTTATTCTTCTTTTTGGCAACCCATTTTAAGATTGCTCCAAACTCACCAAACGCCAAATCTGATATTTTTCTACCCCAAAGTCGCTGCATTCCCTTGAGATTTAAAGTCTCAAAGCAGAGGACATCAAACTTATCGGTTAACTCATGAGCTAACTTCCAAAACCAATCACGCCGACGATTGGAAATATCCTCATGCTTGCGTACTAAGTTTTTTCTTGCTCGTTCTCTGTTGGATGAACCTTTTAACTTTTTAGAATGCTGCTTGCTGGCTTTCTTAATAGCATTGAGCGACTGCTTGAAAAATTGGGGAGACTCAATTTTGGAGCCGTCTGAGCAAGTGAGGAATGTGTTTAACCCAAAGTCAAAGCCAGCGATTCTATCCGTCTTAACTTCAACTTCTGGATTACTGCCATCATCAACAACAATAACCATAAACAATTCACCCAACGGGGTGCGTTTAATAGTTAAAGTTTTGACTGTTCCCTCAATTTCTCTGGACTTCCAAAACTGATAAACACGTAGGCCGATTTTCACCCTGTTACCACCCAAAAACTTATAACCTGCTTGCTTAAGGGTGAATGATTTGTATTTTTTGACTTTTTTAAATCCCGGTGGTCTAACTCCTTTTTTGTTGTGTTTGAAGAATAATTGGTAGGCTTTCTCAATGCGTTGACATATATCTTGTACTGCTTGAGAGCCTACTGATTGCCAGAAAGAATTACGCTTTCTTAATTTGGCGATATGAACTTGAAGTTTTGTACAGTTTAAATGCTTGCCAAACATTCTGTAGTAGCGTTTGTGTAAGGCAATACAATGATTGTAGATTAACGCAGCAGCATTAATTGTGCGCTTGAGGTATCTATTTCTTTTGTGCTGATATAACTTAAATTTCAGTGTCTTCATGTGGTTATAAAACTACTTTTACTACTGAAAGTTTACGACATGAATTTTCAGTGATTCGTTTGTGGGAGCAGCCTTCAGAGATATTTTTGAGAACCCCAGGGTTATTACTATTTGCTGTATTAAGTGGACTAACAACAACGTTGCTACACTGCAACAAGCTGCTGAGACTATTGATAAAATCCCTGAAAGGCGAACTCAAAGTAATATTGCTGCCGCCTGTGCAATTCTGGCTGGGTTAGTATTAGAGCAAGAAGTGATTGGGCGTTTATTCAGGAAGGACATTATGCGCGAATCAGTGGTTTATCAATCAATAAAGACCGAAGGTAGCGATGAAAAAGCCCGTCAAATTGCTGTTAATCTCTTAAAAGAGGGCATGGCTGTTGATGCGATCGCTCGGCTCACTGGCTTATCAGTAGAAGTAGTGCAACAACTACAGCAGGGAGAATCTGAGAACCAAGGGTGATTTTGATACGATCCCTGTACTAGAACGGGTCAACCAGGGCTGCATTTCAAGCCCGTATTTTCTCCGGCACTCAATGACGGTGGTTGCTTTTATAACCGTTTGTACTCATCCCAATTCCTCGGATTATGAGGTGATGACGTTGACTCTTCAAATTCCCAGTTTTGAGAATTGGTATCGAAAAACTCAATCGCTGCATCAAAACCACATTGTAAAAATCTGCTGTATGATTCTTCCGAGCAAAGAATAGATTCGACAATTGCAGTCAAGAGTTTGAGATTGATTTCAGTAGCAGCACCTTCTTTGTGAAGCCATTCAATTGCTTCCAGCAGTTGTTGTTTAGCAGAAGCCGCAGTAGATGGCGGTAATGCTGCGATGGGAATAAAACCTGTTAGTTGTTTCATGTTGGATTTGTTCAAAAATTATCTATTTCTGCAACACCTTCATCAGTTGCAACTTTGCGCTGAGATTTGGCTTTGGTAATTTGGAATTCGTTTGCTTTAATCACGGGCATTGCTGCCTCTTTGACTGCTGCTTTTGCTTGATGATAGAGAAATTGAACTACGCCTGAAGCATCTTCTTCGTCTTCGACTTGTGCCCATAAAGAACAGCCTAGTTCGAGAGATTCATAGTTCCCTAAGTTGAACTTCCTGGAATAACTAATTGAGACAGTACCGATTTTCATTGGTTGATTTTACTGATAATTTATGTAGTGGCGATTCACCTTTGAATCGCCGTTGTAATGTCTAATTACTTCCGTTTCCCTTGCGGCATGACTGTTTGATTCTGCGCTTGCAGAGATGCCCGTGCCTCAGTTTCCGAAACCGGGGGTAATGCTGGTGCAGTGACAGCATTACTAGCCCATCGCTCGTAAGTATCATTCGTCACCCAATGAACTGTTGCCCCAGATTCCGCACCAGAGCGAATCATTTCGGCTGCAACGAGAGCATCTTTCTCAAAGTCAGACTGAGGATTGCGATAGCTCCACTGAATGAACCAGTATGTTCCCAGCGTCCCTTCCACTTTTTGGAACTCGGCGCAGAAAATGTAGTTTTTTAGTACCGAAGCGATCGCCTGATAACAGAACTCTTTTGGATCTCCCGGCATTCCATCTTCACACCACTGCTGAAAGGCACGATGGGCGAAGTGGTTGTACAATCCAGCAAAATTGTCTTTACTGCGGCGGTGGATCAGGAAAGAAAGCAGCATGGAGGCTGGCCCCTTAAACTGGTCTTTGAGTCCTCCTGCCACTGGAATTACCCACAGTTCAGTAAATGGTTCGTTGGTGAAGTTCTCGTTAATAGTCAAGGCACGGTCAGGGCGGGAGATCGCGATTGCAAAATCAGCCTTATTACCTTTAAAATAACCGCCAGCTTGTGCTTCTAAAATCGTCAGCTTTGGAGGGCAATCGAGAAGAAATTGACCGTATTCTTTAGCGCAATTCGCTTGCAGTTTAGGTTGGCTGGGTGGAATGAGAAAGACGCTGTTGTTGATTTTGATGGTTTCCATAATTTCGTTGTTGTTGCTAAAAATTGTGTTGATACTGGATAGTGTTCGACTTAGCTATTTATGACAGTGCAGGAATTGCTTTTAACTCGTATTTCAGCACTTCGATTTGATATAGCCGCTTTTTAATCTCTGCTTCTAGAAGTGTTTTCAATTCCTGCGGTTTTAGCAATTTAATGTCGTTCTCTAAGTGATTCCCTTCTTCAATGGAATTCATATCAGGCATGACTAGATAACGCCAGCCTTCATCGTATTCATTGGCTAAAAGGCTATCGCTTAGGTAATACTTCATGCCGATGATAATTCCCTGTTCTGCACGTTGTCCTAAAGTAAAACGAGGGTATTTCCAACCGTGTGGAATTGTTATTGTTGGTTGCATACTTCTGCCTCTTGATTAAACTTGATTTCAACGACTTCTTCGACGCACCCCATTACCTCAGCCAAATAATGCAGAACATCACCCAAATGAGTTGCTGCCTCTGGGTCAATCTTTTTATCAGCAATCAACTTGAGCCAGTTTTCATCTTGAGCGATCGCCTGAATCTTTAAGTAGCATGAGTTGAACTGGTTCAGTATTTCTGTGGTTTCCATTGGTATTATTTATGAAGCTAAATAGTTTTATTGAGGAGGTGGGCTGTCAAGACCCACCTTTTTCCTTACGCTGCAACCAAATGTTTCGCTTCTGGAACGTACCTTTTCAGACGCTCCCATTCGTCACTCGTCAGTGCATCAAATTCAATATCTAGCAACTCTTCTTCCGTGAGTGGTTGTTCTGTAGTCGCTGTAAAGTAGCCTGTCATCTTCATGAATTCGTCTAGTCTGGCGGCGGCATCAACCGGCTCGGCGTATCGAATCTTATCTAGAGCATTCGACCAGTGGGTGATGTGTTGAAATATCACCCCAATCATCGAATCATCTGTGTAGACTCGATAGTTTCTGGGGCAAGCTCCATTCACGTAAACCAGCTTGTAGCCAGGAATCTCTTGCACCTCTGCATTGGGGTCGCTTGGAGGTAAGAGTATTTTCTCTGTTGGATCATCCAACTGGGCTTCTTGAAGAGAAAGTGTGGTAATCATATTTGATGTGCCATGATGATTTCGATTGTCTAAATTTCGGTTGAATGGCGATTGCTTTTCTCTTGGACTGCGATCGCCCTTTCTCACTTCAGAGATTTCTTATACCTGTGCGTTCTGATCTGCTAGAGGACGCATAATTTTCAGTTGATGGTTATCGAAACCCGAATATTGAAGTATGGGGTTATCTGCTGTATTTTGTGCCATTATTGTGTTTGCTTAGGAATTACCTCGTTGGCGATTGCAATTCTTTTGGTGTGCAATCGCCTTTCTCCTTCAGCAACTTACGCCGCTACTGCTGCTCGGACTCCCAACAACGCAATCACATCTTTGGCACTGCCAGCAACCCGATTTACCCCGTACTGTCTGGGTCTTGAGTACCAGCCTTGTTGATTGCACCCGACGAAGCCGACAAAATGCCCGTCTCGGTAGAGTTTGGTGCTGAATGAGAGCCAATCGATCTCTCCGTGATACAGGCCAAAAACAGCGCAGGCTTTTTCTAGTTCATCGCTCAATCGTTCATTGCGCTCCAATGGAGTTTCTGGAAGTGTCGCTTTAACCTCTGTAACTCTTTTTGCGAACCAGTTGCGATCGAAGGGCAGCCGTCCGCCATCGAAGAATTGCACCCATACGGTGATTCCGCCTTCTATCCAGATAGTACGAACTGATGAAGGTTCGACTTCGATAATCTCGCCAATGATGCGACGGTCACGAGCAGTCAGGGGATCTTGGGTTGGGGCTACAGCTTCGGCTTGGGTTTCGAGGTGGGTGTACAGTTCCGCTTGGGCTGTGGCTTGCTCGTCACGAAAATAACTAGGAATTGCTTGCTGTGTATGTGTTGTATAAGGCATAATAGAGTTCCTTGATAAAAGGGTAAAAGGCGATCGCACTTGTTTGGTAGACCGGGGCGATTGCCTTTGTTATGTGTGCAAAGAACGTTGTGGTTTAGCACAACGCTCTCAAAAAGATTTGGCGTAGCCATCAAAGCTAGTTGCTTCAAGAGCAAGACAGCAGACAGCAGCATCAGGGGATGTATAAGGAAGTGCTGTGTTCGGAAGAGGACACTCTACTAAATTCAGCTTTGCTGTAAAATCTTTAATTTCTAGACGAATGGCACTAAATAACCAGTTTTTTAAGACTTGGTAGGTCATCGAGATCATCTTCGTTGGCTTGAGCATTACAAGTTTGGCTTCCGGCTGCTAGTCCCGGTGGCACTTGGTTTTGTGGTTAATTGAATGAGTTTAAATCTGGGAGTAAGCACTTCTTTGTTTACTAGGAGGCTAGCGCTTGTTTCCTCCTTTATATTTATAATACTACGCGAGACGTAGGGAAAAGTCAAGCGTTTAAAATGGTTTTCTCTACATTTAACGTAGTATTTTTATTTTTAGGCGTAGTTTTATTGATTCGTGACCATGTATAATAATGAGTATTCCAAGAGTCGATTTATCAAAGCAAGACGGGGATTAAACTAATGGAGGTGTCACATGATGGACAAGCGAATGATTGCTTGGAGGTTAAATGAAATAATGGCAAAAAAGCGTATTAGGAATAAAGACCTAGCAGCAGCTTTAGGGATTGACGAAAACTCTGTTCATCGATTGAGAAGAACAGATGAAATGCCTCGATTAACTGGGGAAAGACTTAATGGACTCTGCATTGCCCTTGAATGCCAACCTGGAGATTTAATTGTTTTTATCCCAGATGACGACACAGATACCACAGGAGAAGAAGAACAAAAGGTTAAGCCAATCCCTGTAAGGGAATATCTAAAATCTAAAGCTGATAATTCCCAACCACAGGATATAGCAGCATAAAGCGATCGCTGCCGGTCAAAGCTATGCGATCGCCTGCTCAATCCGTTGATCACAAAGTGAGCTAATTATAATGCTGACATATTTTTGGAAAAACTTTTCAAATCAGCTGCTGGGTTCACTTTGGCTAAACTGCAACACCTCAATTTTTAAGCATTTACCATAGTGGGCAAGAGATATGCTGACACTAGAACCCGAACAAACAACGACGTTGGACTACAGTGTTGTCAACGCCAGCATCCAGGAAACCTTCACTGCCATCGACAAATTCGAGTGGCAAGCAATAGATGAACTGCGCCTGATGCGAGACAAAGGCTATTACCAAGATGGTGGACACAAGAGCTTTGAAGTTTATTGCGAAAGCGAGTTGACCAAACACGGTGGATATCGCCGCGTTAGGGATTTACTGTCTGCGAAGAAAGTAGTTGATACTCTGCCAGAGGAACTCAGGGAAAAAGTCACTAAACCCTCTCAAACTCGTTCGCTACTCCGACTGGTTAAAACTCCCGATAAGTTACACGAAGCTGTTGCGATCGCAGCAAAAGAAAAACCATTCCCAACTGCCGCCGACTTCGCCAAAGCAGTGCAGCAGGTTGCACCAATGGTTAAACGCGCCACAAAAAGCGAAAACCCCAAAACGCAATTGTGTAAATCGGCCAGGATTTCCTCACAATCACATCCCAGATATGGCGAATCGGGAGTGATTGAGGCAGATGCACCAAATAACTATCAGCAGATTGTCACCTTCAGCGATGGTGAGAGGTTGTTGATCAACAATGCGGATTTGGCTGGTTTAAATGACGCAATTGTGTGCGAATCGAGTGGGCGAACTTACCCAAAAGAATATTCTGAAGCGATCGCTGCTATTGAAGAACGTCATAAACAGGAGTTAGAGCGACTTTCCCAGGAATTGAGGATTGGACTACAAGCAGAAGCAGGGGTTAAAGCTGAGTCCCAGGTACAAGAGCAGATCCAATCTCTGCAAAACCTTTACAAGCAGCAGAAAGAGCAAAACATCCAGTTACAGCAACGGCTCTCGGAGATGGAGGGGTTACAAAGACTGGAGATTGAGAATCAACAACTCCAGCAACGCATTCAGGAATTAGAACGTGCCGTAGAACAACGCCCTTCTCAAGAATGGGGAAATACCATGACCCAGCAAGCGACTAAAGCGTTGAACAAACAGGTGAAACAAGCCCTAGAGAAAACCATTGATCTGCGATCGCTAGCAGTTGAACCGCCCAAGGAAAATGCCCAAGAATGCTTACGGCTGATGGGTATGGCATTGAAGAATTTAGCCAGTGCGATGAACAATACCCAAGCGCTCGAAGCTGCGGCGATAATTCTGGGAAGTGAACCGACACCACAGGCTATCGCTTATCGAGCCGAACAACTGGAAATGCTACCCCAAGCGGTTAGTGATATCCGGCGGGTGCTTGCAAAGCCTGGGTGTAGCTGGCAGGAGTTTTGGGATGTTGCCCAAGAGTACGAGGTTATTAAATCAGACTATTGGGCAGAACTTACCACCCAGGAAACAGAATTAATTTCCACACTCCAGAACGTATCCCTTCAACCGCGCACTATTGGCATCGGCTCTATCGTTTCCCATGCTGACCCGTACCGGACTCTGTATTTGCAGAGGGGCGAAGTTGTAGACGAGGTAGGGGGCAAAGTAGTTGTCGCCTGGGATCACTGGCGCAATGAGTTGAAAAAGACTCAAAGCTATTCCAGGGAAGAGTTGCGATTCTGGCAGGGCGAAAACCAGTAGATAAAGACTCGCTAAGAGAATAGCCAAAAAACTTAAACGCGGCATGGGTGCAATGTCGCCCACATTGTCATGGAAAAATTTAGGAGATAAATATGACTACAGCGTTAAAAGCAATCAACGGTGGCAGCAAACAGCGAAGCGATCGCAATGCAGATAAATCGATTAGACCACACTGCAAAGTATCAATTGAGGATATCAACTGGGTTCGTCAGCAACCACCTTCAGTCCAGCAGCTTTGGTTAGATAGCATAGCCGCAGAACAGTTTGGTGGTTCTGCCCATAAACTCGATACTAACCTCACCTACAAATCTTTGCAAAAAGCAGGTGCGGCGTTGACTGCTCAAGGACTGTTCCAGTTTGAGGAAGTGTTTGGCCGCTTGCCTTCCGGCAGACCAGGACTGATTAGCTACCGTGTCCGTAACCTTCATGGTTATTACAATCGCTTTTACTGGGAATCGTCCACGTCTGAAGAAAGCAATTCTTGTGACGAGAAAGCCGTCCACGCCGGGGAGAAAGTAAACCAGCCCAGACGGAATGAAAACCACCCCAAATTTTTAGAAGATTAAGCAGACCGTTTCTAAAAAAGTAAAAATTTAGGAATCAAGATAAATATTGTTCTAGCTTATGGATAGTCTATTTTAATGGATCGTGGATAATTCAAAATCCCTCTATAGCAAAGAAGCCAGATTATTATACTTAGGTATAAATAGATTATATTCATACTGTTTGCACAAAGTTGCGCGGTCTAATCTGCGACCGGAGCGTATGCAGAAACTCAAGGTTGCGGCGAATTCGGGGGAGAATCCGGGGGTTGAGTTCTTGCAAGAGTGCTGGAGTGAATGGCACTAAGAAAAGCCGAAACGCTTGTGTATTAAGTGTGTGGATGGGGTGTTGATGAAGTGGGACGAGTAGCGAGTCTGTACAACAGTCTATAAACTAAACTATTACATATTGTCATTTACGTATTTGTAATATCTCGTCCAAAACGTAACTTGCAATCATCTGCCAGTGCCAGGTATCGAATTTATGAAATGCTGATTACTGCGTGGAAAATAAGGCAGAAATAAATGGTTAGAAACTTTTGAAAGCCTTATATGTTAGACTTTACAAGTCGCAACGCGAGAAAAGAAGAGAATTGAGAAAAGTTGTGTCGATAGAGTTGCCCATTGCGGCTGGTAGCCCTCCCCTACCATACGCTGAGTTGTGTTTTATACGCTTTATTAAATCGTCGTAGCTCACAAAACCATTGTAGTTTTCATCATACCATCCTACTGCCTTGGCAAACCGCAAATAATTTTCAGTGTCCTTCTCATTCCAGTCTCCTCGTTTTACACCCAGCCTATTCTTAGTGCTAATCCATATTTTCTTTTGCACACTAAAGCCAAAACGGTTGTCAGAATTACTGACCCAAAGCTGGTCTATTTTTCGCAGGTCGTCACAAGAGAAACTATAAATCTCTTCATAATCTAAATGTCTATAATGTATATATGTTTCTCTTTCAGCTATATTCGCCATGAGTTTATATGTTTCTCTGTCAGCAGACTCCCAATTTTTTGAAAGCAAAAAATATTCGAGTTGAGTATATAAATGTTGTGTCAGGGATTCTTGAACCTGTTCTTTCAATTCTTTATCTTGAGGATTTAGCTCAATTAAACTCCGATGAACTAGTTCAATATTTTCGCCTGTGAGCAATTGATTATCTTTGGTAAAATCAGTTTCATTCGGATGAGCTTTTAGGATATTAAAGGCTTGAGTATAAGATGCTATGGCTTTCTGGGTTTGTTTATTCTGCACTAAAAAATCACCTTGACTTTTCTGGACTAATACTTGAACTTGTAAGCCTTGATTAGAATCTAAAAATTTCTTATTAGCCTTAGAAAAATTTGACAGGCTTTCTTGAATTTCATTTTTAGCATTATTCCAGTCTTTCAGTTGTTGGTAGACTTGGGACTTAGCAGCAAGTAATAGTGATTGTTTAAGTTCGTAGTTATCAATATTAAATGATACTGCTGCCAGCCTTAAAGCTTCATTTGAATCTGATGAACTTTGGTTCCATAATTGTCCAGCTAAGGCTACAAGTTGGCGAACGTTTGCAATCTCTGCTTTAGTATTTTCATTTTTTGCGCTTGTTTGTTTAAGTTCGTTTTCTTTAGCTATAAGCTTTGCTTGAATTTTTAACTCTTGCTCCTTAGCTTGATTTAACTGTCTATTAGTTTCGGATAGCTCCGTACCTTTAGCCTTTAAACCATTCTGTGCTGTGATTAAATTCTGTCTTGCTTTTACCGCATCTTGCTCAAATTTTGATGCTTTATTTTGAGAAGTTTGTGCTTGCTGTCGTGCTTGTTTAGCAACTTGATCTGCTTGTTTTACTTTTCGTTGAGCTAATTTCTCGTTTTCTTTAGCAAGTCGTTCTTGCTTCTTGGCTTGTGCAGCGCTATCTTGGGATTTTTGTTCATTTTCTTGAGCTTCTGTCAATTGATTTTTAGCTTCATTGACTTGTGCATTGGCAGAGTTAACTTTCTGATCTGCGGCTTGAACTTGAGAGTTTGCTACGTCCACCTGCTGTCTTGAAAATATTCCTAAACCTACTGCTCCCAGAACTGCAACAACCAAAACAACAACCCCAACGCTAATTCGCCGTTGAGCTTTTCTATTAGCCTCACTGAGTAATTGAGTTCTTGCCTCTGCCGCTTCCTTATCCTCTCTCTCCCGTTTCAAAGCAGCTTCTTGTTCTTGGGCAATAATTTTTCCCTGAATTTCTTTTTCTTCACTAGCTGCTAAATACTGTTTATCCTGATAGCTTAAATTCTTATCTTTCGCCCATTCTTCAGCTTCTTGCAACGCATTGCCTCGGAGCAATCGTGATTCATCAGCACCTCCAGAAGCCACCCAAAAACGAAAATTCTCTGAATAGGGACGCAGGTTGTTTAGTTGGTTTTCAATCCAATTAAAATCAAATATCTCACAATATATTTGGTTATAAATTCTTAGCTTACCTTGCTGCCTAACAACTAATCCCGAAAGCTGCAACTCGCTTTGCTCTAATGTCTCGTCTGCTGTTACCTCGGATTGTTCTTCACTCAGCCTGACTTGCTGGTACAGTTCTAATAAGTAACCTGCCCGTTGTTCATCCCGCAAAATCCTGGCTTGAATCGTTCGTAGATGTTCAGGCTCATCCTGTGATTCCCAGTTTTCAATAATTCGCGACCTGACAACTTGCTCTACTGAACGACGGTTTTCTTGCTCAGATTCTTCAACCATGAATTGACACAGCTTTTGAGTCAGAAATGGTTGCCCCCCCGTCCACAGCAATATTTCTTGTATTACTGCTTGAGGACTATTAAACTTCCCCTGCAAACCCTTCTCTAATGGTTCAGCCTCATGCAGTTGAAAGCCTTTAAGGGAGATAGCCTTACCAATGTTAAACGGAGTACGGTTCTTATCTTGTATTAAAC
>NZ_JACKZS010000187.1 GCF_014222285.1 Nostoc sp. UCD121
TAGGAGGAGGCTAATCCGTGGGTATACCAAGAGGTGACGAAGGTGGTGCCGGTCAGCCAACCGCCTAGTGCTAGGAAAGCGCAGGGGAACAACAGTATCCCTGACCAACCTACGAATACGAAGCGATCGCGCTTGAGCCAGTCGTCTAGAACGTCAAACCACCCTCTACTAGGGGCACGTCCAACTGCGATGGTCATTAGAGCAAATCTCCAAATGTTTATAAGTACAGGTTGTATCTGTATTATAGATGGCGAAATAAAAGCCTTCTATAAGCAGAAAGTTAACCGGGTTGTTAACCAAGTTTACAATTTTTTACACACCTTTAATCATATTAGGTGTAAATCGCTAATTTTTCTAGGGGTTTTGTAATAAAAATTAATTTTTTATCCAGATGAGGTAGATAAAGCAGAGGAGCAGAGAGGAAAGAGGTAATTTGAATTCTCCCCCTTGCGCCCTGCCCTCTGCCTCTTCTAATGCCCATTTCCCTAGAATCACTCAGCTGACGCTAAAATGAGTCCACAGTTAAATTTGATTATTGCTAAATGTTTACCATCGATTTAAGCATCAGAAACACTGCTTTCCCTATCTCAGTACAACGTAAGTCAGCAGAGGATGCGGAGGCTGTATATCAGCTAATTTTGGCAGCAATTCGCTCTGGGAATCCTGACATTGTGGAACTCAAGTGTGAGGGTAAGACAGAGAAGAAAATTGCTGTCCGCGCTAGTGAAATTTCTGGGGTGCAGATTGTTCAGAAAGATGGTACAACCCCTGGTGGTGGCAGACCACCTGGATTTTTCGCTGTAGCTGCTGAGTAACCAAGGTTGACAAATGGCTCAAGTGGGCATTGAGGTCAAGGATTTAAATTTCAGTTGGCCAAATGGAGAGAAAGTTATCAAATCTTGCTCTTTAGAAGTACCCAAGGGTGAGTTTTGGATGCTCTTGGGTACAAATGGCAGTGGAAAATCAACGTTACTTAGACTGCTGGCGGGGTTATTGGCTCCTGAATCTGGTGAAATTCGGGTTTTGCACCCCGTTGGTTTTGTTTTCCAAAATCCAGATCATCAACTGGTAATGCCAACGGTTGGTGCTGATGTGGCTTTTGGATTGGTGGAAGAAAAGTTGCCACCTGCTGCCACTAGAGCCAGGGTTGAGGAGGCGCTGGGAGCGGTAAATTTGCTTACCCTCCAACGACGACCTATTTATGCACTCTCTGGCGGACAGAAACAACGAGTGGCGATCGCAGGTGCGATCGCCCGTCGCTGTGAAGTCTTATTATTAGATGAACCCACTGCCTTACTAGATCCAGATAGCCAGTTAGATTTAGTTGCTAGTGTCCGTCGTCTTGTCAAAAGTCGAGGGATCACAGCCTTGTGGGTAACACATCGATTAGACGAGTTAAATTACTGTGACGGCGCTTTTTTGTTAGAAAAAGGCTCTCTGGTAGATAAAGGTGAAGCCCAACGCCTTAAACAACGTCTAATGGAGGTACACAGCGAAGCATCTTAATTGAGTGCTGAGTGCTGAGTAATGAGTGCTGAGTAATGAGTGCTGAGTGAATAAGTACAATTCATTGTACTTAGCACTCCTGAATACTACTAAGAAAGAACTGTAACGCGCCTTTTAAATAAAGGCGCGTTTTAAGTTGGTGCGTCTATCTTAGGTTGTAGTTTTATGAGGTTGCCGTATTTTTTATTCTGTGTAGCATAGTGTTACAGACAATGCATCAATTATTATAAAACTTATGAATGAATTTTGTTAACTCTAGAAAATTGTGATTAAAAACCATGCCCCGTTCCTTACTCCAAGCCGTTTTGTTAGTGGACGGCTACAATATAATAGGCGCTTGGCCTTGCCTTAAAAAAACGCGTGATAGCGTTGGATTAGAGGCCGCACGGGGCGAACTTGTGGAAGCAATGACTGGTTATAGTGCGTTTCAAGGTTATACAACTCAGATAGTTTTTGATGCCCAATATCAGAATTCTTCTAGCAATAAAGAAATAATTACTGAGCTTTTATCAGTTTATTACACTGATTTTGGGCAGACGGCAGATACTTACATTGAAAAATCCTGTGCTTCTTTTCGTCACCAAATAGCCCAATCTTTAATTTCTCGTGTGATTGTTGCTACATCAGATCGGGCGCAGCAGTTGATGATACAGGGGTATGGGGCTGAATGGTTGTCGGCGCAACAACTTTGTGGGGAAGTGGAAGCTACTGTCTGCCGGATGCGACAAAAATATCATACGCGCAAGCAATCGAAGAGTAGATTTTTAGCTAATGCTATTGATGCTAAAGCACGGCAGCGTCTGGCTGAATTACGAATGGGATTACAGTAGATAATCTAGTATCTAAGAGTCTCTGCTTAAGTTCCTGAATGGATTTTGGCTTCAAAAATTATCTAAATTAAGCATCTAAAAAAAAATATTGGCGAAAGTACTTGCCAAATCTTATTTTTAGCCCTACTATTATAAATCGTGAGTGGTCCTCAGTAGCTCAGTGGTAGAGCGATCGACTGTTAATCGATTGGTCGCTGGTTCGAATCCAGCCTGGGGAGTTTATCAATTTTGGATTTTAAATTTTGGATTCTAGATTATCCATCACAGACTTATGGTCGCTTGACTCGGCTGTGACTTTTCTGAATCATGGGTCTTTTGGTGCTTGTCCTAAACAAGTGCTGGAGTTTCAACAAACATTGCGATCGCAGTTAGAACAGGAACCCCTACGCTTTTTTGGTAGGGAGTGGGAACCTCTGCTAGATGATGCCAGAAGTAAGCTGGCGGCGTTTGTGGGTGCTGATGTGCAGGATTTGGTATTTGTCCCCAATGCAACGACTGGCGTTAATTCGGTGTTAAGGTCGCTGACGTTTTCACCAGAGGACGAAATACTTACAACTAACCACGAATATAATGCTTGCCGCAATGCACTTGATTTTATTGCCAGTCGCACTGGTGCGCGGGTGGTGGTGGCAAAACTTCCTTTCCCGATTGACTCGCCACAGCAAGTAGTTGCAGCAGTAATTGAGCGAGTTTCACCAAAAACACGATTAGCACTTTTGGATCATGTTACCAGCCAGACAGGTCTAATTTTCCCGATTCAAGAGTTGGTGAAGGAGTTGCAACAACGGGGTGTAAATACATTGGTAGATGGGGCACATGCGCCTGGAATGATTCCCCTCGATTTGCGAGAGATTGGCGCAACTTATTACACCGGGAATTGTCATAAATGGCTGTGTGCGCCCAAAGGGGCAGCATTTTTGTATGTGCGACGAGATAAACAGTCAGAAATTCGTCCTCTGACAATTAGCCACGGGACAAATTCGCCACGCACTGATAAAAGCCGCTTTCAGTTGGAATTTGACTGGACAGGTACAGACGATCCTACAGCTTATATGTGTGTGCCAGAAGCGATCGCTTTTATGGGTTCGTTGCTACCTGGTGGGTGGGCAGAATTGAGACAGCAAAATCATCAGCTAGTGTTGCAGGGAAGACAGCTACTTTGTGAAGCGCTGGAGGTGCAGCCGCCTTGTCCAAAGGAGATGATTGGTTCAATGGCGGTTGTGCCAATGCCTGCGACTTTGGAAAATCGCGATTTCATGTCTATACATGATGAATTGTTTGATAAGTTTGGTATTCAAGTGCAGGTGATGCCGTGGCCGGAAAAACCTCGGCTGTTGGTAAGGATTTCGGCACAGATTTACAATACTTTAGAGCAGTATGAGTATTTAGGAAGGGTTCTAAAGGGGTTGCTTTCAGGTTAATCTAGTTTCAGGAAACTGGCGATCGCATCAATGGTTTGTTCTGCACTTGTAGCAGTAAACATTGGGCCAGCAGCCAAATAAATATTTTTCTCAGATACCAAGTTTAAGACAATATTATAACTAGTTGAACTTGTGCCTGTTACTGTGTCAATTGTGACTGCATCCATGTTCAGCCCTGATATTTCTGAGAGTTTAGCTTCAGTAACTTTTTGCCCAAGCCAACCTTTTCGTTCGATAGTCGCTTTGTCAAGGGTTTTATCGAAAATGCAAATGATTATGCCATTCATCAGCATATAAATAATGCATACAGCACCACTTGCAATCAAGAATAAACCTAGAGGATAAGTCCACAAACGACTATCTTCATGAATTGTTAATTTTGGTTCTCGTGAGTTTTTAAGAAAGGCATTAATTTGTCTAGCCTTTGATTCCTTGTGAGTGCTGTCTGCATTTACTAAATCTATCGGAATTGAACCATTACTTGTCATAAGTACCAAGGGATAACTATTCCCAGTAGTATTAGTGTCTAGTTTTGCACCTATCACCTCTTTGAGATTCCAAGTTTTAACTTGAGATTTTAAAATACTTTTGGTGATTAATTGGCAACTTTCTTGAGTAGGTTCAACCCGATTACAAGTAAATGTAGTTGTCTTTGCCAGTGTCGCGATCAATAAAACGCCTCCTGCCACAAATAATCCGCCAAAGAACCAGTAGAGGATGGCTGCTGGCTTAAGTTGTAGTTTCAATAATGTTTGAGTTTGCTCTAAGATTTTGAGTCTCATTGTTGTAACTGTAGTCTTTACTCAAAGCAGCCTACACACAAAATTTAGATTTCCGTATCACAGATTGAAATGATTTAGTTTTAAATCTCGTGTTAAAAAGCTTTGTGGCTTGTCATGATATGGCAAAACCACATACCCAAGAACTAGATCGCAAAGACATTATCGGGCTAGTGCTATTCTTTTAGGTGATTGCACTTAAATTGCTGAAACTAGGATAACGCTTTACATGACTTCTGGAGCGCTGCCTGCCAATCCTTTTGTAGCTGCGGGGATGATTGAAGATCCCAGGCTGTTTGTCGGTCGTAAAGATGAATTACACGCGATCGCATCTCGGATGAAGGGCGATCAGCCTACAAGTATTAATATAGTTGGCGAGAAGCACATTGGTAAATCTTCGTTGCTGCATTATTTCGTTCTGACTTGGCAGCAGCGAGTATTAAACAACAGCAATAGTTATGTGGTAATTTACCTACCGTTACGGGGTGTAGATTGCCAAACTGAAACGGGTTTCTATGAGGCTGTGGCTGAAGGTTTACTGAATCACGTTCAGGGATGGCAACAACGCAGTCTGCAAAATTGTTGGAAGACTAAACCGCTTAATCGGCAAGCTTTTTCAGATGCGGTTAAGCAATGGAAACAGCAAGGAAAGCTACCCGTTCTCTGTTTGGATGATTTTGAAAGCCTTTTGAAATATCCCGATAAATTCGATAATGGATTTTATGACAATTTGCGATCGCTGATGGATAGCAATGCCTTGATGCTAGTGGTGGCTTCGCGTAAACAACTGGATGTTTATGCTAACGAGCATCGGTTTGTCTCTAGTTTTTTCAATATTGGTCACACGATTTCTTTGAATGAACTAACTACAGACGAGGCTATTGAACTGTCGCGCTTACCAACTCGCTCTACAAATGGTGCAGCTTTGAGTGTAGACGAACAGAATCATGCCCAGCAATGGGGCGATCGTCATCCTTACAAGTTGCAATTGGCTGGTTACTATTTGTGGGAAGCACGTCAACAAGGCAAGGCAATCAAGTGGGCTAAACAGCAGTTTGAACTACAGCTTACTAAAGCTAAATCCCCATCCAAGGGACAGCGATGGCAATTATGGCTGCGTCGGTTAGTTTGGGATTTACCAGTGCGTCTAGGTAAGATACCCCAATTCATTGGTGTAACTGTAGGTGATATCGGCAACTGGATTACTGGGTTAGTCATGCTGCTTTTACCAGTTTTGGTTTTGGTGGGTGTGGTGGACTGGAATGAAGTTTGGGATTATGTGCGCGACAAGCTGGGGATAAAGTAGCAATGAGTAACACGTCTCCAGCATCAGGCTTTTGGAATTATGTGGCTGAATGTGTGCGCCTGCTGTATTGGATTTACTTCAAGCCTTTTACCTTTGAACGTTGGCTGCGCGATATCCATCCAGAACTAAAGCCGACAGATGACCCCTTTGCTAAACGGACTGAGTTTCGTACTAACCCCCGCCTGCGTCGCTATGCTGGGCAAGTTTGGTGGCTAACTGCTGTAGTCCCGATGTTTGCCGTGTTCCTGGTAGCACCAGTTTACACTCTTATTAGTGGTGAGTCATTTAACTGGTTTAAAAGCTGTATTTTCTTGGTGGGCTGGTTTATAGGAAGAGTTGTAAACCGTGGTGGTAATAAAAATAGGCTAGTTATTTTGCTTGTTGCTGTCCTTAGCATGTTTTTAACATATCAATTTTTATCAAGCGTGGAGTTCGATGTGGCGTTCGGTATGGCGTTCGGTGGGGCGGTAGGCTTGGTGATAGGCTTGGCGGGAGGCGTGGCAGTAGGCTTGGGAGGAGTCCTGGCAGGAGGCCTGCCAGGAGGCATGGTGTTTGGCGTGGCGGTAGGTGTGGTATTCGGCGTGACGGTAAGCGTGGTGTTCAGTGTGGCCGTAGGCGTGGCAGTAGGCGTGGTGTTGAGTGTGGTGCTAGGCGTGGGGTTCGGCGTGGCAGTAGGTGTGGCAGTAGGTGTGGCATTCGGCGTGGGGTTCGGCGTGGTGTGGATTTTGGGTGTGTTGCGGGTTTACTTCTGGTTGCCAGAATTACTATGGATACTCACCCTGTTCTTGTTGTCTAGCAATGGAAAGCGGGTAAATTGTTTGCGATATCTGCCGCCTCGCTTTGATGAATTGATTATTTTGCCTCTGCCTTTCATGGATGTGATGATTGTAGAGGCTTATCGAAAGGACCCAATCGCTGCCCGTGAGACTATTAATTATCTAATTACATCCACCAATCAGCAAAAAGTTGCAGCACAGGCAATTTCTGGTATTGCTGTAGATATTGTCAACCGTTGTCAAAGGTTGAGCGATATTGTAGAGATTGCCAACCAACTAGCTTGGATTCCCTCACCATCACCAAAGGAACTTGGCACTGTACTACCCCAATTTTTAGAAATCAGCCAGAATGTACGGGCATCAGAGGAAGCAACTTCACATTATCGTAAATATGAGTTACTGAACATTCCCATCAATGCATTACGCCAACTGGGGCAAAGTCTAGCTTTGACAAAAGATGCTCGCGTTGCTGTCTCTTTTGGTAACACTGCACAAAGCTGGCTAACTATATTAGAAACGGCGCAACGCACTTTAGAGGAACAGGCACAGCAATCAAAAGAAATTCGGCAAGTTTATATTGCTGGTAATTCGCTAGACCCCAAAACAGCAAAGAATCGTTTCAAAGGGCGAATTGACATATTTCGGGAAATCGAATCTTTGGCGCTTTCTGAGCAACCGCCAGTGTTGTTACTCTATGGTGGACGGAGAACAGGGAAAACTTCAGCGCTGAAATATCTCCCTTACAGAATACAAGCAAATATTGTACCTTTGCTGATAGATTTACAAGGAGCAGCATCAGCCACAACGTTAAAAGGATTGGCTGAGAATTTAGCTCAACAAATTATCGAAGCTGCACGGCGATTACCCCGCAAAGTATTCTTGCCTAATCCAGATGCCAATAAACTAGCTGAAGATCCATTTCCTGCGCTGCAAACTTGGTTAGCAGAAATAGAACGCAACAACTCTGGTAAGCAATTTCTTCTCTGTTTAGATGAATATGAACGCCTGGGTGAGGTAGTGAAAGCAACAAGCAGCCGTGCGCCGCTCAATTTTATCCGTAACCTGCTGCAACACCAACGCAAGTGGATTTTACTTTTTAGTGGTTCACAGGAGTTATCTGAACTTGATGATTACTGGAGTGACTATCTAATTAACACCCGTGCTTTGCGGATGACTTACCTGCACGAGTTAGAAGCCCGCGATTTGATTCAACAGCCAGTAGAGAACTTCCGCAATATCTATGAACCAACTGCTGTAGATGAAATTATCCAACTTACTCGCTGTCAACCTTATCTCGTTCAGCTGGTGTGTTATGAGGTGGTGGAGTTGCTAAACCGCGATATCAGAAGAAACAGGCGAGAAGCAGATACAGCAATAGCTACTGCACAGGATGTTCAAGAAGTTATACCTGTTGTACTTGAGCGAGGCGATCAGTATTTTCGGGAATTATGGAGGAGTTTAGCAGATAGCGATCGCTCTCTCCTGCGCCGGATAATCTACGGGGAAACTCCCACACAGCAAGACAAAGGCGTTGTCCGCAAACTAACGCGAAAAGAAATCTTGACTCCAGAAGGCAATGCTTTTCAAGTGCCTTTAGTACAAAAATATATAGAACAGTTGCTAGAAGAAGAGTAATATAACAACCCTATAGTGGTTCTCGCTTGGGTGCAGTACATTTTTGACCTCTCTCCAAACCTCTCTCCTAAAAAGAGAGAGGCTTTGAATCTTACTCCCCTTCCCTTGAAGGGAAGGGGCTGGGGGTTAGGTCTGTATTTCATGCAATTGGGAACCGCTATATTCAAAATTTTCATCGTGATGTGGCAACCGACATCGCTACAGACATAACCAATGTCGCTACAGTCATGACGGAAGTTGCTACAGCCTACGCGAAACACGGAAACGTCAAGGCGGAAGTCACTACAGGGAAGGCAGAAGTTGCTACAGCCTGCGCGAAACACGGAAACGTCAAGGCGGAAGTCACTACAGGGAAGGCGGAAGTTGCTACAGCCTGCGCGAAACACGGAAACGTCAAGGCAGAAGTTACTACAGGGAAGGCAGAAGTTGCTACAGCCTGCGCGAAACACGGAAACGTCAAGGCAGAAGTTACTACAGGGAAGGCAGAAGTTGCTACAGACACGACCCATGTCGCTACCGTTGCAGCTTTGGGCTGTAGTAGCTTTTTATAGCAGTTGAAATATACGTTTAGAACATAAACTGATCGTAAAACGCCGACATCAAGACACTTGCAAGCCTATTGCCTATTGCCTGTTCCCTGCTATAAATTCAACTTAACTATGAAATATCACAGTCAGTAAAGGCAGGAACGCCAACAAAAAGCCATGCCAGGATTGTAATTGAGCTTCTGGGGTTGCTTCTGGTGGTGCTAATAAAGCTTCTACTCTTTGTTCTAAACGATCTGCACCAGAGGAACCCAATGCAGCACAGCAAATTTCTGATAAAACGGGGCTGCTACTTACCACTAATAAAAGTGATTCTGCTAACACCAGAGGGTCTACCTGCAATGCTGCATAACCATCAGCACGAAGTTCGCGCAAAGCTAACAGTTCTTCCCACAAAGGCTCTGTATTTGGCAACCATGCGGTGCAAGAACGTACCCAACCCAGCCAGAAAAACCAGAACGTATCCCTGTAATGGTGATGCCCTTGCTCATGGGCTAAGACGCTTTCTAAATGAGCCGGTGAGAGAGTTTGTACTAATCCTTGGCTAACCACTAGCTCTGGTTGCCAAAAACCGATTTGACCAGCAAACAACGCGCCTGTTTGCAGCAGTCTGGCTCGTCTATCGCCAACATTTACTAAAGGACAGTTACGGGCAGATTCTACAGACTGCCAACCCTGGAAGGCAAGTTTAATGCATGAAATGGCAAAAAATGCCAAATAAATTAATGCTAGTAAATAGCTAATTGAGCCTGTATACATGCCGCCCATTTGCCCTTGAGGCCCCATGAACAGCACAGCGATCGCAGTCATGAAAATTAGCAAGGGCGGGAAGAGGAACAAAAATAGCGATCGCTGCCACCGCCGACTCCAACTGCCTTGATGTTGATTCCAAGCGGATCTTAACCACCAGGCGACTGCCAAAGCATTCAAAATCATTATCAGATGCATCATTGTTCCTCCCTGGCTTGGCGTGCAGATTGAATCCGTTTGGCGATCGCTGCTATTTGCTCACTAGCTGCTTCATCCAGACTATCAGCAAAGGCTGCAATAACATCGGGGTTCCCCACCGCCAGAAATCGCTGTAACTGCTCATGAGCTTTGATAACATCTGATTGCTGCTTACTCAGCATTGGCCGCCAATAAAATGCCCGCTCTTTTTTATCGCAGGCTAACCAACCTTTATCAGTGAGGCGACGTAAAACGGTAGTGACAGAAGTATAGGCTAATTCGCGGTTGGGATCGGTCAAAATGCGATCGTGTACATCCTTGACTGTGGCTGAACCAAGTTCCCAGATGATATTTAAAATTTCCGCTTCTAAGGGGCCTAAAGATAGTTGTTTAGGGCGGTAGTCTGGTAAAGGTGCCATAGCGATTTCGATTTGAGATTTTGGATAAGCGGAGTGGAGGTGAAAATTTCGGTTTTTATTTGGCTAGGTTAGTCAGTATGCGTAGTGGTGCTAACTTGGAATGCCAAATACAGCTTTAGAAAGTCTGTTCTTGTTTTAGATTACAGGATAATGCAGTAAGTCTGAAAGTCTATAGGCATAAAAGTAAACTTTTTGAGTGTTTATATATTGAATGGGTTACATAGTGCATTCTGATGCTCAAAAAATCCCTGAGAGTAATTGTAACTATAGTTAGTGTCACCAACTGGGTAGAATGTTATTTGCGGCAGTTGTATTAAAGCAGGTGTATCCAGCACGTGAAGCTATTTGTATACCACACTCCTGAATTGACTCCAACGGGTAAAGCGCCAGAATGTGCGATCGCTGTCGATGTTTTGCGGGCTACTAGCACAATAGCGACAGTTTTGGCAGCTGGAGGCGAAGCTGTACAAGTATTCAGCGATTTAGATAAGTTAGTTGAAGTTAGCGAAAAATGGCCCGCTGAAAAACGGCTGCGAGCTGGAGAACGCGGTGGCGCGAAAGTACCTGGCTTTGAGTTGGGTAACTCTCCCCTCGATTGCACACCAGAATTAGTGCAGGGGCGACGGTTGTTTATCAGTACCACTAATGGCACTCGTGCTTTACAACGGGTACAAGACTCCCCAAATCTATTAGCAGCAGCCTTGATTAACCGGGCGGCGGTAGTGCAATTTATTCTGGAGAAGCAACCAGAGACAGTGTGGATTGTCGGTTCCGGTTGGGAAGGTAGCTTTTCTTTAGAGGATACAGTTTGTGCGGGTGCGATCGCTCATAGTATTTTACAACAAACACAGTTGTCACCAGAAGAACTAGCTGGTAACGATGAAGTGGTTGGTGCGATCGCTCTTTACTCTCAGTGGCAAGATAACTTATTAGGATTATTCCACCAAGCTAGTCACGGCCAACGATTGTTGCGTCTTGACTGTCTAGATGATTTAAAATATTGTTCCCAAACTGATATTTTAGATGTTTTGCCAATACAACATGAAACGGGAGTATTAAAAAGTCAAAAGAAATAGCGAATGGGGAGTGAAGAAGGGAATAGGTTACAGGGTACAGATTATTCCATACCACCTGTCACCTCTCTCATAATTCCCCATGCCCAATTCTCAATTCTGTGAGCATTTGCCGAAGTCTTTGTCGCCAATGGGGGGGATAATTCCCTAGAATTGCTGAAATTTTTCCACAAGCAAGCACAGAATAGGCTGGGCGACTGGCTGGTGTAGGATATTCGCCAGATGTAATGGGGACAATCCGTTCAACTTTCAAAGGGAAGCCTAGCTGTTGGGCTTCTTCAAAAATGGCAACTGCAAAGTCATACCAGCTAGCAACGCCGCTATTAGTGTAGTGATAAGTGCCACTAATTTCTGGGGTTAACTGGGGAATCGTCTGGGCGATGACTGCGGCTATATCTTGCGCCCAAGTCGGGCTACCAATTTGATCGGCGACAACACGGAGTTCTTGGCGCTCTGCTCCTAGTCGCAGCATTGTTTTGACAAAATTACTTTTCCCAAAGGTTCCATAAACCCAAGCAGTACGGAGGATGAGGTGATGGGCGCAGGCTTCCCGAATTGCTTCTTCTCCAGTAAGCTTGGTTTTACCATAAACACTCAATGGATTAGTTGCATCGGTTTCTTGGTAAGGGCGATACCCATTACCATCAAAAACATAATCGGTTGAAATATGAATTAGAAAAGCTCCTAATTTTTGGCTTTCTTGGGCAATAATTAGGGGTGCAGTAGCATTAATAGCGATCGCAAGTTCGGATTCGCTTTCTGCTTTGTCCACAGCAGTGTAAGCAGCAGCGTTAATGATAATTTGCGGCTGCTTTGCTCTAATAAAGTTGCGGAGGTTATCGGGTTGGGCAAGGTCTACTATTGGGCGTGCTACTGAGATAACATCGCCATAGCTTGAGAGGATTTGTTCTAGTTCCTTACCCACTTGACCGTTGCTACCAATCAGCAAAATTGATTTAGTCATTTGTCATTTGTCATTTGTCATTTGTCCAAGAGAAGCCACGCCCACTCTTTAACGTGGTTTGAATTAGTTCGATGAAAGACAAAGTTTTTCCGCACACTATAAAAGTAAGCTTAGGGTATAGCAAGAGGCTGGGTATCTGACCAATGACCAATGAGCAATGACCAATGACTACTTAATCAAATACTTCAGCAGTTCTCAAAGGTTTCCCGGCTTGGTCTTTAGCTGATAAAATCGGTGTCCCACCCACAGGCCAATCTATCGCTAAATCTGGATCGTTCCATAAAATTGTGCGATCGCCTTGGGGTGCGTAGTAATCTGTAGCTTTATAGAGAACTTCGGCTATTTCTGAAAGCACAAGAAACCCGTGAGCAAAGCCTGGTGGTATCCATAGTAGGCGTTTGTTCTCAGCACTGAGTTCATAACCCACCCATTTACCGAAGGTAGCTGAACTTTTTCTAATATCTACAGCTACGTCAAAGATAGTGCCAACAATAGCCCGGACAAGTTTACCTTGGGGCTGTTGAATTTGGTAATGCAATCCCCGCAGAACGTTTTGTTTAGAGCAAGAGTGGTTATCTTGGACAAAGTTGGCAATAATACCAGTATCTTGGGCAAATTTTCGATCGTTGTAGGCTTCAAAAAAGAACCCGCGATCGTCTGCAAATACCTTGGGTTCGAGTTGTATAACTTCAGGAATTTTGGTCTGTACGATACTCATCAATATTATTTTGAGTAACCCACCACAGTGTTAATTGTGAGAGTAATTTAATGCTTGTATTTTACAGCTAGTAGGTAACACTTCGACCGTGGCTTTTCCTCTTTTCAACAAGTAAATCAGGTTAGTTCAATTTGACAGTCATCACCAATTAGAAATCGTAAGGCTTTGGGGCGGCGAGGTGCAAGAGTCAATTGTGCCCGTTGCCCAATCACACTATCAATAATGCGCTGATGAATTCCGGCAATTTTAGCGCCTTCTAAAATCACGCTGTGTTCTAAATCAGTATCAACAAGTGTCGCATTGTTGGCAATGCTACTATAAGGGCCAATAAAGCAGTTTTCTAAATGACAATTGCTACCAATGACTACTGGCCCCCGAATTGTGCAGTTAATTACTTTAGATTTTGCCCCGATTTGGACTCGTCCAATAATCTGACTTTGGGCATCGATTTCGCCAAGAACTGATGCTGTCAGATAGGTATCGAGAATCAATCGGTTGGCTTCTAATAAGTCATCTTTTTTACCAGTGTCAAGCCACCAACCTTGAAGATTATATGCTAAAACTTGCTTATTCTGATTAATTAGGTATTGAATAGCATCAGTGATTTCTAGTTCGCCTCTGGCAGAAGGTTGGATATTTGCGATCGCATCAAAGATGAGGTAAGAAAAAAAATAAACCCCTACTAATGCCAGATTTGAAGGAGGAACTTTGGGTTTTTCAATTAACTGTAATACCCGTCCTGTATCATCTACCTCAGCCACACCAAAGGCGCTAGGGTTGGCAACTGAACGCAAGAGAATCAGAGCATCTGGCTGTTGTTGACTAAATTGTTGCAGAAAGTAACGTAACTCCCCTAGTTGAATCAGGTTATCGCCCAAATACATGACAAAGGGAGAATTTTCTAAAAAGGGATGGGCAATTTGGACGGCGTGAGCAAGTCCGAGCGGCTGCTCTTGGACAATGTAGGTGATGTTTGCTCCAAAGTATTCTCCATTTCCGGTTTTCCCTTGGACTTCTGCTCCAGTTTCTGGGCTGATGATAATGCCAATATCAGTAATCCCAGCAGCGACCATTTCTTCAATGCCATACCATAAAACAGGTTTATTAGCAACTGGTACGAGTTGTTTGGCTCCGCTATAAGTTAGGGGACGTAGGCGTGTACCTTTACCGCCAGAAAGAATTAGTGCTTTCATAGGGATTGAGGATTAATTATGAGTCAATAGTCAAGATAATCTGAAATCTGGACAAAATCCTAAATCCTGGTATCTAAATTCTCGCTTTAGTTATTTTTTATATGTAACGGGATAATACTTCGACGGTTGCTTTTCCTGTTTTTTCCCAACTGAATTGTTGCGAATGAGTGATACCCTGGCTAGAAAGGTGGGATCGCAGTGCCGAATCAGTTGCGATCGCCTGCATCGCCTCTGTAATTTCTCCAGTGTTGTATGGATCAATCAGAATCGCCGCGTCTCCAGCCACTTCTGGTAAGGAGGAGAGATTGGAGGTAATGACAGGAGTGCCACAAGCCATTGCTTCGAGGACAGGTAAACCAAAGCCTTCCCAGAGGCTGGGGAAAACCAGAGCGATCGCTTCATTGATGATTTTTGGCAATTCGCTATATGGTACATAGTCTAGGAACTTTACCTGATTAGTTATAGATAGTTCCGCAACTTGCGATTTTAAAGTTGGGGTGTAACGCGAATCACTGGGTCCTACTAACCATAGTTCATAGTCTTTGCAGTTTGGTAACGCAGCAAAAGCAGCGATCAGCCGCTGTATATTTTTGTAAGGCTCTTGGCGGCCAATGTAGAGAAAGTAGTTGCGGGTGGGTAGATTGAGAGGGCGAAAGTGAGTGCGATCGTAAGCGAGGGGAATGGGCGTAATTTTGTTTGCAGGAATTCCGTAAAAGTTAGTGATATCCTCAGCCGTAGTCTGGGAGATGCAAATAATGTGTTGCGCTTGCTTAAGAACTTGGGGAGTGTAGTAGCGGTGGTAAGGTATGAGTGGTGAAAAGCGTTTGGGAAAGCGCAACGGTATCATGTCAAAAGACGTGATTACAAAACGACAATTGGTATAAAGAGGTGCTTCTGGAAGTGGGGAGAATAAAAGACTAGATTTGAGGCTATTATAAATTTTTGGTAGTTTAAATTGTGTCCATCTCAGGCGGCGTAAATGACCTTTAATACCTTGTTCTGACGTTTGATTTACAGGAGTTTGATAGGAATTATAGTTAGGAAAATATTGTGAAGTTAAAAGTGTTGGGTGAAGTGATTTTAAGTGAGGTAAAAGATTAAAAGCATAAGTCGTAGTCCCTGTAGGTTTAGTAAGTATAAATGAAAGGTTAATTA
>NZ_JACKZS010000188.1 GCF_014222285.1 Nostoc sp. UCD121
CTGCCTCCCCTGCTCCCTGCCCCCCTGCTCCCCTTCCATTCTACGGGCAACGAGGATGAATGCCCCCTTGAGTACAAATGTATGCTAATTGCTTGGAATCTAAATTTTTCGCTTGAGAAAAATCAACCCCTTGGACTACGGCAGATACTGAGCCTAAATCTGGGGTTTTGACAAATTGATCTGCTGGATCTTCTTTGCTAGGGGCGAGAATTGCCCCCTTAAAATCTGCTCCTGCTACATTTGCTCCCCGTAAATCTGCAAGACTTAAGTCAGCATTTTGTAAGTTAACGTTTTCCATCTGGGCAGAACGCAAAACAGCACCAGCAAGACGAGTGGCGCTCAGGTTAGCATTGCTGAGATTAGCACGATCTAAATAGGCTCCTGATAAATCTGCTCCTTGCCAATCAGTGTTAGTTAAGTTGGCAAAGGATAATTGCGTTCCTATAGCAGTGACACGACCTAAACGGGCAGCGTAAAGATTGGCTTCGTTCAATTTAGCGTCACCTAAATCAGCCCCAGTTAAGCTGGCTCTTTCCAAAACTGCGTTTCGCAGATCGGCTCCTACTAGTTGGGTGCTGTTGAGTTTAGCGTCATATAGACGCGCGTTGGATAAGTTGGCTCTGTTGAGAGTGGCGCGGCTCAAATCGATCCGGTTCATCAAGACGCGACTGAGGTTCGCATCAGTAAGATTGGCTTGCTGCAACTGAGCTTGGCTTAAATCAGCTATTACATCGTCGTAGGTATCCCAGCGTCCATCTTCACCTGTACCCCGAAAGCGGCTGCCCTTAAAGCTGGCTTGGTTAAGATTTGCAGATTTAAACTTAACTCCTGATAAATCAAGGTTGTCTACTACCAAGTTGAAGAATGAACTTCCTGGAGTACCGCTTTGACCTAATTGGGTGCTACTAAGGTCAACGCCTTCCATTTTTCCGCTATACACAGAGAGAATTTTGTTGATTGTTCTCTGGTTTCTCTGTAGCCGCCCTTGTCGCAATTCCCGCTCTTTTGTTGCAGCACTTCCCACAGACTCCAGTTCGCTAACCAAAAACTGATTCTTATTTTTTAATTCGGGGATAGCTTGGGGCCCGACACTTGTCAAAGATTGTTGAATCGTATCCAGTAGGCTAGGGTTGGTTTCGCTAACCAATAAATCTGCCAGAAATTTTATGGACTGGGGATCGTTAAGACCACCCATAGCCAGAATTGCACTTTGGCGTTGCTCATTAGTCGCCCCAGAGTTGGGAGTTAATTGTTTGACAAGTTCGAGGAACTGTTGGCTATTAATTTGCTTAGTTGCTCGCTGGGATTGTTGAATTTGGATATAAACTTGAGTGCCGATTAAAGTTGCCAACACGGCCGTCATACTCGTTAGTCCCACCCCAAACAAAGTCAGGTTAGGATTTTGCTGTATCCGCCGCCACAGGTTGGGCGACTGGGTGGTTTCGGCTGCCGCTAATTCTTCTTGCCCTTCTGCTTCATTATTACCGTCAGCAGATTGAGCTTGTCTGTTGTTAGCTAAGAGTGAGGATGGTAAGGGACGAGTCGCATCTATTGTATGAGTGCCTGCAAGTTGATCGTGCAAGGCGCGACGACCCGGGCGCGACGGTAAGCCGATCCCTTCACCCACAATCATTAATAAAGACAAAAATGTGAATAATCCTAAGTTAGGAAAAGCAAAGCTGTAGCGCCACAGCAGATAGGCAATGGAAATAGGTACAGTCCAACGTCCAACTCCTTCTCTAATGACAACTGCCCCTAATCCGGGCGGCTTCCCTTGCTCGTTAACAACCCGCACTTTGAACCAACGTTTCGGAATTGTCCTACCAGTTTTAGCAAGTAAATATAATTGCCACCACGAAAGGGTTACAGGCGCTAACAGGGCGATTGTCCACAAAATATTAGTTGGCCATGCCACGTTACGGATGCCATAGCTCACAGGCAGAGCTAGGGGTCTAGCGATCGCTCTTTCTGTAACTACTAGCACGGGGTTAAGAGGTACTCGGTTCAGATCGCTTCTAGAGTTGACATAAACACCAATACCGAAGGGAATCAACCCACTGGCAACCACTAGTGTGATTTCAGCCGCCCAAGCAGCAAAACGCCTACTTGCTAGCAACATTGAACTGGCTCTTTCCGGTTCTTTTGACTGACCAGATTGATTACTATTTCTCCTCACAATTGGTGATGTCATTAGATAATTCCCTTCGATATTATTTTTACGCCGCGATCGGCACAATTAAAATAGACCAAGCTAATCGGCAAAAAGAAAAGCATATTGAAATAAAATTTAGGAGTTATGAGAGTCAGGAGCCTTTTGTATTATGGCTCCTGACTCTCATACCTCCAGGCAGATTGCCAAGTAATTGCATATCAACTTATTGCTTACGTTGAAAGCTACTAGACACAAAAAATTTGTATCCAACATACACTAACGCTGCTAAAAGTGCCAGAGTTATTACAGATGCAACTAGTTTAAACACTGTTTGCAGCATCGCCAAGCCGACTAGCAGCGTCACACCCGAAACTACCAGCTTTTTTGTCCCAGATAAGCCGTTGAACCAAATCTTAAATCGCTCCAGTTGCAAGCTCAAGTTGGCAAAAACAGACTGAGGCATCTGTTTGTCTCCTTGTGGTTGAGTAACCGCTCCAGGTGCGGAATTAATTTCTGCCTCTAACTTATCGAGGCGACGCTGTAAGTCTTCTTCTGGTTGAGGATTCATAAATCTTTATCTACCTCAGTTAGCATATTTATTCGACAACAGACCAACTAAATTTTATTTTTGGTGGTTGCCTTAGTGATTTTAGCTAATGTCTGTGTGTGTAATACCCTTCTGACAGGTAAAAATTATGTTTTTTTGTTATTGTCTGGTAATTTATCTAATTTTTACAGTAATTTTACGTTTCTAAAATGTAAAAAATAAGGCTTTTTAGGCGAATGTTTATTCTACTGGTGGTTAAATATTTTAGTAGAGAAGCGATCGCCAGCCATCATGATATATGAGTTAATTTGCCTGATAAATATAGAGCCTTTACTTAGCAACATCTCTACATCCCATCTTCATAAACAATTTTTAATTTAATGGTATTAGGTTATACGGCAGTTTTTGGAACCAAGATAAATTGAGATCGTCAAATTAAATTAGACTGTGTAACAATATTGCTCTGAAAAATTTGGAGCATTAATTAAAATGAAAACGCTTCGGCTACTTGCAATTATTCCCATATCTTTGGTGATGAGCTTGGTTTTTACTGAGGCTAATTTGGCACAGACACCAAATGTCCAAATAAATCGGGCTTTCCAGCCAGATCCACTGGTTTTGAACGGAAAGTCTGGGGGAACTGTCAAAAGTAATTGTGGCAATATTACTACTGAACCTAGCCAAGTTATCCAGGTTACAGAGTCACTACCTTATTTACGATTAACAGTAGAAAGTCAAGGGAAGCCAACGCTGTTGATCGACGGGCCAGGGGGACGTTTTTGTGTAATGGCAGATAGTTCTTCTGGAGGCAAGGCAGAGCTTCCTGGTTACTGGCAAGCCGGAAGATACACGGTGCATGTGGGCGAACTATCCCAGCAGCAGTTTAACTACACCCTCTCAATCTCACAACAAAACAAATAGTCATTAGTCATTTGTCTTTTACTAATAACCAATCACTAATGACCAATGACTAATCTTCCAGCGATTTGGCTGGAACTTCGACAGCAGTGACATCAATTGTGCCTTCTGGTGTGAAGCGCTGAAAATGACTATTTTGTACTAGCAGCGACTCACCACAGTTAGGACACTGTAACTGACTGTTGTTTAAACCCGTAAATTCATATCTACAGACGGGACACTGGTCAGCAACCAAGTTGCGTTGCAGCCACCAACGAAAGCCAAAAAAAGCCACAATGGGTGCTAAAAACAGCAACCCGACAATAATTAGCAACGAATTAACCAACCAACCCAAGCCCAGTGATGCCAGCAACCAAACAACTGCTAGCAGGGTGAGCCAAGGCCGGAGATTTAAAAGATTCAATTGAAATGACTTAAAGCTCATTTTTTAAATGTCGTCCTGCTCTCCTTCTAGGATAGCGATTTTAGTCATTGGTCATTTGTCATTTGTCATTTTGACTTGATGACTTGATGACTGAGGATAGAAGCATTTTTTGCAAGTGCTGTTGGAAGGCATCTATGCCGAACAGATCGATCACCTGTTCTCGCAGCCACTTTCCATCACATCGTTGGTCATTTCCTTGAAGCATTTCTATACAAGCTGCTGCTACAGCATCAGCATTCCGGTGTGGTACTCGCCATCCCAGTTTACCATCCTGCAAGGGGTCAGCCGAGCCATCGTCATCACCGGATAAGACCGGTACTCCACAAGCCATTGCTTCTAGATAAACAATGCCAAAGCCTTCTTGCGAAGGCATGATATAGGCATCAGCAAGGCGGTAATGTTGCATTAATTCTTCTGTAGCAACAAAACCCGCAAAGACGATGCGATCGCTCACACCCAAATCTTTTGCTAGCTGCGCTAATCGCGGTTGGTCATCACCGCGACCAATTACTAAATATTTCACTTCTGGGAAAACCTGAGCAATTTGTGGTAATGCCCGAATTGTGACATCTACACCCTTGTAAATATCTCCTGACCATAAGCGTGCTACTGTCATTAACACCTTAGAACCAGTTAAACCATATTTCTGAACGAATTCTGGCTGCTTGGAACCAGGAGTAAATTTATCCCCATCAATTGCACAAGGCATCATCTCTACCATTTTGGGGTTTAGACCATTGGCAAGACAAGCGCGATCGCGGCTGTAACGGCTAATTGTCCAAATTTTATCTGCTGATGTCAGGGCGCGGCGTTCTTGATTTTTTAGAGGTTCCCAGACTTCTTTGCCGTAAGTTAGCACGGTGTAAGGAATCCCCAAGGGCTGGCAAAGAGTTTGGATTAATACTGCTAAATTAATATGACCACACAAAACTTGCTGCGGACGGTTTTGCAATAGACACTTGAGTAAAGCTGCTGCCATTTGCAATCTCCCCAAATGAGGAGACTGATTTTTAAAGTAATGAAATTTTAAGTTCTCGGCTTCAAATGGATTTAAACTATCAGGGCTATCTCGTAGCAAAAAAACTTCCGCCTTGTAAGCTTGGCTCAATCCCAGATAGGCACGGAAAATATCTTTTATATATGATTGAATACCACCTTCGTGGGCAAAAATTTCTAAAAACACGAAGACATGGTTAGTTTTTTGGTTAACTTTATCACCTACCTTTAGATTTTGTGTCACTTTAGTGATATGCATATTAGGTTATTTACACTTGGGTTAAAGGTGCGATGGCACCGCTTTGTAACCGCTCTAAATCTGTTTTTACCATTTTTTCTAAAAGTTCCTCAAAGCTCACTTGGGGTTCCCAGCCAAGATTTCTTTTAGCTTTACTGGGGTCAGCTACTAGTTGAAAATGCTCATCTTGTCTCAATAAACTGGTATTTAAAACTATATAGCGTGTCCAATCCAATCCGACAGACTCAAAGGCTGTGGCAACTAAATCTCTAACACTGTGCAGTTTACCAGTGCCAATCACATACTCTTCTGGTTCATCGACTTGCAACATGAGCCACATAGCTTCTACGTAATCTCCCGCAAAGCCCCAATCGCGTTTTGCATCTAAATTACCCATTTCTAAGGTGTCAGTTAAACCCAATTTAATCGATGCGGCTGCCAAAGAAACTTTTCGGGTTACAAACTGAGGTGCGCGTAGAGGAGACTCATGGTTATATAGAATTCCACTACAGGCAAATAATCCATAGCGCTGTCTGTGATGCACCATCGTCCAGTGGGCGTGCATTTTCGCCGCAGCATAGGGATTTTTGGGACGAAAAGGCGTTTCCTCATCTTGAGGCGAACTAAATACATCGCCAAACATTTCCGAACTGCTGGCTTGATAAAATCTGGTAGACAAACCAACCTGTCGTACTGCTTCCAAAAGTCTGGTAGCTGTACCAGTGATCAAATCTAGGGTTCCTAATGGGTCGTTCCAAGAGTCGGGTACAAAACTGGGAGCCGCCAAATTGTAAATTTCTTGGGGACGTAGTTGCTCAACTGCGGTCAACAGCGCCCCACTATCCCTCAAGTCAACCGTAAAAATTTCTACCTGATTCACCAGTGTTCCCAGCTTTGTCAAATTAGGTTGTCGATGGGGAGGTACTAATCCTACAACTCGATAACCACGGTTGAGGAGCAAATGGCTGAGATAGTAGCCATCTTGACCAGTTATTCCTGTAATTAGGGCTGTTTTAGTCATAATCTGTCCCCTATTATCTCTATCTCTTTAAGGACTAAATGGCACTTGTTGGAGAACAAACATTCCGGCTCTCAACACTGCTGACAAATCTTAACAAGGGAGCTAATATAACTCGAATGCTATCTTTACTGTATTCACTAATTCTTTTTATACAAAAATATTTTTGAGATTTTACAAAAAAATCACAATAACTAAGCAATTTTACGCAAAAAATACATTACTCCAATTCAAATCATCTTGAAAAAGGAGTATACTTTTATCAATCAATTAACTACATTTTGTAGCAAAGAGTTTTTCCGCTCATACTTCTGTTTTGAAGTAAGTGGCTTAACTTAACTTTCTTATTGTGCTTCTACAGAGTATTTGACGATGAGAAGGCAATTTCTACCATCTGCACCACGTTCGTATACAACACGGTCTGCCAACCGCCGGAGGAGGAACCATCCATACCCACCTACTTGTAGAGTACCTGGCGCTGGCTCTGCGATCGCATCAGGATTAAAAGGTTTTCCATAATCCCAAATTCTAATCTCTAGGCGATCGATCCACAGATCAACGTTAATTTCAATGGTTGTTTCTGGGGGTAAAGCATGATGAGCGTGACGAACAGCGTTGGTAAAGCCTTCTGCTAATGCTAAATTGAGGCGATCTAGTTGGGTTTTTGACCAGCCAAGTTGAGACAAATGTTGCAGACAAAATTGCTCGAACCATTCTTGCACCTGGTTTAGGAGGCTGAGTTCGCTCTTAACCTTCAGATGGTCTTGCTGCACTATAGAAAACATTAACTGTGACTTAAATATAAATAAACCCAAGTTGCTAGTTATTAAATTTTGCATGATTCGCCAAATTGCTTTGATGTAGAAAAATCTAAATTGAGATATTTTATCTACCAAAATACAAAACATGAACGATCTTGGCATTTCGAGGGTTGTAACTAGCAACTTATGTTAATTAAGTGAAAAATGTTTATATTTGATGAATTTTGGTGATTTTAGATTTTGGGATAGCTTTTCAATCCAAAACTCCAGATCCCGAATGCAATCTGAACTATTAAAATTGACGCCTGTAAATTTCTTCCAAAAACATATCTGTAATATGCTCTTGAAACTCACAGGCGTCAAAGCACTTTGTAGTGACTAATTTAGAATAGTCCCAACGTCAAAGATTTATCCAATGGTAAGGCAGCACCAATACCCAGCCACACGGTGACAAGAGTACCAACGAGGAAGACTGTGGTTGCAACTGGACGACGGAAGGGGTTTTGGAACTTGTTGACGTTCTCAATAAAAGGAACGAGAATCAGCCCAACTGGTACAGAACCCATTGCTAACACTCCTAAAAGTTTGTTAGGAAGCGATCGCAAAATTTGGAAGACTGGATACAAGTACCACTCTGGTAAAATTTCCAATGGTGTGGCGAAAGGATTTGCTGGTTCACCGGTCATTGCAGGATCTAGCACAGCTAGAGCCACAATTGCAGCGAAGGAACCCATGATCACGATTGGAAAGACATAAAGTAAGTCATTAGGCCAAGCGGGTTCACCATAGTAATTGTGACCCATGCCTTTGGCGAGTTTGGCTCTTAACTGAGGATCGCTCAGGTCAGGTTTTTTTTGTGTTGCCATTTTGAAATGTGCTCTCCTGCTTAAGTTAAATTAAAGCATTTGTGAAGGCTATCAGCTACTAGGCAAATCTAGGAGGCAAAAAGCGGAGTTTTGTTTGTCTACAATCAGCCGCCTGGAGGGGATTTACAGCTTTGGACTTCAGATGAAGTGTTTATTTTTGGGAACTTATGTGCAATTAAATTTATTGTGTTTCATAAGTTTAAAACAAACAACTTCATCTGAAAACTGACAAATCTTGCCTTTCGCTAATAGATTGGGATTACAAAGGCCCGGAAATGCCTTGCTTGCGGATCATCAAGAAGTGAAACAACATGAAGACTGCAATTAACCAAGGCAGCACAAAGGTGTGTGCGCTGTAGTAACGAGTTAGTGTTGCTTGACCTACACTTGAACCGCCGCGTAGCAGGTCGGAGATCAAAACCCCAACTACGGGGATTGCTTCTGGTACACCACTAACGATTTTTACAGCCCAGTAACCAACTTGATCCCAAGGTAGGGAATAGCCGGTGACTCCAAAGGAAACTGTAATTACAGCTAGGATGACACCACTTATCCAGGTCAGTTCGCGGGGCTTTTTGAAACCGCCAGTCAGATAAACCCGGAAAGTGTGCAAAATCATCATCAACACCATCATGCTGGCAGACCAGCGATGGATGGAGCGAATTAGCCAACCGAAGTTGACTTCATTCATGATGTACTCCACTGAAGAGAAAGCTTCCGTAACTGTTGGCCTGTAGTAAAACGTCATGGCAAATCCAGTGGCAAACTGGATGAGAAAGCAAACCAGGGTAATTCCACCCAGGCAGTAGAAGATATTGACGTGGGGAGGGACGTACTTACTAGTAACGTCTTCAGCGAGTGCCTGAATCTCTAGGCGTTCCTCAAACCAGTCGGAAACGTTGGCCATACAATCTCAAGTTCCTAAAAGTCGGTTGCGGTTGATAAATCCCGAAGTTCTAAATCGGCGACTAAAATTCTGATGGTTCCCAGCTTCGGCATCCTGCGGGTTCGCCCAAGGGGTTGCTCCAGGCTAGGGTAACAACAGAATTGTCTAAGGACTTTTCATAAGCCGCCTCTTGTGACTTCTCTCCCAATTAGCAAGTTTGGGATTTTAGTAAAGACGAGTTTATTTCGTTTGCTTGTCAGCTTTCAGCGTGCTAAGAGCCTTCAGAAACTTTACACTCTGTAAAGAAGGAATATATTGCGATCTCTTTACGCCCCTGCACAGAAAATGGTGGACACAAAGTAGATTTTATCCTTTCGTGAGTGGATACAACGCATCAGTTGACTGAACAACTTGATGAGAGAAATGCACCACTTCTATAAAAAAAGTAACATAATCGAGAGATAGATTTCATCAACAACAGGACAACTGAGCATTTCTAGGCAATTTGGGTTGAGGTGGAATTGATAATGGGGTTCATGAATAAACAAGTCTTTCGCGTTGGATTTTCGTTGTTAATGGCGTTTTGGTTGGCGTTTGGTACGCTTACACAGCCTGCGGTGGCTTTAACGGGCGAACAAAAGCTGGTTTCAGAAGTTTGGCGAATTGTTAATCGCACTTATCTAGATGAAACTTTTAATCATCAAAACTGGGCGGCTGTGCGGCAAAAGGTTCTAGAGAAGCCGCTCACAGACGCAAATGCCAGTTATGCGGCCATTGGGAAGATGCTTAAGAGCCTCGATGACCCTTTTACCCGCTTTTTAGACCCGGAACAGTACCGCAGCTTAAAGGTCAATACCTCTGGGGAACTGACTGGGGTAGGATTGCAAATTGTCCTAAATCCTGAGACTGGGAAGTTGGAAGTAGTGGCTCCTATTGCAGGTTCACCAGCAGACAAAGCGGGGATTAGACCACGCGATCGCATTCTTAAAATTGAAGGTGTGCCCACAAAAAATCTTACCCTAGATGAAGCTGCAACTAAAATGCGCGGACCAAGTGGCAGCCTTGTTACTCTCCTCATCGAGCGAGATGGAGAGCCAGAAACGGAAATTAGATTAACGCGCGATCGCATTGCTCTTAACCCTGTGGTTTCAGAATTGCGTGTTTCCACTGAAGGTACGTCTATAGGCTACCTACGTCTCACTCAATTCAATGCCAACGCCTCAACGGAATTGGCACACGCTATTTCTAGTCTAGAAAAAAAAGGCGCTGCTGCCTACATTCTAGATTTACGAAATAATCCTGGGGGATTATTGCAATCAGGAATTGAAATTGCCCGTCAGTGGTTAGATTCTGGTACTATTGTTTACACTGTGAATAGACAAGGCATTCAGGGTAATTTTGAAGCCTTTGGCCCAGCCCTGACGAACGATCCTCTGGTGATTTTGGTGAATCAAGGAACTGCCAGTGCTAGCGAAATTCTCGCTGGCGCACTCCAAGATAACGGTCGTGCCCAATTGGTAGGCGAAACCACTTTTGGTAAGGGTCTAATTCAATCTTTATTTGAATTATCAGATGGTTCGGGGTTGGCAGTCACAATTGCTAAGTATGAAACTCCTCAACACCGGGATATTAACAAACTGGGTATTAAGCCAGATAAAGTGATTTCCCAAGATCCAATTAACCGCGAACAGATTGGTACTGAAACGGATCTGCAATATCAAGCAGCAGTGGAACTTTTGAAGAAAGATTTGGTTGTGGCAGGAAAAGCGTAAAAGGTGAAGAGTTAAAAGAGGTTTCTTGATTAAGCTTACGGCTTACGCAAACACTAACCAAAACCAGGATTTACAGGTAAGGGCAATACCCTGCGCGAGTACCCCTTACCGCGTTAAGTTTTGTGTAAGTCCTAAAGCTAATTAGGCGGTACTATATGAATTATCAAATTTTGTGCCTTTGCCAAATTCGGACTTGACGCTAATTTGACAACCATGTTTTTCTACAATCATTTTATGAGCGATGTCTAGACGACAAGCCGCTCCGTGTCTACGCTAATCCCAACACTGTATTTTTACTGACTGCTTTCGTCGTCAATAAATGATCAGGCTCGCAAATGTTAAGCAATATCTGGTTAATTAATAGCCTTTTTAAAGAGGGTTAGTGAGGATCTAAAAGTGCTTAAAGTTTAGAGAAAAACACTTTTCCAACAACCTCTTCTGACTACTGAATTCAGAATAGCTGAATTTTTCTTCAATTGACAGCCCCTAACTGCGTAAGTGCGTCTTCTGTGACACGGCAAATTCGCCAATCATCTAATATAGATGCTCCTATACTACGGTAGAATGCTTTAGCTGGTTCATTCCAATCCAACACACTCCACTCTAACCGTCCACAGTCACGTTCTATAGCTATCTGGGCTACTTTAGAAATAAGAGCTTTACCAATACCTTGCCTGCGATACTCTGGTAAAACAAATAAGTCTTCCAGATAAATTCCGGGCTTGGTCAAAAATGTTGAATAATTATGAAAAAATAGGGCAAAAGCAACAGCTTGACCAGCAGTTTCTGCTAAAATCGCTTCTATATATCTGTGCGAACCAAATAAATGCTCCTTAAGTGCCAGAGCATCGCCAGTGACAGCATGAGATAATTTTTCATACTCAGCAAGTCCCTGAATTAATTGAAAAAGTACGCTGTAATCAGTTGGTTCAGCAAAACGCAAAATCAAATTGCTACACGAAGTCATTAGTCTATAGTCTATAGTTCATAGTCCATAGTCTATAGGCAACTGTGCAATTTTTTTAATAATGACTAAACAAAAGCCGAAAAAGTCACAGAAAGCCCGTTTTTGGAGAGTTACGGTAGTCGAAGCTCAAGAAATATAAATATATCAGCCCCTAAATTTATTATTGGAGCTAATTAAGTCAAACCATGCGGGTAATTCGAAATTCAAAATTCAAAATTAAATATCTATTTTTGAATTTTGAATGGGAACAAAGTGACAAACGGGAATTGCGTCAATATCTTCGTGAATGTAACTAAATTAACCAACCTTTTAAGCGTTTAGCTATGTGGGGACGGCGTAATTTCCGCATCGCTTTGCTTTGAATTTGGCGCACTCGCTCACGGGAAAGGTTGAACATATTGCCAACTTCTTCTAAGGTACAGGGTTCGCTGGTTGTCAAACCATAACGCAGAGAAATCACATCTTTTTCTCGTGGAGTTAACACATCACCCAACACTTCCCAAATCTCCTGACGCATCATGTTTTCATTCATTTTTGCTTCTGGAGACAGGTTATCTTCATCTTCTAGCAAATCCATCAATTCCGTGTCTTCTTCTTTACCGACACGGTGGTTGAGAGAAAGTGCTTGACGGCGTAGCTGTTGTAGTTGGCGTAGTTGTTGCACACTAATTTCCAAAGCTTCTGCCATTTCACCTTCGGTAGGATTTCGACAGAGTTTTTGCTTTAGTTCCCGTTGAGCTTTTTTCAGTTTGTTAAGCTTTTCAACAATGTGAATAGGTAGCCGGATTGTTCGCGCATCGTTAGCTATAGCCCTGGTAATCGCTTGTCTAATCCACCAATAGGCATAAGTAGAAAACTTATATCCTTTATCTGGATCAAACTTTTCTGTAGCGCGATTTAAACCCATTGCTCCTTCCTGAATTAAATCCAGAAAAGGCACTCCCCGATTTAGATATCGTTTGGCAATAGAAACTACTAACCTCAGATTAGAGCGAATCATTTTGCGTTTCGCTACTCTACCTTGATACAAGCGACTTTCTAGTTGCTTTTCGGTCATTCCTAGCTCGGAAGCTACTTCTAGTTTGGTAGGTTCATGTCCTAGTTTTAAGTTTAAAGCAGCTTGTAATTCCCTAATTTCCTCTAGAAATCTAACTCGCCGCGCTAACTCTACTTCTTCATCAGCTTTCAAAAGCGGATAACGTGCCATCTCTTTAAAAAACGCGCCGACGGCATCATCATGCTCGGTTTTATTGTATCCCGAAGGGCGGGCCGCCGCCATGTCATCTCCATCGCGTTCATCTGATTCCAGATTTTCTACTACAATCGGAGGCTCTTCATCTGCCACTGCATCTAAACTATCGAGTGATGGTTCTTCAATATCAGCAGCATTCTCCAGTATTTCCATTTTTCCCAATTCAACAATGTTCATAGTTTCCTTTAGGGATTGTTGTTTTGTTTGGTACATAATTTAGTTACAGCTACTCGTTTGAGGCTTGGTAGTTTTCCCTAATGGACGAATGCACCCCTTTATATGTCGGAATAGAAGCTTCTACTAATTTCTATTCAAGAATAAAAATCTATATCTACCTACAACCTGCGGGTTACAGTTAGATACAACCTATAAAGTAACTGACCTAAGCACCCAACAAAACTTTCTTCTCAGGCTTCTAACAGATTATATTCTTCATTTTTTTCTTAATTACCAAATATGTCAAACCCCCTCAAACTTTCTCAACCTGAACAAACATCAAAATCTCAGCTAACCATCCAAATTTCTTAAACTTTCATATATTTTTCTAAATATATATTTTCCTGTTTAGGTATTTGGAAGTCACTGGATAAATTTAAAACCTGGTGATGGGGTTATGCCTTCCCAATTTCAAGTTACCCAAATGATACAAATTACAATAATGGCAGCTTAATTTTGGGATGATCTTATTTGTATAAAAGCATCTCATATACAGAAAGGGTTGAATATCTATCGATAGGCGGAAAAAGGCTACTCCCTATTTAGTAGATAGAGCAACTGTTGCAGCAAGTGCCGACATGCTTTTATTGATATAGTGGGTACCAAATATTTATTGCATGTATAGTTGATACGAATTTGTCTAGTAGATTACATAAGAGGAAACTTATCAAGTATTATGAAGGATAACAGTATTGGGAAATACTATTTGAATTTAAGAAAGCAAAAAATTAGAGTTTAGTTAGCTAGGTTAATTTTGACCAGCTATGTGAGGAAAATATTTAACTATAAAGTCAGTAACTATGTATATTAATGACATAAAATTATCTCCTTTAGTGGTGGCTGAACCTAGTGAATCGTACCAATCAGGTACAACTCTTAATAGGTGGGTTGAAGTACTGGTAGACTGTCCAGGGAGTACAGGATTATTTACTTATCGATTGCCAGCCCAGTTAGAAATAAAACCAGGGGATATTTTGAGCGTGCCATTTGGGGCACAACAATTAGGAGCGATCGCAATTCGGTTACTGGCACAACCAAATGTTGATTTAGCACCAGAAAAAATCCGGGAAGTAGAAGATATAGTCAGCGTTGGATTTTTCCCAAGTGCTTATTGGGAATTACTCAATCGAGTTGCTGCATACTACTATACGCCTCTAATTCAAGTAATCCGGGTTGCTCTACCACCAGGGTTGCTGGGGCGATCGCAACGTCGTATTCGCCTTGTTAGAGGAGGGGGAGCTGGGGGGAGTAGTTATTTGCTAGCATCTCCTAATCCTTCAGCTTTTTTGACTCCAACCGCACGGCAAGTTCGGGAACTTTTGCAAGGGCAGCCGGCGGGGGATTATAGTTTCGCTTACCTTCAACAAAAAGTCAAATCTGCCTATCGGGGAATTCGGGAGTTGCTGCGATTCGGTTTAGTAGAAAGCTACTTAGAACCGCCACGGCTGACTCGACCAAAGCTGCAAAAAGCAGTCACGCTCACAGGTACAATTGATAGCGACTTAACTACCCGCCAGCGAGAGATTTTGGAAGTGCTACGGCGGCATAATGGGGAGTTGTGGCAAAATGAATTACTGCAAATTTGCAATGCTAGTTCTTCTATCCTCAAAACGCTGACACAAAAGGGTTACATCGTTATTGAAGAACGGGAAGTATTGCGAACCGAACAGGGCCCAGCATTAGCAGGCGATGGGGCTAAATCTTTAACTTCTGCCCAAGCTAGCGCTTTAGAAACAATCCAGACACTGGATGGATTTGCTGAAGTTTTATTGCATGGGGTGACAGGTTCAGGAAAAACCGAAGTATATTTGCAAGCGATCGCACCTCTTCTCAACCAAGGCAAATCTGCCCTCGTATTAGTCCCCGAAATTGGACTTACACCGCAGCTAACCGATCGTTTTCGTGCCCGTTTTGGCAATAAAGTCAGCGTTTATCACAGCGCCCTCTCCGACGGTGAACGTTACGACACTTGGCGACTTATGCTCACCGGAGAACCCCAAGTTGTCATTGGTACGCGCAGCGCCGTTTTCGCGCCTTTGCCCAACTTGGGTTTAATTATTTTAGATGAAGAACACGACAGCAGCTTTAAGCAAGACTCACCTATACCTACTTACCATGCCCGCACTGTCGCCAAATGGCGGGCCGAACTAGAAAATTGCCCCTTATTGTTAGGTTCTGCCACCCCTTCCTTAGAAACTTGGGTAAGCGTGGGGAGGCAGGGTACCAGAGGGGCAGAGGTGCAGAGG